>DATGGY010000114.1:0-9272 GCA_035308285.1 Bradyrhizobium sp. | reverse complement strand
CATGCAGCTGAAAAATATGCTTCGACGTATCCATGCCAACTCGGATAATCTGCTTCACGGACGGCTCCCTTGTCTGAGATTTACAACAACCTCATTCTGGCACACTCGATGCCGTAGGGGGCCGTCCACACCATCAACCGCGTGATTTATCGGTAAGACCAACTGGCTGACATTTGTCTCAACAATTATCGCCGGTGGCTATGGATCCCTTGGGTTCGCGGGGACGACGGATACACCGTCAATTCGTCTTCGCGACGTGGGGTGGCGCGGCGGTGGTGATGAACTGGGTGGCTTCCAGCATCGCGGTGCCGAGCGGGGTCGGGATCACCATGCGGTAGGGAACCAGGATGCGGGTGCCGGCGACTGGCGCGAACGCGATTTCCATGTTGCGCGCGGTGGCGAGATATTTGATCACGGGGCGATCGGGGATGTAGCCCGCGACCGGCGTGAAATAGATCGCGCAGACCACGACCGGGCCCTTATAGCCCTTCTCCGCCCGCACCGTTTCCATGCGCTTGAAATCGAGCTTGAGGTCGTAGCGCATGCGGCCGTCGAAGATCGCGGTGCCGGCGCGGCAGGCCTCGGGGCTGAGCGGATCGGCATTGCCGGGCACCCGCAGCAGCGCGCCCGTCATCGGATCGAACACGTTGCGGCGATGGGCGTCCGTCACCGGAATGCGGTCCGGATCGACCGGCGGCTCCGGATCGATCGCGTATTCCTTGATGTTGCCGTTCGCCAGCACCATGCGGATCGCCTCGGTCTTTTTCGCGGTGGTGGTGGAGGCGTTGTAATTGGTCGAGATCAGCGCGCCGTTGACGATGCGGCCTTGGGCGGCGCTGGTGCCCGAGCCGCCGGAGAACGCCTTCATCAGGCCCGAGGTGCCGCCGACCGCGGAAGCCGAATATTGATCTTCCAGGATGTCGATGGTCCAGGCGCCCCTGCCGACCAGAATGCCGGCGAGCGTCGCCTCGTATTGCGCCTCCAGCCTTCCTTGCGCGAGCGCCGCTTTCGACGGCGCGGCAAGCAGGAAGGCGATGGCGCAAATCCCGCCCAGCGCCGGGAGCGCCCAACTGGCCCGCCGGGGCGACGTCATGCTGTGCGTGGTCACGGAAGGGACAGTCCTCAGGTCGAAGCGGGAACGAAGCGGGAACGATGTGACATGTAATCCAAAAGCCCGGGAAACAAGGCGTATACCGCAAAAAGCACCCTCCCGGACTTGGGTCCGGGGAAGGAAACCGGTTTTGCGACAAGATACAGGCGCAAATCAAAGCATTGCGCACATTGAGGTAAACCGGAAGCTTTTAGGGCCTCAAAGTGCGCAAGCTCTTCGTCCCCGATATTGGCGGGGAATACGCCGTTTATGTGATGATCTGAAGTCGGCCGGCATGACCCTCCTTCGGTCCCACCTCTCCCGCTTGCGGGGGAGGTCGGCGCGCTCGGCAGAGCGCGACGGGTGGGGGAAAGTCTCTCCACTCGGGCAGGGTATTCTGCGGAAACACCCCCACCCCAACCCTCCCCCGCAAAGCGGGAGAGGGGGCGCACTTGCGGTACCAGTGCCCGTCAAAACCCTTCAAATCCAGCCTTTCGAACGCCCTCGCCGCCCGGCAAAACCTTGACGCCCCACCCCAACTGCCCCTATACGTCCGCGGTTTCCTGGATCGACAGGTTTTGACCCCTTGGCCCGCCCGTCATCACGCGGACGGCAGCCGGGCCGGAAGAGGATTTCGAGAAGATGTCACGGCGCTGTGAACTGACCGCCAAGGGCCCGCTAGTGGGCCACAAGGTGAGCCACTCCAACATCAAAACCAAGCGGCGCTTCCTGCCGAACCTCTGCAACGTCACCTTCATTTCGGATGCGCTGGGCAGGAACGTGCGGCTGCGCGTCTCCACCAACGCCATCAAGACCGTCGACCACCGCGGCGGCCTCGACGCCTTCCTGCTGAAGGCCCGCGACAGCGAACTGTCGCCGCGCGCGCTCGAACTGAAGCGGGCGATCGTGAAGAAGCTGCCGAAGCCTGCGCCTGCAAAGAAGGCGAGCTGAGCGCGCCGCCCGCGAAGCTGATCGCGCGTTCGCAAATTTCGGATGGCCGGGTCGAAAGACCCGGCTGTTTTTGTTTCGGGATGACGGTACTCTTCCGTCAGCTATGATCGGTAGTGGTAATCGCTTGAGGAAACGAGCCGTCACATCTTCAAGACGCAAATGATGGGATCCATCACCCGACGCGATGCATTGGCGCGGACCGCGGCGCTTGTCTCCGCAGGCATGATGGCGGCCAGACCTTCGCGCCTCATCGCCGCGCCGCTCGCCAGGCCGGCCCACACGGCGGAAATCGACCGCGCCTTGCAGGCAAAGGTTGCCGCCAGGGAAATCCCCGGCGTGGTGGCGATGGCCGCGAACCAGCAATCGGTGATCTATCAAGGCGCGTTCGGCTTGCGCGACATGGGCGCGACCTCGCACATGTCGAGCGATACGATCTTCCGCATCGCCTCGATGGTCAAACTGCTGACGTCGGTTGCGGCCCTTCAACTCGTGGAGCGCGACAAGTTGAAGCTCGACGCGCCGGCCGGCGATGTCGATCCGACGCTTGCCTCGGCCCAGGTCCTTACCGGCTTCGATGCCAAAGGCGTTCCGCAGCTCCGCTCGCCGCAAAAGCCGATTACGCTCCGCAGTCTGCTGACCCACACCTCCGGCTTCAGCTATCTGCTTTGGGATCCGCAAGTCGTCCGCTATCTCAAGATTGCCCGCGGCGATCCGGCGTTGCCGCGCATGCCCTTGATGTTCGAGCCCGGTTCGAGGTGGGCCTATGGCGGCGGTATCGACCGCGTCGGCAAGATGGTCGAAATCGCGAGCGGACAAAGTATCGATCGCTATTTCAGCGATCACATCACCGGACCGCTCGGCATGAAGGACACCGCCTTCTCGCTGACGACCGAACAGCGCGCGCGCCAGGCTCACCTGCATGTGCGGGACGCGGACGGAAAGCTTAAGCCGCGCCCGCTGGAAAAGGCGGATGCAGCGAAAGCATTTTCCGGCGGCGGCGGCATCTATTCCACGGCGCCGGATTATCTGGCCCTGCTGCAGGCGCTGTTGAACGGCGGAAGCTTGCGCGAGGCCAGCATCCTGCGGCCCGAGACCGTCGCCATGATGTCGGAAAACCAGATCGGCAATTTAGAGGCCGGAATCCTCAGGACCACCAACCCCGCGCTATCGAATGACGTGGATTTTTTCCCGCGCGTTCGCCTGCGCTGGGGGCTCGGGCACATGATCAATATCGATCACGTTTCCGACGGCCGCAAAGCGGGCAGCCTCACCTGGGCCGGCCTGTTCAATACCTATTACTGGATCGATCCGACCATGCGGATCGCCGGCGTGATCATGATGCAGATTTTGCCGTTTGCCGACCGCCAGGCGCTCCGGACTTATCGGCAATTCGAACGCGGCATCTGTCACGCGTTTGGTTGAGTCTTAGTTGAGCGGCAATGCAGGTATGCCCCCTCTCCCCACCCAACTCGGGTTTACCCGAGTTGGGCAGCTTACATCGTCGAAGTCGGATATATCCGACTTCGTTTGGAGAGGGTTGGGGCGAGGGGTGACGGTTTCTCGATAGAGCACAGCCCCCTCACCCGCTGGGGAGAGGTGACGAAACCCGCTGATAGACCGATTCAATATTCGAGAGTGGTCCGCCAGAACTTTCCGCTCGCGCCTGCCGGTTATTTCTTCGAGATCGCGTCGCGCGCGCTGATGAGCTTGTCGAGCTCGTCCTGCTGCTGGGCGATGCGCCCCGAAATCCGTTCTTCGTCCTGCGCGCCTGAAGAGGCGGCGGCCTGTTCGATGAGCTGCCGGATATTGTCCCGAAGCACCGCGATACGGTCGTTGAGTTCAGATAGCGAAAGCGAATTGTCGTTGCTCATGTTCGTACCTGGAATTCTTAACCCAAAATGGGACAAGCGGGCCCCTACGCTAGCGCGAACGGACCGGTCAAATCGAGTCCTCGTTTGATTGAGGCAGCCCCCAATTGCTGGTCGAGCCGCGGTCGTTGGCGGGCCGTCGAGGAGCGTGCGGCAGTGTCGCCGAAAGCCTGCCTTGGAGCCTGATGAGCGGCGGCGACGGAAGTGCGCTCCCTCTCCCACCCAACTCGGGTAGACCCGTGTTGGGCATTTTAAGGTGTCAAAGTAGGATATATCCGACTTCGAGGGGGAGAGGTGCACCGCACCAGCCCGACCGGCTATTTCATTTGAGATCCGTCTCGCGCTAATCGGGCTCGATCCTGTCCCGATACGTCATCACGGCATCGTAGCATTCGCAGGAGCGGCTGCGTAATCCGTCGAGATCGACGATCTCCAGCCGCCCGCGCGAATAGCGGATGATGTTGGCCTCCTGCATGGCGTGCGCCACCAGCGACACCGCGTTGCGGCGGATACCGAGCATCTCGGCCATCGCCTCCTGGGTCGCGACAAAACTCGTTTGCCCGGACATGACATGAAGGCGCATCAGCCGCCGCGCCAGTCGTTCCTCGGTCACGTGGGCGACGTTGCAGGCGACCGATTGATCGGAAATCGCCTGCTGAAAAGCCTCATGTTTCGCCAGCACCGCGCGAAGTGCGGCGCTTTGGCCCATCGCCGTCTCGAAGCTCGGATAGTCGATCGCATAGGATTGGCCTTCAAGGCGGACCACGGCCGAGGTGAATGACGGCCGCCCGCCGCCGCCGATGGCCGCGCCAACCGCGCCCTCGCGGCCGGTGATACGGGCCTCGATCAAAGACCCGTCATCGAACGTGACGCAGGAGGCGATGATCCCGCTTTTCGGGAAGTAAGCTCTTTTCGGTATGTCTCCGGATCGGACCAGCATTTGTCCGCGAAGCATGTCGATCGTTTGCAGATTTGGCCGCAGCAGATCGAAGTCGGCGGCGGGAAGCGACGCCAGCAGGAAATTTCGGGATTGCTGAGAGCTGGCCATGCGAACCTCCCGAAAAGCGCAAGAGGATGATCGCACCGGTTTCCGAGTACAAGGCGAAAATGCAACTGGAACTCGATGCGCCGCCGTGCATGATTCCGTGCAGACGGTGGGACCTCGTTGCGGTGGCCCGAGCGGCGGAGGAACTGCTCTCGCCGATCGGCCTTTGCGCTTGGTGGGGGTAGGTAGGCAAGGCTGTGATCTGAGGTTATGCGTGGGGGGCGATGCGTTCCCGCGGAGGCGAGCCGGGCGGGTCGCCTAAAATCTTATTTAGCGTAGTCTTGGAAGGGCGGGTCGAGGGATATCGGCACCATTCGGGAGGTGGATGAGCGCCCTATGAGCCTCGCCTTCCGGAACGTTGCTACCTAACCTTTCTGTTTACTACTGAGAAGACAAATGAGAGAGCGACAATTTTATGATCGCCTAAGCGATGCCAGCGTGGCTCCTCCCCGAGGGGCCTCGAAAGAGTGGCTAGTTGGTGCAGAACCGGATGGGCTGCGACTTCTTACTATGGAGGAACGAGGATTCGTCATCCTGTACGCGGGCTTTCAAAGCTTACTGATTGTTTCGATATTCGGGCGAGCATCAAGCCTTGCCAATCCTGACAAAGACAAACTGTACGATAGTAGCTTCTACGTAGATGAGGCGTGGTGCATTCAAAAGGCTTATGGCGGAGGACAGGGGCATGAGATGTACCTTGAGCCGCCCCTCGATTTCCCTGAGGAGCATCCGCTTCATGGCGCGGAGCCCATAGTATTTCGACGGTCCTTCGATGGAATGTCGAATTATGATCCACCTATCGAGATAAGTCAGAAGCTTGTTCATTCGCTCGGCCTCCATTTCATTGCTGAGCGGAGCGCATATTGCCGTCTCAACTCTGAGGGCGATCTGGAAGAGATTATCCAAGTATTTAGCGACGTTGATGCTGGCGAATTTGACAGCAGACGCACACTCGTTCTGATCAAGGCAAGGCCGCTTGCGGAATTCATGGCCGTGGGCGGATATGCACTCTATCGGAAATTTGACGTGACCCGATTTGTGCCAGGAGCGTTCTCGCAGTGGCAGCGCAGTAAGCGACACTTCGATGCTCCAGACCTTTTTTATAATTCGGGAATGTCAGGCGGAAACGCGAGCTACATTCATGGCGGGCAAATCCTTCGGCCGACTGTGACAGTTGAAGAGTTGATCGAGGATTGGAAGCGCGACGAGGACCCAAATGCTCGCCAGTACGAAACGTTCAAAATTCACGATTGGAAAAACGAAAGGTTGGTCGAATGGTCTTGCGCTCCATCTGAAATATGCAACTATTTTACGAAGTCAGATAAGCCGTTCGAGATATCGCCTGCGTTCTTCAGTCCGGAAGTTTTGACCAAGTACAAAGCTGACCCCGATAAATATGAGCTGAGAGATCGTTCCATCACATGCCGCAATGCGTGGCATCTGAAGACTTTTGATATTAACGAGGCCGGCCAAGTTCATACCTACATTGGTTATCTTCAGCATCTTCCATTTAAAGAGCAGCAGTATTGGAAGCTCTACAATGAGTGGCCCAAAGCTGGTCTTTCGAAACGCGCTATCGATACGGATTTAAAAGGAGAATTTACCTCCGAAAGCGATCCGCTGCAATCATTGCGGTATGCCGTCTCTGAACTAGACCGTGACCCGCCATCTTGGTGGCGTGCGCGAGGATCGCAGATGCGCGATAGAGTGCATTATCCGGTGACCACGTCCTCGAAAGAATGGGCCGATGAACTACTCTCACTCGACCAATTGGTCGTCGAGGGCTTTGTAGCGACTGAGCTTCGCAAAACAGCAATCGCCGCAGGTGTAAAAATTGACACCACTTGGCAAAGTATAAAGCTAATTCAAGAAATACTCCGGACCAAAGACAGCCTTATAGCGGACAACATTATGCAGCCGCTAAGAGAGCTTCATCACCTTAGAAGTAAGGTCCCGGGCCATCGCACCGGAGAGCGAGCGAAGCTAGAAGCAGCCGCTTTGAAAGACCATGGGTCGTTGACCGCGCATTTTCGCGCCCTTTGCGCGCGGTGCTATGAAGCCTTTGACGTTGTAATCGCAACGTTGAAGGGAGAGCGTTAGATGGGGTGAACCCTAACGTCGTGGTTACCACACTGAGCGCGCCGCATCGAAAGTGCGCCCCTCTCCCGCTTGCGGGGGAGGGTTGGGGTGGGGGTGCATCCGCAAAGCGCACTGCCCGAGCCGAGAGACTTCCCCCACCCGCCGCGCTTCGCGCGTCGGCCTCCCCCGCAAGCGGGAGAGGCGAAAAAGCCGTCTGCCAGCGTGCCGAAAAGCGAAGCCGCGGCGTATGGGTCCCGGCTCGCGCGGAGCCTGTCATCGGGCGCGCATTCGCGCGACCCGTTGGCTTGGCCGGAACGACGAATAGACTATTTTCCGATTTTCCGAAATTTCTCTTGACACCAAGGTAGAAGCAGCGATAAGAGCGAACCCGTCCCGCCTCCGCACGAGGGGCGTTGCGCATCGTCACGGACGTTGGCGGCGGGATGCGATGGACGTTTTTGCGCCGGCAAGACGAACGGCACGAAAGCGGACGGCGAAGGCGTGGCGTCCTGATACCCCGACGCTGGTATCAAGTTCTTGAGAAGCAAGCTTCTTAGGGGCGACGGAGGCAACAAAGCCCGGTTCTCCGGGGAGACCACGAGGTAGACCGTTAAAACCAATCGCGCGGGGAATGCCGGGTGAAACCGGTGTGACCGTGGTGACTACGCTCGTGTGCTTTTTTATTTTTGCACGCGAGGCTGCGGGCGCATGCGAGCGCCCGGCATTCCCTGCGCCCTCTTTTTATTGGGCGAGAAGGATGATGGCATAGCCCGGACGCGACTTGCGCCGCGGGGAGCGTGGGGGCGTGGCTTGCCGACACTCCCCCGTCATCACCCGCGAAGGCGGGTGATCCAGTATTCCAGAGACGCCAGTGATAGAGCCGAAATGCCGCGGCGTACTGGATACCCCGCCTTCGCGGGGTATGACGGAGAGAAGAAGCTCGCCACCGTCGCGCAAACACACGAAAGCCTCGAATAAACCGGCAGACTATGGTGAGATGGAAAAAAGCCGAAAAGACTTTCCGGGAGGAAACAACAATGCGCGACGACAAGACGCCCCTGCCCTCTCGCCGCGAAATTCTCGCCGCGGGCCTCGCAGTGGGCGCGGCGGCGGCTTCGGCGCTGGACATCTCCCCGCTGGTCGCGCGGGCGAACGCTTCCACCTATCCCGACCGGCCGATCAAGATCATCGTGCCGTTTGCGCCCGCAGGCCCCACCGACATCATGGCGCGCATCGTCGCGCAAAATCTTGGGAACGCGCTGCCAGGCAATGTCATCATCGAGAACCGGCCCGGCGCCGGCGGCAATATCGGGATCGGATATGTCGCGCATGCGGAAGCCGACGGCTATACGCTCTTGATCGTCTCCAGCGCCTATGTCGTCAATCCCGGCCTGTACGCGAAAATCCCCTACGATCCCTTCAAGGACTTCGCGCCGATCACCGAACTTGGCACCACGCCGAATTCGATCCTGGTGACGCCGAAGCTCGGCGTCAATTCGATTGCGGAATTGATCGCGCGCGCCAAGGCCAACCCCAACGAACTCAACTGGGCAAGCCCCGGCGCCGGCACCACGCCGCATCTTTCCGGCGAGTTTTTGCGGATCGCCGGCGGCATCGAGATGACGCATGTGCCGTTCAATGGCGCCGCGCCCGCGATCCAGGCGCTGCTCGCCGGCACCACGCAGGTGGCGGTCTCCGCGCTGCCGCCGGTACTGCCCTTTGCGCAGTCCGGCGAGATCAAAGTGCTTGCCGTCACCGGCGCGCATCGCTGGCCCGATCTGCCTGACGTGCCGACCATGGTCGAGCTTGGATATAAGGATTTCATCGCCGAAACCGCGCAGTTCTTTTTCGCGCCGAGCAAGACGCCGCCCGACATCGTGGAAAAATTGTCGGCGAAGACGATGGAGGTTTTGAAGGCGAACGACGTCGTCGCGCAGTTGCGCGTCAACGGCTACGAGGTCACCGCCAACGGCGCCGGCGCTTTGCGCCAGCGCATCGAGCAGGAGGTGCCGAAATGGCGCGACGTCATCGCCAAAGCCGGGCTGAAGCCGGTGTGAGGTGGGTCGTTGTTGTTCGATAGCTCCAATCCCAGCACAACTGTCGTCCCTGCGAACGCAGGGACCCATATGTGGACGGCCCCCGTGGCACAAGAGTTTTTTGACGGTCTGATCGGATCGCTTGCATCCATATGTCCGGCCTGTTGATGCGGTCGGTCTGGACCGCTGGCCAAGATGGTTTC
>DATGGY010000113.1:0-5472 GCA_035308285.1 Bradyrhizobium sp. | reverse complement strand
TATCATCCTGTTGATCGTCGGCGGCAACGACACCACCCGCAACACCATGAGCGGCTCGGTGCTGGCGCTAAACGAACATCCCGAGCAATATCAGAAGCTGCGCGACAATCCGGCGCTGATCGATTCCATGGTGCCGGAAGTCATTCGCTGGCAGACGCCGCTCGCGCATATGCGGCGCACCGCGCTTGTCGATACCGAGATCGGCGGCAAGACGATCAGGAAGGGCGACCGCGTGGTGATGTGGTACGTCTCCGGCAATCGTGACGAGGAGGCCATCGAGCGGCCCGACGAATTCATTATCGACCGCGCCCGGCCCCGCACCCATCTGTCGTTCGGATTCGGCATCCACCGCTGCGTCGGCATGCGGCTTGCCGAGCTGCAATTGAAGATCGTATGGGAGGAAATTCTCAAGCGGTTCGAGCGGATCGAGGTGGTCGGCGAGCCGAAGCGGGTGTATTCCAGCTTCGTGCGCGGCATCGAGTCCTTGCCGGTGCGCATAGCTGCGTGATGGTGGGCAAGCTTGCGTTTTGCCTATCCTGCATGCTGAGATCGCAGGGTGGGCAAAGGCGCCTCGCGCCGTGCCCGCCATTTCCCCATACCCTCCTCTCCCAGCCGAGTTCTAATGACCGCGACCGACCAAACTGAACATGAATATGCCGATATCCGCGAAGCCGTTGCAAAACTGTGCGGGCAATTCCCCGGCGAATATTGGCGCAAGCTCGACCGCGAGATGGCCTACCCGAAGGCCTTTGTCGATGCACTGACGCAGGCCGGCTACCTCTCGGTCCTGATCCCGGAAGAGTATGGCGGCGCCGGGCTGAAAATCTCGGCGGCAGCGGCGATCCTGGAGGAGATCCATCGGGCGGGGTGCAATGGCGGCGGCTGTCATGCCCAGATGTACACCATGGGCACGCTGCTGCGGCACGGCAGCGAGACGCAAAAGGCCAAATGGCTGCCGAAGATCGCCAGCGGCGAATTGCGGCTGCAGGCGTTCGGCGTCACCGAGCCCACCAGCGGCACCGATACCTCGTCGCTGAAGACATTTGCCAAACGCGAAGGCAATGACAGCTATGTTGTCAACGGCCAGAAGATCTGGACCAGCCGCGCCGAATATTCCGACCTGATGATTCTCCTGGCGCGCACCACTCAGAAGGAGCACGCGAAGAAACGCACCGACGGCCTGTCGGTCTTCATCGTGGACATGAAGGAGGCCAAGGGGAAAGGGCTTTCGATCAGCCCTATCCGCACCATGATGAATCACTCCACCACCGAGGTCTTCTTCACCGATCTCAAGGTGCCGGCGGAGAATTTGATCGGCGAGGAAGGCAAGGGCTTCCGCTACATCCTCTCCGGCATGAATGCCGAGCGCATCCTGATCTCCGCCGAATGCATCGGCGACGCCAAATGGTTCATTGCGAAAGCCTCGAACTACGCCAAGGAGCGCGCCGTGTTCGGCCGCCCGATCGGCCAGAACCAGGGCGTCCAATTCCCTATCGCCAAGGCCTATGCGGCGATGCGCGGCGCCGAGTTGATGGTGAAGGAAGCGGTTCGCAAATACGAAGCCGGGCTCGAGTGCGGCGCGGAAGCCAATATGGCCAAGATGCTCGCCGCCGACGCCTCCTGGGAAGCGGCGAACGCCTGCCTGCAGACCCACGGCGGGTTCGGCTTTGCGGAAGAATACGACATCGAGCGCAAATTCCGCGAGACGCGGCTCTATCAGGTGGCGCCGATCTCGACCAACCTCGTGCTGTCGTATATCGCCGAGCATGTGTTGGGCATGCCCCGCTCCTATTGAGAAGTCAGATGCTCCCGCTCGAAGGAATAACCGTCGTCGCCGTCGAACAGGCCGTCGCGGCGCCGTTTTGCAGCTCGCGGCTGGCGGATGCCGGCGCCCACGTCATCAAGGTGGAACGGCCGGAGGGGGACTTTGCCCGCGGCTATGACGCGGCGGCCAAGGGACAGAGCAGCTATTTCGTCTGGCTCAACCGCGGCAAGGATTCCGCGGTCATCGATCTCGCGACCAAAGAGGGCCGCGCGGCCCTCGAAAAACTGATCGCCGGCGCCGACGTGCTGCTGCAAAACCTCAAGCCCGGTTCGATGGACAAGCTCGGCTTTTCGCTCGATCGGCTGAAAAGGGAATACCCGACGCTGATTTGTTGCACCATCAGCGGCTATGGCGATGACGGCCCCTATGCCCAGCGCAAAGCCTATGACCTCCTGATCCAGGCCGAAAGCGGGCTCGCCTCGATCACCGGCGGGCCGGACGGCCCGTCGCGGGTCGGACTTTCGATCGTCGATATCGCCACCGGCGCCACCGCGCATGCCGCAATCCTGGAAGCGCTGATCGCGCGCGGGCGTTCAGGCAAGGGCGCCGACATCCGCATCTCGATGTTCGACGTGATGGCCGACTGGCTCACCGTGCCGCTGCTCCATTCGGAAGCAGGCCAACCGCCGCAGCGGATGGGCCTCGCCCATCCCTCGATCGCGCCCTATGGCGTGTTCCGTTCCAAGGACGGCAAGGACATCCTGATTTCGATCCAGAGCGAACGCGAATGGAAGACGTTGTGCGCCGATGTCCTCGGCCGGCCTGAGCTACCTAGCGATGCCCGCTTTGCCAACATGGTCGAGCGCGTTCGTAACCGCAAACTGACCGATACGACCGTGGGCAATATCTTTGCGACCATGACGCGCGACGAACTCTTGAGGCGATTGTCGGACGCCGACATCGCCTTCGCCGAGGTCAACACCATGGCCGATCTCGCGCATCACCCGCATCTGCGCCGCATCGAGGTTGACACGCCGAAGGGAAAGGTCGCCTATCCGGCGCCCGCCGCGATCGTCGCAGGCGAGCCGCGTCATTATGGCGCCGTACCGGGCATTGGTGAGTGCCCGGCCGCGGCCAAGAAACCCTCCGCACGGATCAAATTGTCATGACCGAAAAGCCCGACCTCGACTACCTGCGCCAATGGATCGGCCGCAGCACGCAAGTCTCCGACATCGTCACCGCCCAATTGACCAAGGGCCTTCGCGCTACGCTGTTTCTCGAAATCGGCGAACCGAAGGTGGGCGACGCCGCACCCTTCACCACGCATTGGTGCCTGGCGCCGCCGGTGTTCCCGATGTCGGAGCTTGGGCCGGACGGGCATCCCACCCGCGGCGGATTCCTGCCGCCGGTGCCGCTGCCGCGCCGGATGTGGGCCGGCGGGGAACTCGAATTTTTCGACACCTTGCGCGTCGGCGATGAAGTCACGCGCACCTCGCGTATCGCGGAAGTGACTGTGAAGACCGGCTCTACCGGCATTCTTTGTTTTGTCTCCGTCGATCACCTGGTCACGACGCCGCGCGGCACCGCCATCCGTGAACGGCAAGATGTCGTCTATCGGGACATGTCGACGGCCGCACCCGCCACGCCGGCGGCGCCGCCGCCAACCGCGCAGCACCGCGAAACCCACATGGCCGATACCGTGTTGCTGTTTCGCTACTCGGCGCTGACCTTCAACGGCCACCGCATTCACTATGACCGCGACTACGTCACCAAGGTCGAGGGCTATCCGGGGTTGATCTTTCACGGACCGATGCAGGCGGCGCTGCTGGTGGAATTCGCCGCCAAGCTGCACCGCGGCGCGGCGCCGAAGAAATTCGCCTATCGCGGCGTGCAGCCGTTGTTCGAGGGGTCGGAATTTTCCGTCAACGCCAACAGACTGGACGCGAGCATGGAATTGTGGACCGCGAATTCACAAGGCCAGCCGACGATGAAGGGCACCGCGACGTGGTGACACCCGCGTCCACGGAAGTCTGCTCCCACTCCCTTTGGGAGAGGGCTGGGGTGAGGGGTTACGGTCTATCGATGGGCCGTAACCCCTCACCCGGCGCTTTGCGCCGACCTCTCCCCATGGGAGAGGTGAAGACGGCTCGTAGCTCATAGCGTGGGAAAATTGCATTGCCGCGCAAGCCAAACAAATCCTCCGACGTAACCATCACCGTCAAGCAGGCCACGCTCGACCTGTTGCGCGCTTTCGGAATCCGAAAAGTGTTCGGCAATCCCGGCTCGACCGAATTGCCGTTCCTGAGCGATTGGCCCGGCGATATCGACTACGTGCTGGGGTTGCAGGAGGCGGCCGTCGTCGGCATGGCCGACGGTTACGCTCAAGCCACCCGCAACGCGGGCTTTGTCAATCTGCACTCGGCGGCCGGCGTCGGCAATGCGCTCGGCAATATCTTCACCGCCTATCGCAACCAGACGCCGCTGGTGATCGCCGCGGGCCAGCAGGCGCGCTCGATTCTACCCTTGCGGCCGTTCCTCTATGCCGAGCGCGCGGCGGAATTTCCGCGGCCCTATGTGAAATTCGCCATCGAGCCGGCAAGGCCTGAAGATGTGCCGACGGCGATCGCGCGCGCTTACTATGTGGCGATGCAGCCGCCCTGCGGCCCGACTTTTGTTTCGGTGCCGATCGACGACTGGACCCATCCGGCGCAAGCGATAGAGGCCCGCAGCGTGACGCGGGAATTTTATCCCGATCCGGACGCCATCAAGGGGCTGGCCGCGGCGCTTGCGGCAAGCCAACACCCAGCTTTCGTCGTCGGCGCCGGTGTCGACCGCGCGCAAGCCGTAGAACTGATGGTGCGGTTGGCCGAAAAGACCTGCGCCGCGGTCTGGGTAAGTCCATTTTCCGCACGGTGCAGCTTTCCGGAACGGCACCCGCAATTTGCGGGCTTCCTTCACGCCTCGCCGGCGCAATTGTCGGAGGCGCTTCGCCCCCACGACCTCGTGGTGGTGATCGGCGCGCCGGTCTTCACCTTTCACGTCGAGGGCGATGCCCCGATCTTCGACGGCACAACCACTCTCTTTCAGATCACCGACGATGCCGATGCGGCTGCGATCACGCCGGCCGGCACCAGCATCATCGCGAGCATGAAGCCGGCACTCGCGCATCTGATCGAGATGTTGCCGGAAACCAAACGCGCGATGCCGACGGGGCGTACCTTGCCGCGAGCCCCGCACGCGGGCGACCCAATTCCCGCCGAATACCTGCTGCACAGCCTTTCGGCCGCCATGCCCGATGATGCCGTGCTGGTCGAGGAAGCTCCCTCGCATCGCCCAATGCTGCAGCAATTCATGCCGATGCGCGGGCAGGACAGTTTTTACACCATGGCGAGCGGCGGCCTCGGCTTTGGCCTGCCGGCCGCGGTCGGCATCGCGCTTGGCCGTCCCGGCATCCGCACCGTCGGCTTGATCGGCGACGGCTCGGCGATGTATTCGATCCAGGCGCTGTGGACGGCGGCGCAACGCAAGCTGCCGCTGACGATCGTCGTCATCAACAATGCGGGCTACGGCGCGATGCGCTCGTTCAGCCAGGTGATGCAGGTGCGCAACGTGCCCGGCCTCGATCTGCCCGGCATCGATTTCGTCCGGATCGCCGAAGGCATGGGCTGCGACGCCGTCCGCGTCGGAAAATCATCCGAACTTGCGCC
>DATGGY010000112.1:0-8789 GCA_035308285.1 Bradyrhizobium sp. | reverse complement strand
ATCGACACCGGCTTGTTGATCGCGACGGTCTCGACGCGCCACTTGCCCGTGATCGGGCTCACGCTGCGCGACCAGACCGGCAGCCCGATGGCGCGCGAATGATCGACGTCGCGCGCGCCACCGTCGACGATGGCGCCGATCTCGCCCTGCCGGTGTCCGATCGTTGCCGACATGCCACCGAGATTGGAGACCTGATCGACGCCTTGGACCACGAGGACGTCGCCCGGTTCGGCGAGGTTGTGCGCCTCAATCTCGCCGAGACCGGATACGCCGCTTTTGACCTTATCCGGCACCGGCGCGTTGGCAGGGATGTTGCGCACTGTCAGCGCCCGGCCGACGACGCGCGCGGTTGGATCATTTGGCCGCAGCACGGCGGCCGGCACGGCGCCGACGATGCCAAGCTCGTCCATCGCGTCCGAGGCGATGCCGGTGAGATCGGGTAGCGCGCGATAGCCGTCGACAATGCTTGGCGGCAGGGCCGGCAATTCCAGCATGCCGAAAGCGTCCAGCGCGAGCTTGCCGAGCGTTTGCTTGGTCATGTCGCGGACTCAAAACCCGAACAGCTTTGCCGGATTGTCGACCAGCATGAGCCGGCGAGTGCGCTCATCGGGCGCGATCTCGGCGATGAGATCGACGAGCGCGCCGTCGCTAGGCACGGCGCTGTGATTCGGATGCGGCCAATCGGTGCCCCAAACCACGCGCTCGGGCGCGTGCGCGGCGAGATCGCGCGCGAACGGCACCGCGTCGGCATAGGGATAAGGCTGCTTGGTGATGCGATCGGTGCCTGAGAGCTTGACCCAGACATTGCCGCGGTCGAGCAAACGGCGCAGCACCGAGAAGGTTTTGCCGCGAAGCCCTTCGGCGACGTCGATGCGCCCGATGTGGTCGATCACGACCGGCGCCTCGATCGCGGTGATGAAATCGTAATAGTCCAGCACGCCGTGACCGCCGAACTGCATGGCAATATGCCAGCCGTTCGGCGCCACCTTCTCGATCACCTGGAGCATGTCGTCGCGCCGCATCGGCTCGCCGCCGCGCGGAAAATAAAAATGCAGCCGCACGCCGCGCACGCCGGCATCGTCCAGGCGGTCGACATCCGCCTGCGGTGTCCACGGCTCGAGCAGGGCGACGCCACGATAGCGCCCCTGCCCGGCTACAAGCAGATCGACGAGCGCTGCGTGATCGCTGCCGTGACAAGTCGATTGCACGAACACGCCGCGCTCGAAACCGAGAAAAGCGTGCAGGCGGAACAAATCCTCCTTCGGCGCGTCGGTCGGAGTGAACGGCCGGTTCGCCGCATAAGGAAACTTGCTGTGCGGTCCGAACACGTGAAAATGCGAATCGCAGGCGAGCGGCGGCGGCTTGAACCGCGGCTTTTTCGGATTCGGATCCGGCGGCGGGATGGTCGGCGTGAGATCGTCGGCGCGAATGGCCATGGGAAATGCTATCCTGGATGATCAATCGCTGCGCGCGGTCATGCCGCCATCGACGACGATCTCGGTCCCGGTGATGAAGCGCGCTTCGTCGGAGGCGAGAAACAGCACCGCATTGGCGGTGTCGCGGCCGTCGCCGGCGAAACCGAGCGGGATACGGGCGAGGCGCGATTTGAGCAACGCGTCGATGTCGCCGCCGCTGCGCTGCTTGGCGAGCCTCACCTCCACCATTGGCGTGTGCATCTGGCCCGGGATCACCGTGTTCACCCGGATGCCGTGCTTGGCATATTGCACGGCGGTGACCCGCGAGAACTGGATGACCGCGGCCTTGGAAGAGGCGTAACCGATCTGCGGCGAGCCTGAATAGCTGATGCCCGAGGTCGATGCCGTATTGACGATGGCGCCGCCGCCCTGCGCGATCATTATCGGGATGACGTGATGGCAGGTGAGGAACACGCTTTTGAGGTTGTAACTTATTTGCTGGTCGAAGACAGGTTCCGACATTTCCCCTGCGCCACCGGCGGCCGAGCCGCCGACATTATTGACGAGGATGTCGATGCGGCCGAATTTTTTGCGGCACGCCTCTGTCATGGCGCCGACCCGCGCATCGTCGAGGACATCGCAGACATGCGTGACGATCTCGCCGTCATTGCCGACCCGGGCGACCGTCTCCGTCATCGCCTCCGCATTCTTGTCGACGGCAAAGACTTTCGCGCCTTCGCGCGCGAATAATACCGCGGCGGCGCGGCCGTTGCCCCAGCCCGGCCCGACGCATCCCGCCCCGGTGATCAGCGTGACTTTCCCCGCGACGCGTCCCGGCATAACAGCCCCTGCACCCCATTGACCGGCCCGGATGGTAGTAGACCGTCCAGGGCCGCGCCAGCGCCGCCGGTGCACCGCATGACGACCAAACCGTTGAATTTTACGATCCGGGAATAGCCAGCGCGGGAAATTTTCTGCTATTGTATTCGCTAAAGCTCCGGGGAGGATATCGATGCGACGGATCATCGCAATCGCGACTTTGGCAATCGCCGCTCTTGCGGCCACCTTGCAATTCATTGCCACCGCACACGCCCAACAGACTTATCCGACGCGAACAGTCCGCTTCATCGTACCGTACGGCGCCGCCAGCGCTTCCGATATCACCGCCCGATTGTTCGCGGATCGATTGTCGGCGCGCTGGGGCAAGCCGGTGGTGGTCGAAAACCGCCCCGGCGGCGACGGCTTGGTCGCGCTGAACGCTTTTGTCGGCGCCCATGACGACCACACCCTGTTCTTCGGGCCGGCCGGGACATTCGAGGTGCTGCCCTACGACCAGGATACGCTGCCGTTCGATACGAAAAGCGACATCGTGCCGATCGTGTGCGTCTCCGAAGTCGTGCTGGCCGTCTCCGTTCCGACGTCGGCCAACATCAATACGCTCGATCAGCTCGTGACCCTGGCGCGGGCGCAACCGGGAAAACTCAATGCGGCTGCCGCCACCGGCGTCTCGGATTTCTTATTGTTCGGTTTCATCAAGAAAATGGGCTTGCAGATCACCAAAGTGCCCTATCGCGATATCATGCAGGCGCCGAACGATCTCGCCGCAGGACGCATCCAGATGCTGGCGACGTCGCTTGCGGTCGTTCAGCCGCTGGCGCATGCCGACCGCATCAAGGTCTTGGCGGTAACCAGCGATCGGCGCGCCCCGGCAGCGCCCGACGTTCCGACCGCGAAGGAGGCCGGTTATCCGGCGCTGACATTCGAGAGCCTGTTCGGCCTGTTCGGTCCGCGCGGCATGGCGGGCGAGCTGCGCAAGAGGATTGCGGCCGATATCGGCGCGGTCGCCAACGCCGATCCGGCCATCGGCAAGCGGCTTGGCGATATCGGCACGATCATGTCGATCCGCGGGCCGGCCGAATTCGCCGCCAGCGTCGACCAGCAACGCGTCGAGCTCGCCGCGATCGCCAAGACGCTCGGGCTGAAGGCGGCGCAGTGAGCGTAGGGCATGATCCCGAAAAAGCCTGTCCTCGGACCTGATCCGAGGATGGAAACCGGTTTTCGGAAAAGATCCTGCTCAAACGAACAATCCAGACCCTGATCCGATTCAACTGAATTGGATCAGGGTCTAGCTCGCGCGGGCGATTGCGCGGCCCCGCGACGCACAGCATTTAGAATGTGAACAGGATCGCGGCGTACCAATTGTAGCGATCCGTCGCTTCCACGTTTTGAATGCCGCGGCCCAGATAACCTAACAGGTGGAAATTATCGTTCAGATCGTATTTGGCCCCGGCGCCGACGGATGATGTCGCTTGGCCGCCTTGGGTGTCCGGCGTCTGATGAAACAACTCCAGCCCCACTTGTAAATTGGCGACGATTTGGCGGGCAACGACGGCTCCCATCATGCAGAAGTTCTGCGAATTTCCGCCGCGATTGATCTCACAGCCGCCGCCGCCAAAGGCGGACCATTGCTGCCAGTCCTTCTCCAGCCAGATCGGAAACAGATAAGAGGCGTGCCGGTCGCCGACATTCGATGAAGCGCTCGGCAGGAACACCCGGGGAAATACGGCGACGTCGAGCCCGAACTTGTCCTGGGTCAGGAAGCGGTATTTTGCGGCAAGTTCGACGTTGCCGAACCCGGCCGCCGACGACCCGGAAACCGGAAAGTTGTAGGCCGCCGGCAGCGTCGCCGTGAGCTGAAGGTTCGGCGCGCCGCCGTAATTGAAGTCGATGCCGCCCGTGCCCCCGATGCCGTCTTGCGTCGCCATGCCTTGCGAGAACGTGTAAATCTCGAAGTGCTTATAATCCGTCGGTTCGGGATCGTCGGTCGGATAGGGCGGCCCCGCCAGAGCCGGGACGGCCAATCCAAACACCACGGCACAGCAGAGCGACAATCGAGCCGCTATGCGGTGCACTTTATTCCACAAGCGGGGTCACCCGCGCGCGGCTTTCATGCCAGCGCCACCAGAACACCGCGACAATGCCGACGACCACGCCGGCCACCAGCACCAGGATCAATGCCGAGTTTTCGATCCAGGCAATCGCCGGGATGCCGAGCGCCATGATCAGCCCAAGCAGGCATACCTGCCAGGACAAGACGTGCACGCCCGCGGTAAAGGTGCCGAGCGCCAGCAAGGTGAACATCGCTAGCCCCGTCGCGCTGGCACTGAAATCGCGCTGCACGCTGGCGAGCAGCATCATGTTCATGACCACGATAAAGGCGATCCAGTGCAGCGCTTGCGTCGCGATCAATCGCAGCCGCCTGGAATTGTCGTCGGCGCTCTCCCATCCGGCGCCGACGCAAACCAGCGCGATCAGCGGCGCGAGAATTTCCCAGTAGCCGGTGATCGGCTTTTTCGAGAAGCTCGTATAAGCGACGCCGATGGTTGTCAGGATCAGAACGAGCGCGAACGGCAGTTCTCTGATCCAGAAATTGACGTGGAGCAGATGGCGGTATCGCGCGTGCGGAGCGACTGAAGGGACGGCCGGATGGGGTGTTTCAGTGCTCATCGCGCCTGCTCCGCGCTTGGGATGAATTGGCTCAAGATTAGATCACAAGTGGGGATGACACCACCTTGCTGCTTTATAGCCCGAGCCGCCGCACGCCGCTGATTTCGTTGCCTGCAGCAGCGCTGCGGGCGATGGCCTCGGCGACCGGCTCGACCGCGACCGCCATGTGGAAGGCATTGGCGTGGAGGAAATTCCCGGTGTCGCGAACGATAGCGACGTGGCCTTTCCAGAACACCAGATCGCCGCGTTTGAATTTGGAACAGTCGGCGCTTGCCGCAACCTCTTTGCCGAGCGTGGATTCCTGCATATCGGTGTCGCGCGGGCATGAAATGCCGCAGGCCGTGAGCGCCACCTGCACCAGGCCCGAACAGTCCAGCCCGAGCGCGGTCTTGCCGCCCCACAGATAGGGCGCGCCCAAAAAACGCTCTGCCACCGCGACGAAATCGCTTTCGTTGTCGCCGAGCGGTTTGAGATGAACCGCCGGTACATAGGCGCCGGCCGGCGTCACCGCCATGCGATCGGCGATGCGCACGACGGCAAGTTTTGCGCCGAACGGCAAGGCTTCGACGGGCGGCAGCTTGATCGACGGTCCGGGAAACGCGAATGTGCGCAGGCTTGCGACTTTGTGGGTCGGTGGAGCGCCGGGCGGCGCCAGTGCCGCGGCCGGCAGCCAGCCGACATAATTGTCGGCGGCGAGCTGGCCCCAGGCCCAGCCTTCCGCGTCGGTGTCGTAGATCGCGACGCGCTCGCCTTTGAGCGCTTCGGTCAACAGCGGCGCATCGGGCCGCGGCTCGTGCCGCAGCGGCGCCTGCGGCGCGGTGACTTCGAAACTGCGGCCCTCGACGTAACGCCGCGCCGGCACTTTGCCTTCGAGATGCTTGGCCGCGAGATCGGCGCGGACCGGCGTCAGGCGAGGGTCGAAGGCGCGCATCTCTGCCGGCTCAACCGTAGCGCGCGGCGAGCATGGCGTAGAGCGCGCGGGCGGCTTGCAATTCGCCGCCCTCGGGCCGGCCCGCTTTGGCCGCCGCCGTCCAGGCGAACAAATCGACATGCAGCCAGGATTTCGCCGTCACGAAGCGCCGCATGAAAAGAGCAGCGGTGATGGCGCCGCCCTGGCTGCCGCCGACATTGTTGATGTCGGCCACTTTGGATTCCAGCATCGCCTCGTAGGGCCGCCACAGCGGCAGCCGCCACAGCGGATCGTTCTCGGTTGCCCCATGCCGCATCAGCTCGGCGGCGAGCGCATCGTCGTCGGTGAAAAACGCCGGCAAATCGGGACCGAGCGCGACGCGGGCGGCGCCGGTCAGCGTGGCAAAATCCACGATGAGCTCCGGCTTGTCCTCATCGGCCAGCGCCAGCGCATCGGCGAGGACGAGGCGGCCCTCGGCGTCGGTATTGCCGATCTCGACGCTGATGCCCTTGCGCGAGGTGTAGATGTCACGCGGGCGGAAACTGCCGCCGGCGATCGAATTCTCCACCGCCGGAATAAGCACGCGCAGCCGCAGCTTCAAGCCCCGCGCCATGATCATATGCGCGAGCGCCAGCGCGGTGGCCGCGCCGCCCATGTCCTTTTTCATATTCAGCATGCCGGTGTCGGGCTTGATGTCGAGCCCGCCGGTATCGAAGCAGACGCCCTTGCCGACCAGCGTTACTTTGGGATGATGGGCATCGCCCCAGGCTATGTCGATCAGCCGCGGCGCGCCGGCGGAAGCGCGGCCAACGGCGTGAATGAGCGGAAAATTCTTCTCCAGCAATTCGTCGCCGACGATGGCGCCGACCGTGGCGGCGTGGCGCGACGCGAGCTTGCGCGCCGCCTGCTCGAGCTGCGCCGGGCCCATGTCGTTGGCCGGCGTGTTGATCAGGTCGCGCGCCAGCGTCACCGCTTCGACCACGCGTCGCAGATCGTCGCGGTCGAGGCTCTGCGCCAGATCGAGCTTTATCGCGCGGGTCTCGGCCTTGCGGTAGCGCGTGAAGCGGTACAGGCCGAGCGCGAGCGCCAGCGCCGCAAGCCGCGCATCGTGCGGCTCATTGGCGAAGCGGTAAGTGCCGTCGGGCAGGTGCTGCGCCAGGCGGCCCGGCAGAAACGGGTCCGGCGTCTCCTCCGGAGCTTCCAGCCCAAACAGCACGCCGCCGAGCGCGGCTTTGCCGCCTTTGCCGCCTTTGCCGGGCAGCAGCAAATGGCGGCCCGCCTTGGGCTCGAACCCGGCCGCGTCGGCAAAGGCGGCGAGCTCCGCCCCCAGATTTTTCCGCACCTCGGGATAGTTCGCCGCGGTGACGAACCAGACCGGAACGGTATCCGCAGCGCCGCGGGTGAGGAAGATGGAGTCCATCGTTTGGCCAGTACGTGTGATTGTCGTGGTGCTAGTACCTCGGCACAGTGATTATGACTCTTTGAGCGAGGGCGTCTTGGCGTCGGTGGGCTCGGGGTAGGCGCGGCCCATTTTGGCGCGGGCTTTCGCGGTTGTGAACATCCATTTGATGCGGGCTCCTGAATCATTGCGCTGTCGTTCCCAGGCGGCGGTCTCGGATGCGAGGCGCTCCTTTGTGGCGATGCGTCGGTCCAGACATTGGCTGCGTAGCACACCGATCTCGATCTCGACCATGTTCAGCCAGCTGGCGTGCTTGGGGACATAATGGAACTCGAGCCGGCGCAGTACGCGTCTTGCTTCGCCGGCAGGGAAGGCTTGGTAGAGCGCACCGGCCGAGTGCGTCGATAGATTATCCAATACGACCCGGATGCGCTGCGCTTTCGGGAAGTGAATGTCGGTGAGCTCACGCATGCAGGCGGCGAAGTCCACTGCGGCCCGGCTGTTGGTGACTTTGACCGTGCGCCAAGATCGATGCACGTCGAGGAAGATGAACAGGTTCGCCGTCCCATTGCGCTTATACTCGCAGTCGTAGCGTTCGAGCTGGCCCCGCTCGGCTGGGATCGGCTGGCGGACCTCGCCGATGAGCTGGGTTGGGCTCTCGTCGAAACAGACCACCGGGCGCTTCGGATCGGGTGCTTCGGCATAGAGGTCGAGCACGTCCTCCATGCGGGCAACGTACTCGCCATCGACCTGCGGAATGCACCACATGTCCTTGCGCCAGGGCTTGAGGTCGTTTTCGGCCAAACGTCGGCGCACGGTCTCACGGGAGACACTGTCGTGCTCGGTGAGCCTGACAATTGCACCCGCCAACAGCTCCAAGGTCCACCGGGCACGGCCCTGCGGTGGCTTGGAACAGGCGGTCGCGACCAGCAGGGCTTCCTCTTTGCCCGAGAGCTTACGACTTGCTCCAGGACGTGGCTCTTCGCTGAGCGCCGCCTCCAGGTTGCCGAGCACAAAGCGCTGCTTGGTCCGGTAGACGGTCGAACCGCCGACGCCCACGCTGGTCGCGATATCATCGTCGCTGGCCCCCGCGGCGGCGGCCAGCAAAATCTGCGCTCGCTTGAGCCGGCGCGCCGCGTGCTTGCCGCCGTTCAGAAGCGCCGTGAGTTCGGCGCGCTCGGTTTGGCTGAGTTCGACCCGATAGCGTACATTCATCCGTGCCTCCTGCTCGTGCAAGGCACGGACGAACAACTGAATCGAATGGCCGGCGTGAGTCACGCAGCAAAAAGCTTCACGCTCAAGCAGGGCCAATATCTGGCGTTTATCTACCTCTACACGCGGCTACACCGCCGGCCGCCGGCCGAAACCGACATGCAGCAATATTTTCGCGTCAGCCCGCCTTCGGTGCACCACATGGTATTGACCCTCGAACGATCAGGCCTCATCAGAAGGCAGCCGAGGGTCGCCCGCAGCATCGAAGTGCTCGTTGATCCAAAACACCTGCCAGAGCTCCTTTGACCTAATTCAACCCGTCAAAATCACTGTGCAACGGTACTAG
>DATGGY010000111.1:0-28265 GCA_035308285.1 Bradyrhizobium sp. | reverse complement strand
CTGGTCGCCATAGGCCAGCGAATAGACCACGCCGGCCTTTCGCGCCTCCTCCGCCAGCAGCGGTCCCGCCAGCACGTCGGCCTCGACATTGACCATGACGATGTGCTTGCCCGCCGCAATCGCCGCGCGGGCGTGCTTGATGCCGACGGCGGGATTGCCGGTCGCCTCCACGATCACTTCGATATGTTCGGACGTCGCTTTGGATGCATCAGACGCGAAGGTCGTAGCGGCGATGCGCGCGACGTCCCAGCCGACGGTTCGGCACGCCTCGCGCGCGCGTTCCGGATCGAGATCGACGATGACAGGAACCTCCAGCCCAGGCGTGTGCGGCACCTGCGACAGGAACATCGATCCGAACTTGCCGGCGCCGATCAGCGCGACGCGGACCGGCTTGCCGGCCGCGCGGCGGGCGTTGAGCAGGTGAGAAAGGTTCATGAGGCTTCGATCCGACTTGCTTGGATTCAATATTACGGCAGCGGAAGCGCGCTCCCTCTCCCGTTGGGAGAGGGTTGGGGTGAGGGGTTACGGTCTATCGATGGACCTTAACCCCTCACCCGGCACGCTCGCTGCCGAGCGTGCCGACCTCTCCCAATGGGAGAGGTGAAGGGGCTAGCAAATACGTGTCTACTCTGCCGCCTGACGCTGGGCCCGCGCCAGCCGCAACAACGAATCGTCGTCGACCGTCTGGATCGGCGTGAAATCGCGATGGGCGATGTACTCCGGCCGCGTCGGGGTGCGGATGTAGTTCGAGACGGCGTTGAGCGTCAGATAAACGATCTTGCGCGGGTAGGGCGTGATATTGCCGGCCGAGCCATGCACCAGATTGCCGTGGAACATCAACAGACCCCCGGCCTTGCCGGTCGGCGCGACGATGCCGCCTTCCTTCACCAGCCGCGTCACGGTCTCCTCATCCAGCGTCCACAGCGGGTAGGAGGTGGTCTGCAGGTCGTGCGAGGCCTTGAGGTCGCCGGCGTGCTGGCTCCGCGGCACCAGCATCAGCGGGCCGTTGATCGGCATCACCTCGTCGAGGAAAATCGCAATGTTCATCGCGCGCGGCTCTGGCATGCCATCGTCGCGCTTCCAGGTGCCGTAGTCCTGATGCCACTGCCAGACGTCGCCGGTAAAGGCGGATTTGGCGTTGATCTTGTACTGGTGCATGTAGACCTTCTCGCCGAAGACCTGCTCCACCGGCTCGATCATGCGCGGATGCGCGCCGAGCAGGCGGAACGCCTCGTTGTAGAGATGGGCGGCAAAGGCCGTGCGCGGCGCGCCGCTCTTCTCGCGCCATACCTCCGGCCGCTTGGTGTCGTAAATGCCCTCCGCCTCGCGGGCGAGGAGTGCGACCTCTTCCTGGCTGAAGAGTTCGGGCAGAAACAGCCAGCCTTCCCGGTTGAAGTCGTCGATCTGCTGCTGGGTCAGTTTCATGGCGGTTCCTCCTCGTATTCCAAAGGGCGAAGCCCATATCGTTGTTGGTGGAAGGATAGCACCCCGATGAGGGGTTTACCAAGCCGTGGGCCGTCAGGGACGTGAGGTCAGCCATGCTGTTGAAGCCCGCAAATTCGATCGGAATCCGGGTGGATCGCAACAATTTCCAAGTCTAGATTCCGTTTCCAGAGCAAAGATATGGGACGCGAGCCAATTGGAGCCGGCCATGACAGACCAGTATTTTACCCTGTTCGACACCCCGATCGGCATCTGCGGGATCGAGTGGGGTCCTCGCGGCATCAACGGGGTGCAGCTACCGATGGGGAGTGAGGAAAAGACCCGCGCCCGGATTCGGCAGCGCCACGGCGAGATCGCGCAAGCGCCGCCGCCGGCCGAAGTGCAACACGCGATCGAGGGGATCGTCGAACTACTCGAAGGCAAGCCAAACGACCTCAGGGACGTGCCGCTCGACCTCGATGGCGTTCCGGAATTCCACCGCGGCGTCTACGATATCGCCCGCACCATTCCGCCGGGCGAGACCATGACCTATGGCGACATTGCCAAGCGGCTCGGCGGCGTGGAGCTGTCGCGCGACGTCGGGCAGGCGCTCGGGCGCAATCCCTGTCCAATCGTGGTGCCGTGTCACCGCGTGCTTGCCGCCGGCGGCAAGCCCGGCGGATTTTCAGCCAATGGCGGGGTTGCCACCAAGCTGAAGATGCTCGCGATCGAAGGCGCGGCGGTCAATCACACGCCGAGCCTGTTCGACTGAGCTGTACTCAATCGGGCCGCATGCGACGTTCCACCTCTCCCAGGGGGAGAGGTCGGCGCGCAGCGCCGGGTGAGGGGTTTCGGTCTAACGATAGACCTTAACCCCTCACCCCAACCCTCTCCCTCCGGGAGAGGGAGCTGATCGTCGTCGACGCCACCAATGCAGATCCCAAACGGATCTAGGCTTAGTCCGCTCCGACCGCTTCGCAGGAGAATCCGTTGCCGAGGCGGCGGATATTGCTGACCGACGGGGAAGGAAAATGCGCGGCGCAGCATAGCGTGTCGGTGTCGCAATAGCGTTCCAGGAAATTGCGGCGCGTCGCTGCCGCCTGCGCCTGATCGACGTCGAATTTTGCCGAAAGCTCGGGATGACGCGTCTGCAGCGGCGAATGCATCAGATCGCCGCTAAAGACGGCGTCATCCCTGCCGCGGCCAAAGGTGAACGCGACATGTCCGGGGGTGTGACCCGGCGTCGGCAGGATGCGGACGTGATCGCCGATCTCGTAGTCGTTGCGCACGATCTCGGCCCGCTTGGCTTCGACAACCGGCAACACGCTGTCGCCGAAAGGCGGCACCGGGGTTTTCGCGTGCTGCTCGGTCCAGTAGTCGAATTCGGTCTTGCCGAAGATGTAGCGCGCGTTCGGAAAGGTCGGCACCCAGCGGCCATCTTCCAGCCGCGTGTTCCATCCGACGTGGTCGACATGCAAATGCGTGCACATCACGAAATCGATGTCCTTGACCGAAAGCCCGGCAGCCGCGAGCGCGCGCATATAGGTGTCGTCGGTTTTCATATTCCATTTCGGACGCAGCGGCCGCGGCTTGTCGTTGCCGATGCAGCTATCGACCAGGATGGTGTGATGCGGCGTTTTGACGATATAGGACTGAAAGCACAGGATCAGCACGTCATTGGCATCGAGCGCGCCGGCCGCTTGCATCCACGACCTGTTCTCGGCGAGCAGTTCCGGCGTCAGCGCCGGGAATAGATCCAGCGCGGGCAGGAAAGTGGTTTCCTGCTCGATGATGCGATGAATGGTGAGGTCGCCGACCGAAAGCTGGTGTCCCATGATCAGCGCATCTCAGGCCGGGGGCGGAACGGAAATCTTGACCGAAGGCCGGCTCAGCATCCGCTCATTGAACGCGTCGAGAGCGGGATAGGCCTTGCGCCATCCGCAATCGGAAAAACGGAAATCGGCATAGCCGAGCACGCAAGTGAGGGCGATCTGCACGATGTCGAGGGGACGCGACAATACGTCTGTCTGTTTGTCGAACCGCGCCATGCCGCTCCAGGCCCGGTTCCAGTGGTCGTCCGACCATGCCTGCCACTGCAACCCTTGCGGCCGCACCATTTTCTCGTAGCGGCAAAGCAGCATGGAATCGAGCATGCCCTGCAATAGCGAATGATCGCTCTTGACCTTCCACCTGTTGGGCCCCGACGCCGGGATCAGTTTTCCGCCACCGGCAAGCTCGTCGAGATATTCGACGATGACGTAGGAATCGATGATGACGTCGCCATTGTCGAGGATCAGCGCCGGCAGCTTCTTCAGCGGATTGATCCGCTTGTACTCGTCGTTGGCCTGACCCGGCACCACGGTGGCCGGCACGAATTCGATTTTGTCGATCAGGCCGAGCTCGATCGCGGCGATGCGCACCTTGCGGGCGAATGGCGAGGCCGGAGAGAATGTGAGTTTCATTCGAATGTCCTTTTGCAAACTCGTGCGAAACTATCCGTCATTGCGAGCGAAGCGAAGCAATCCATGGTCGTGAAGTGGATTGCTTCGCTTCGCTCGCAATGACAGCGCGGCTTCTCATGCCGCGATGATTTCCTGCCGCTGTTCGCCCAATCCCTCGATGCCGAGCGTGACGACGTCGCCGACATTGAGGAACTTCGGCGGCTTCATGCCCATGCCGACCCCGGGCGGCGTGCCCGTCGCGATGACGTCGCCGGGCATCAGGGTCATAAGTTCCGAGAGGTAGGAAACGATCTTCTTCACACCGAAGATCATGGTCGCGGTCGATCCGGTCTGGCAGCGCTTGCCGTTGACGTCGGCCCACATCGGCAGCTTCTGCACGTCGGCGATCTCGTCCTTGGTCACGAGCCAGGGGCCGAGCGGGCCAAACGTGTCGTGCGATTTTCCCTTGGTCCACTGACCGAGCCGTTCAATCTGAAAGAAGCGTTCAGACACGTCGTTGCAGATGCTGTAGCCGGCTACGTAATTGAGCGCGTCGGCCTCGGAGACATATTTGGCGCGCGTGCCGATGATGATCGCAAGCTCGACTTCCCAATCGAGCTTGGTCGAGCCGCGCGGCTTCTCGACCGGGTCGTTCGGCCCGCACAGGCTGTTATTGGCCTTCATGAAGACGATCGGTTCGGTCGGAAGCTGCATTCCGACCTCCGCGGCATGGTCGGAGTAATTGAGCCCGATGGCGATGAATTTGGGCAGGCCGCCGACCGGCGAGCCGATCCGCGGTTTGCCGCTGACGGCGGGAAGCTTGGCGGAATCGAGGGCGGCGATCGTGGCCAGCGAGGCCGGCGAAAAGGCATCTCCGGCGAAGTCCCGGACGTATGCCGAAAGGTCGCGCAATTGGCCCGATTTATCGATCAGGCCAGGCTTCTCCTTGCCGACTTCCCCGTAACGAACAAGCTTCATTTCTCAGCACTCCCTAGGGTGGTTTTATTGCTTGAAATGCTTCATGGAACAGCGCGCGGTGAAATTCAACTGCCGGCTGGCTTTAGAACCGGACCACTTGCGCATTGCTGCCCCTCCTATCCCGGGCAGCCGCGACGGCGGGCGATCGGCGGCAAATCGGCCCCGGCTTGCGCTAAACGACGAATTTGAAGGCCTCGCCGTCGCGCTTGATGTGGCCGGCATCGAAATGTCCGCCGATCACAAGGACCGGCCGATCGGCAAAGCGAGAGAACAGATCGCGGCGGGTCGTCGCCGACTGCACGGGATCGGAATCGGCCGTCGAGGACCAGTCGAGATGTGCCATCTGGGACGGATGGTGGGCGACGTCGCCGGTGAGCAGGCCCTCTTCGCCGGCGGATTGGATGTGAAGGCTCATGTGCCCGGGACTGTGACCGGGGGTCGGGATCAGCGTGATTTCATCGCAAATCCTGGCGTCGCTTTCGACGAGGTCGGCTCTGCCGGCATCGATCGCCGGTTTCACGGAGTCGTGAAAAATAGGCATTGTGCCATGCTCGACGCTGTGGTCGCGCCAATATTCGTACTCGGTTTTGCCGAACAAATAGCGCGCCTTTTCGAAGGTTGGCACCCATCGGCCGTCTTCGAGCCGTGTGTTCCAGCCGACGTGATCGACATGGAGATGCGTGCAAAGCACGGTGTCGATGCTGTCGGGCGGGAAGCCCGCCCCGGTCATGGTTTGGAGGAACGGCGTATTCCGGTTATTCCAGGTCGGCACATTGCGGCCTTGCTTGTCGTTGCCAAGCCCGGTGTCGACCACGATCCGGCGCGAGGGCGTCTCGACCACCAGCGAGTGAATCGACATTTTCAGCCGGCCTTCCTCGGTCGCGAAACGGGGAATGAGCCACGGCAATTTCCGGATTTCTTCATTGGTGGCCAAGGGCAGGATGAATCGCGTGCTGCCTGTCGTCTCCAGCTCGACGATTTTGGTGATTCTGACCTTGCCCACATTCCAGCGCATGCGGCGTTCCCTCGCGACCAGGCCGGCGCTGCACAGATCGGTCGCCGCTGGCCTTGGTTGTCAACTAAAGCGTACCGGGGAATGCGCCGCCGTCGAGCAGGATGTTTTGTCCGGTGATGAAACCCGCCTTGGCGCCGCACAGAAACGCGCAAGCAAGGCCGAATTCTTCGGGCTCGCCAAAACGCCCGGCGGGATTGAGTTTGGCGCGCTCTGCCAGCATTTCGTCCACGGTGATGCCGCGTTTCTCAGCTTCCGCCTTGGCGACCGCGCTGCGCAGTCGGTCGGTGTTGAACGGACCCGGCAGCAGGCCGTTGATGGTGACGTTGTTGATCACAGTCTTGCGCGAAATGCCCGCGATAAATCCGGTGAGGCCGGCACGCGCGCCGTTGGACAATCCCAAGACCTCGATCGGCGCCTTCACCGCGGCCGAAGTGATATTGACGATGCGGCCGAACTTGCGCGCCATCATGCCGTCGACGGTTGCTTTGATCAGTTCGATCGGGGTCAGCATGTTGGCGTCGATCGCCTTGATCCAGTCGTCACGCGTCCAGTTGCGGAAATCGCCGGGCGGCGGTCCGCCGGCGTTGTTGATCAGGATATCCGGATCGGGACAGGCCTTCAGCACGGCTTCGCGCCCGGCAGGCGTAGTGATATCGCTTGGTACTTCCGTCACCGTCACGCCGGGATGGAGTTTGCGTATTTCGGATGCCGTCTTTGCCAGCGCCTCCGCGCCGCGCGCGGTCACCGTGACATGCACGCCCTCGGCGGCGAGCGCCATGGCGCAGGCGCGTCCCAAGCCCTTGCTGGATGCGCACACGATGGCGCGGCGGCCTTTGATCCCAAGATCCACTGTCTCACTCCCCGTCGGTTCGGATGATTTTTTGTAACCCGGTTGGGTCACTTTAGCCAACCCGGGCTGGTCTGATAAGGGACCGGGTACCGCCGAAATGCATATCAGCGGGTCGGCTTCAAATCCGCCGGGCTTGTTTCAGGCGGTCGAGATAGGCCACGACATCGGGGGGCAAGGAATTCAAACCCTTTTGTCCAGCCGCCGACAAGAGCGGCCGTAGCTGCGAACCGGCGAGAAATCCGGGCTGGCGGCCGGAGGACGAGAGTTGATCGACGCTCAAGACGAAAGTAATGGCGACGAGGCCGGTGCGCACGATGGCGAGGCCCGCGCCCGCGAACCGATCGGCGATCCCGGCGTCCGGCCCGATTACGTCCTCGAGCGCCATTCGCATGAATTTTGCGAGCACGATGCCGGTGATCAGAAAAACCCCAAAGAGCATCGGCGAGCTCTGGGCCAGCGGCGAACCTTGCGTGCCGCCGGCATTCGCCGAGGCCAGCGACATCAAGAAGACCGCCGTCGGCAACGCGATCAGATAGGCGAGGATCGTCACCGCGCTGCGCAGCAATCCGGCTTTGAAACCGGAGACGGCGGCGGAAATCAAGACAACAAAAACGACGACGTCAAAAGGGTTCATGCGCGAACATTCTATCTCTGCGAGTTTTCTCACCTAACGTGACTTCGTCAACGAAACGGGTTTGCGATCCCTAAAATCGTCTGTATCAATGCGATCCGCGCATTCGGTGGAGTTAAGCCCATGGCCGGCCTATTCGACGTCAGTAAAGAAATCATTCTGGTTACCGGCGCCTCGCAGGGGCTCGGCCGTCAATTTGCGCGCGTTCTGTCCGCGCATGGGGCTGCGGTCGCACTTGCCGCGCGCCAGACCGCAAGGCTGAAAAGTCTGGAGGACGAGATACGCGCCAAGGGCGGACGCGCGGTTGCCGTGCAAATGGACGTGACCGATACGGCCTCGATCGGCAAGGCCATCGATGCCGCCGAGGCGGCACTTGGCCACGTCAGCGTGCTCATCAACAATGCCGGGATCGCAATCGAGAAACTCGCGGTCGATCAGACCGAAGCAGACTGGGATTCCGTCATCAACGCCAACCTCAAGGGCGCCTATTTCGCCGCCACCGAAATGGCGCGGCGGATGATCGCGCGCAAGCAGGAGGGCAATATCGTCAATATTGCCTCCGTGCTCGGCTTTTCCGTGATGAAATTTCTCTCGCCGTATACCGTCTCCAAGGCGGGCATCATCCAGGCGACCAAGGCGATGGCGCTGGAGCTTGCAGGCAACCGCATCCGCGTCAACGCGCTGGCGCCGGGTTACATCGATACCGAAATCAATCACGATTTCTGGTCGACGCCGGGCGGCGAGAAGCTGACAAAGCGGATTCCGCAACGCCGGGTCGGCACAGAATCCGATCTCGACGGCGCCATCATGCTGCTTGCCTCCAGCGCCTCGCGCTACATGACTGGCAGCGTTGTCACCGTGGATGGCGGGTTTTTGCTGACGTGAGGTCGAGCCGAATCTTTCCACGTCATTGCGAGCAAAGCGAAGCAATTCATCGGCACGTAAAACAAAGAATGGATTGCTTCGTCGCTACGCTCCCCGCAATGACGGCAATGCGCCGTCGATGCCCCATCAATGCGCCCGCAACTCGGCCTTGATCATGTCGGCGGCCTTCTCCCCGATCATGATGGTCGGTGCGTTGGTGTTGCCGCCGATCAGGGTCGGCATGATCGAGGCATCGACCACGCGCAGCCCCTCGAGTCCGTAGACCCTGAGCTTGGGATCGACCACGGCGGTGGAATCGTTGACGCCCATCTTGCAGGTGCCGACCGGGTGATAGACGGTGTCGACGTTTTGGCGCAGCACCTTGCGAATCTGATCGTCGGTCTCGACGCCTTCCGTGAACACGTCGGAGCTTTGCAGCGCCTTGAGCGCGGGCGCGTCGAGCAAACGTTTTGTGGTCTTGAAGCCCGCGACCATGGTGTCGAGGTCGGATTCCTCGCCGAAAAAGTTCGGATCGATCGCAGGCGGAGAATGCGGATCGGCGCTTTGCAGCCAGACGCTGCCACGGCTTTTCGGGCGCAGCACGCAGACGTGACACGAGAAGCCGGTACCCCAGCGCAGCTTGCGGCCATGATCGGCGACCATCGCCATGCAGAAATGCAGCTGGATGTCGGGCACGTCGAGATCGGGCCGGGTCTTGAGGAAGCCGCCGCATTCGGCGACGTTCGACGTCATCGGGCCGCGCCGCTCGCGCCGGTATTGGGCGATACCCTTGAAGATCCGCGCGATGCCACCGAACGACAGGCCGGCGAAATGCGGCGCGTCCGAGGTAAAGCCGAAGACGAAGTCCGGGTGGTCCTGCAGGTTTTTTCCCATACCAGGCAAATGATGGGTGGTTGCGATGCCGTGCTTGGCGAGCGCGGCGCTGTCGCCGACCCCTGAGAGCATGAGTAGTTGCGGGCTCTGGAAGGCGCCGGAGGAAAGGATCACCTCGCGGCGGGCGCGAATTTGCCTGATCTGCTTGCCCTGCCGGTATTCCACGCCGACCGCGCGCTTGCCCTCGAACAGGATGCGCGTGGCGGGCGCGTCGGTCTCGACACGCAAGTTCGCGCGCGTGGCCATGAAGGGGTGAATGTAGCCGCGCGCGGCACTCCAGCGCTCGCCGTTCTTCTGCGTGATCTGGTAGGGGCCGAGACCTTCCTGCTCCTCGGCGTTGAAATCGTCGCGGATGCGGAATTGGGCCTCGCGCGCGGCCTGCAGATAGATCTCGCGGACCGGATTGTCGCTTCGCGAGCCCGTGACATGCAGCGGACCGCCCTTGCCGTGATACTCGCCGTCGAGTTCGGAATTGTCTTCCGAGCGTTTGAAATAGGGCAGCACGTCGCTATACGACCAGCCGGTGTTGCCGAGCGAGGCCCACTGATCGTAGTCGCGTCGATGGCCGCGGATATAGACCATGGCGTTGATCGCGGAAGAGCCGCCGAGCCCCTTGCCGCGCGGCTGATAACCGATGCGGCCGTTGAGGCCTGCTTGCGGCACCGTGTCGAACGCCCAATTGTTGGTCTTGCCGGCGATCATCAGGATCATCGCGCCCGGCGTCGTGACCACCCAATTGTCGTCCTTGCCGCCGGCTTCCAGCAGCGCCACTGACGTGGCGGGATCCTCGGACAGGCGGCTTGCCACCGCACAGCCCCCGGAGCCGCCGCCCACCACGATGAAATCAACGCTTTCCATCTGACTTCCTCCCGCTTTTGCTTGGCCTTTTGCTCGGCTTTTGGCTTGAAGCCTGGGCCTTTGTGCAACTTCTGGCAAGTGTACTTTGGCGGTCGGCCCATCCCGCAAAATGAAGGGTTGGGCCGTCATTTTGACCGTCATAAAATCCTCAAAACCCGCCCCGCGGCCCTTTCCAAAGCGGGCGCGCGTTGATACATACCCCCCGCGCCCTGACGGCATTTGCCAAGGGGTTTGCCTTCTCAGGAAGCCTCCGGACGGAAACGGCGCCCCAGGGCGTTGATGGAGCCGTTTCGGTAGGAGCTTTTCGGTAAGGCACGCAAAGGTTTATCGCGGGGTGGAGCAGCCCGGTAGCTCGTCAGGCTCATAACCTGAAGGTCATAGGTTCAAATCCTATCCCCGCAACCAAACGACGCATTCTCTGCGATGCAATCGAAAAGCCGTCCCCGTTGGGACGGCTTTTCTTTTGGGTCGGTTTGAAGCGCCTGCTATGGACCTCCAATGCCTGACCAAGGTTCCGCGAACATATCGTCTCCGGAACTCCTCCACGCAAAGGCGTGGGCGGAGGCGTATGCGCTGATTGACCTTCAGCTTTCTCCATTGGGGCTGAGGGCCATCGAAGCATTGGGGCTGGGTTCGGGAGGCATAGTTCTCGATATCGGGTGCGGGGCTGGACAGACCCTTCTCCAACTCGCCGAGCGGGTCGGAGCTGAAGGGAACGTGGTAGGGGTGGACGTGGCCCCGTTGCTGCTGGAAATCGCCAAACGGAGAACCGCGCCGCTCAGCCAGGTGAGATTGATCCAGGCAGATGCTCAGTACCTGGATTGGCCGTCTGAGAGTGCGGATGCCGTGTTCTCCCGGTTCGGTGTGATGACCTTCAACGATCCGGTCGCGGCTTTCGCCAACTTCCGCAGAATCCTCAAACCCTCCGGTGCGCTGGCGTTTTGTTGCTGGCGTTCACTTCACGAGAACGAGCTGGATCGCCTGCCGCTTTCCGCGGCAGGATTCCCGTCGACCTTCGATGAGCGTCCTTTCAGCTTCGCCGACCCCGAATACATTTGCCGCACACTCGAGGCGGCTGGGTTCGACGAAATCGACATCCGATCGCATGATGAAAGCGTGTCGAGCGGCGATCTCGATGCGATGACTGGGGTGCTTCTGAAAGTTGGCCCGCTTGGAAAAATCGTTCGCGAGAACCCCGCGCTGCGCGCAACGGCCGAACCCCGATTGCGTCAGGCCCTGGCTGCCTTGGGTGACCCCTCCTACGTGCAGCTCCTGGCTTCCGTCTGGATTGTGACTGCGCGAACTGGAGCAGCGAGGCGGTAGCAGACTCTCTCGGCTTCCTCAAAGGGGGCGCCGGCGGTCATAGGGTTCCTAAGGCGACGGGGACCCAATTTCGCGCGCGACGCACCCCGCCGGGAACCTTTGGCCGTCCGCTGCATCTATCGCGTGTGTTTTCGATCAAACAGGGAGAATCGCAATGCTCGGCTATGCCCTCGTCATTTTTGCCATTGGTGCGCTGGGAGGCCTCGTGCTCGCCTCATCCGTGCTGCGGGGACGACTCGCGCCCTGGCCGCTGTCGCTGTTGCACGCCGGCCTCGGCGCCATCGGCTTGCTTCTTCTCATTTACGCAGCGCTGACGACCGGCATTTCGCATGCGGCGCTGGCTGCGCTGATCATTCTGGCCATTGCTGCGCTCGGTGGATTCTATCTGGCTTCCATCCATCTGCGTGGCCAGGTTGCGCCACAACCGATCGTATTTGTCCACGCCGGCGTCGCCGTCATTGGATTCCTGACGCTGCTTGGCGTCGTCTTCCACGCGTTTTGACGCGAGCGGGCGCGGCGATCCGATGCGGATTTTTGGACATCCGATCCATCCGATGCTGATCCACTTCCCGATCGTCTTCTGGGCTGTGGCTGCCGTGGCCTATGGATTGGCCGCGGCAGGGGCAAGTGAATCGATCGTCTTGATTGCCAAGTTCGCCAATGGCGCCGGGTTGATTGCGGCGATGCTCGCAATGGTCGCCGGCCTCTTGGAACTTCGCTTCATTGATATGAGCAGTGAGGCGATGCGGGTGGCCACCCAGCATATGATGGTTATGGCGACCGTCTGGCTCTGTTTCCTGCTTGCGTTGTTGCTGTCGATATCGACCGGATTGGAACGCTCAAGCGCGCAGCTTGCGGCAGGCGCCTGTGCCGGTGCGGGATTTGTTCTCATGGGTGTCGGCGGCTGGTTAGGCGGACGGCTGGTCTACGAATTTGGTATTGCAGTAAAGACGAGACGCGACGATCGGTAATAGTAGACATCACAATCTGCCCTGCGACATTCAAGCGCGCCGAAGCTCGATGCCACTGAAGCGTTGACGTTTAAAGCGAACTTCGCCCGATAATGGATTGTGCCATGAATACAGCCGTCAACCAGAAAGTTGACTGCGCTCCGCGGCCGGGAACGAGCTGGCTGCACCCGTGGGTCCCTGCCGTGCTTGCCGGTCTTGTGGCATGGTTCGTGTTGGGGATCTGGAGCTTTGCCGCCGCCGGCCCGACCGATTATTTGCTCTTCATCGTCAGCAGTTTCTTCTTTGCCGTCGTGGCGCTGACATTCATCCTGTCGCTCGTTGGGCATGGCGATCCTGCAAAGGGCACCGATGAAGCGAACGCGGACAACAAGCCGCAGCAGTCATTCCGCGATTGGGTGACATCGGACTTTGATACATACCAGGACAGATTGAGCGGCGCCCAGGCGGCGACGTTCGGCATGACGGCGTTCGGTATCGTGTTTCTTGTCGTGGAGCATGGCGGCTTGTAGCAACCAACGCCGGGCTCGCATTCTGAAGGTCATAGGTTCAAATCCTATCCCGGCGATAGGCTACCGCCGGGCTTGCCATCCTGGACGCGGCCACGCAGCCCACGATGCGTTTTCCACTTCCCCCTTGACCGGTTCACTGCTTCGCTCTATATGTCACCATATGGTGACTTATACCGCAAGAAAGTCTGTCCCGAGAGACGCCGACGAAACCCGCGCACGGATTGTCTCCGCCGTCGGACGGATCATCTTGCGGGACGGGCTATCGGCGATGGGCGTCAACGCGCTGGCGCGCGAGGCAGGTTTCGACAAGGTCCTGATCTATCGCTATTTCGGCGACCTGGACGGCGTCTATCGTGCCTTTGCCGCGCAGAGCGACTTCTGGTGGACGCTGGACGAGATGCGGTCGGGGATCGACCCGAAACGGTTCTCGCTTGGCGACACCGTCAAATTGTTACTGCGGCGGCACGCAGCCGCGCTACGCGCCAGGCCGGTGACCTTGGCGGTGCTCGCAGCCGAACTCGTGGACAGAACGCCTCTGGTGATCGCCCTCGAAGCCGTTCGCGAGCGGCGCGCGCTTGAACTCAACGCCTGGATCGCATCGCACTACAAGCTTCCTCTTGCGGTCGACATCGGGGTTATTTCGTTGCTGCTTAGCGTTGCCATCAACTATCTGGCGACACGGGCGCGCAAGATCCGTGTGATGAGCGGCGTGCCGATCAAAAGCGATGCCGATTGGGAGCGCTTGCTGAGCGGCGTCGATGCGATCGTAGATGCCGTATTTGCCGTTCAATGACTTTTTTTGGCGAGATGTCACCATTCGGTGACCAATGGAGGGAAAATATGGCGATGGACCAATCTCTGGATCGCCGCGCGATGCTAGCGTGGAGCGGGGGAGCGATTATTCGCACCGTCGGCGGCGGCAGGGTTCGCGCGATGGGCGCGACTGCGTCCTTGCCGGACGGCGATGCCTACTCACCCTGGCAATTGTGGAATACGCCCTCGCTGCGAGGTACGCCGCTGGCACTTGTCGCAGCCGCCGTCCTCGCCGCCAACCCCCACGATACGCAGCCCTGGCTGTTCCAGGTCAGTGACAGCGCAATCGAAATCTTCGCTGACGCTTCACGCAATCTGGGCGCGATGGACGCGTTCCTGCGCGAAATGCATCTCGGCCTCGGCTGCGCCATCGAGAACGCAGTGCTGGCGGCGGGTCAGAACGGCTATGCCGTGGAATTGGAAACCGTGCCCGGCACGCTGACGGCGATAACCGACCGGCGCTCCGCACTGCACGCAGCCACATTGCATCTGACCAGGATCGCGCAACCCATCGCGCCAGATGCGCTCTACGGCGCAATCCCCAAACGCCACACCAACCGCTATCCGTATGACCGCGCCAAGCGACTTCCCACCGCCTGGGCTGAGTTCGCATCGCACGCGAACATCAATGACGACGTCCGCTTGTTTCTATTTGCCGACGGGCCACAGCGCGCGTTGTTCGATGCGGCCGTAGTAGACGCAACCCAAGCCATTATCGCCGATGCGCAGATGATCGCCGATAGCGATCACTGGTTTCGGACTTCGAGGGACGAGATAGAAGCGCACCGCGACGGCCCGACGCTGGATGCGGCTGGGCTGTCGTCCTTGACGCTGTTACTTGCCAAGACGTTTCCGGTTTCGACGGAAGCGAGTCATCAGGGCTGGCTGTCCCAGACGCGCGACCGGCAGGTGCCGAGTGCGCCGCGAACCGGCTTTATAGCCGTGCGTGACCGCTACGACCGGGGGATGGCGATCGCGGCCGGACGCACCTGGCAGCGGCTTCACCTTAACGCGACCGTCAACGGAGTGGCGATGCAGCCCCTCAACCAGCCGATCGAAATGATCGATCGCGAAAAACAGCGAGGAACCGGCACCGATTGGGCAAGACGAGTCGAGGCGCTGACGAGTTCGCCGGACTGGCAAGCGACATTCGCCTTCCGCGCCGGGATGCCGTTGGACAACGCGCCGCCAAGTCCACGTCGTGCCTTGAAAGACGTACTGCTCGGCTAGAGCAGCGTTCGTTGAGAAGCTGTCGGTAGGCAAATCCGGTCGGCGACCTATGGCGGCGCCTTATTCGACCCATTGCGGATTGGGCTTGCCCGTCTCGACAAAGGTCTTGAGCCGAAACATCAGATTGCCCCACATCGAGTTGCAGCCGATGCAATAATCCGTGGCGTCCCGCCATCCCCGATGGGTAAATCTGAGCAGAGCGCCGTCCGGCGTCGGATCGATCTTCCATTCCAGCGTTGTGCCGTTCCACTCCGCTGCATCGCCATGACAGGACATCACGACTTCCCGGTTGGGCTCAAGCTTGTCGACCGTCATGCGAAAGACCACGCCGCGCTTGTCGAAGCCGAATTCGGCCTTCCCGCCGACCCTCTGCTCCACCATCGAGTCAGCGGTCCACCAGCCTCGATTGCCAGCCTGCGTGGCGAGCGCCGCATAGACCTTTTCGGGAGAGGCTTTGATCGGAACCAGATGGTGCAATGTGGTCATTGCCATGTCCTTTCAGTTCTGACGATTGACGAACGTTGAGAAAGTCAGCGCAGGGGGGCCTGATGCCTGTGGTGAAAAGTTCAAGTTACAGGTTGAATTATTCACGGCATTGATACATTGTCAACCTAATGGTTGAATATTGAAAGTTCGGAACCTTCCTAGAGGGAGTTGACCGGTTCACATGATCGCCAACATCGGCAAAGGGGTCTCACAGAACCAACGTTCGGCACACCTTGATGCGGTTTTCGCCGCGCTTGCCGACCCTACACGCCGCGCCATCATTGAGAGCCTGGGCCATGGCGAAGCGCGCGTGACGGAATTGGCCAAGCCGTTCGCGATGTCGCTGAACGCCGTGTCCAAACATATTCGGGTGCTCGAGACGAGCGGGCTGGTGCGACGGCGCAAATCCGGCCGCGACCACTTCCTGTCGATCAATCCGCGCTCCCTCGACGATGTCGAAACATGGATCGTGGTGGTTCGCAGATTCTGGAACCAGCGGCTGGATGCGATGGAGCGGTTGGTGCAGCAATTGGAAAAGGAAGAGCGCAAGCGATGACGCTGAACAGTGTTCCTTCTATCCGCCTCACGCGCATCATCAAGGCGTCCCCGCAGCGCGTGTTCGATCTCTGGACCCAGCCGCAACTCATGGCTCGCTGGCTGAGCCCCTATCCCGGCGAGGTGCGCTGTGTCGCCCGGGCGGAGCTGCGCGTCGGAGGACGGTTCAAGCTCGAAATGCGCTCGGACCAGTCGGGGTGCGAGATCGAAGGGGCCTATGTCGCGATCGATCCGCCCCGCAAGCTCGTCTTCACGTGGTCCGGCCCGCCGACCGGCCAGGCGGATACGCTGGTTACGGTCGAACTCATGCCGATCGAAAATGCGACCGAACTCACCTTGACCCACGAGAAATTGCCGACCGCCGATCTACGCGAGGGTCACGGCATCGGCTGGGCCTACATGCTCGATCATCTGGAAAGAGCCGTCTTTTAAATAAACTTCGTCGATGGTGGCATGCGTCCCGAAGCCAGCGTGCCGCCATCTATGCGATCAATGCGACATCAGCGTCGGCACGGTCATGGATTGAAGCATTCCACGCGTCACGCCGCCAAGAACCCGCTCCTGCAGCCGCGAATGCCCGTAGCCGCCCATGACGATGAGATCGATTCCGGTATCGGCCGCAATCGACAGGATGGACGGCTGAATATTGGCGTGATCGGCGCCCATGCTCTCAATCCGCGCCTTAAGCCCGCGCCTTGCCAGGTGCTCTACCAAAGCGGCTGCAGAGGCTTCGCCCGGCTTCTGCGCCTCGTTGACGCTGATAATGGTGATGGATTGCGCGTGGCGCAAAAACGACGCCGCGTCGCGAAGGGCGCGCGCCGCCAGCCGGCCGCCGTCCCAGGCGATACCGATATGCCGCGGCTTGAACCCTCCCTTGTGGGTATAGGGAATGAACAGCACCGGCCCGCCGGCCTGAAAAAGTATTTCGGCCGGCGCCATGTTGTCGGAAGTGGCGTAGTCGGGATCGGGCTGCTGGACGATGCTCAGATCATATAGCCGCGCCATGGCGCCCAGAGTTGCGAAGGCATCGACGGGAACGGCGGCCAGCGCTTGACAGGCGTACGCGATGCCGGCGTTGCGCGCTTCGGCCTCGAACACGGCGAGTGCGGCATTGGCGCGTGCCAACGCGCGTTCGCGTTCGAGATCGAATACGGCTGCCACCGCGGCGGCGCCATCGACCGCAAGACCGATATTTGTGCTTTCAAAACCGATCGAGACCGCGTCGAGATGCGCCTTCGAACTCGCCGCTAGGGAGATCGCAGCATCGACGACCGGACGGACCGGACGTTCGGAGGGAATTTGGACGAGGAGATTTTTCAGCATGGCCGCTCTCTACGCCTGTTTGGATGGCGCCCGCGGTTGCGGTCGCATGCCCATTAAATGCCAAGAACGCGGGCGTGGTTTGATCCACCTCAAACCGATCCGCCGCCCGCAAACGTCGCGCTGAATTGCGCGGCCGCTACTTCTTCATTTTCATGATGAACGCCGTAATGTCCTGGGCGTCTTTTCGGCTCAGCGGCGGGTTCGGCATCGCGGCGTGCGGCAGCAGCAGGAAGGCGGCGATCATGTCCGGGCTGACGTCTGGCCGGTTGGCGATGGAGGCAAAGGAGATGACCCTGCCGGGTTTGGCCGAAGCTGTTTCAATGTTGTGGCACTCCACGCACCAGCGCTCCGACAGCCGCCGGCCGTTTTCGATGTCTTGCGCCAAGGCCGCGGTACTGGCCCCAAGCAGCGCCAGTGTGACAGAGAGCGCACGCATCAAGGCCTCCGAGCCTATCGAGCAAGTTGAACCAAGTTAGTCGGGAAAAGCCCCCGCGGTTTGATCAAGGTCAACCGCCCATCTGCCCGGCGGGTCCGTGCAAGGCTGGCTCCGTTCGACGTCGGCGACGCTATAGCTTGGCAGAAGACTCCGCCTTCAATCGCGCGACGATACCGGCGGCGATCTGCATGGTGGCGCCGGCCGACCAGCTCAGCCAGATCAGAACCGCGGTGCTGGCATGGGCGGTTTCGTCCAGAACGATGCTGGAGACGGACACGACCGCCGCCACCGCGGCAAGGAAGGTGCCGGCTGCACTGAGCAGTTCCACGGCATCCGCCCCGGTGCCGAGCCCGGGGCGCAGCGGCAGGTGCATGCGGTGATCTGGCGGGGTCGGCGGCAGATCGATTCCGAGATAGAAGCCGGCGGCCCCGTAAAGCATCATGGCGAACACCGCCGCTGCCGAACCGATAAGGTCGATGTCCGCTCTCCCGACATACGCGGCGACGAACAACCCGCACGATGCCCCGGTGAGTGCCAGTCCTGTCCGTTCAAGAATGTGCGCCGACCTAGAGAGGGTGGAGCGGCTATCCCATGGAGCTCGGTGTCTGATCATTTGATCTCAATATCAGGCCAATCCGGCGGCTCGTTGACAAGGATCAAGCAAGATAGCGCGGCCTCACCATGCAGGCCATCCGAAAAAGGTCGGCCCCCAACTCTTTATTTTTGTCCAGATATTTCCATGAGCTTGCGCCGGCGCACGGTTTTCGAGGGCAAGCATCGCATCGAACCGGCCGGCATTGCCGGCAATCGGAACGGCGCCGAGCTCGGCGAGCCGCCGATCGGCACTTGGCAAGATTCCAAGTTCAAAAGGCTGCCGCTGAGCCAGGCGCGGGCGCGGCCCGTGCGTTTGCTTAAGATGCGTTAACTAATTTATGCGGATAATTGCGCCAAAGATTCCAGAAGGAGTTCGCAATGGCAAAATTTGCGATTGGCGAAAGGGTTGAAAAGGCCGCAGACGACCACGAAGACGGCGTCGTGATCGCCGTTTTTCCAACCACGGACGGGAATTTTCGTTACGCGGTCGACATGGAAGGCTATGGCGCGCTGCAGTTCTTCACCGAAGAGAAGCTGGTCGTTCACGCCAATTAGCGTTTAGACCTAAAGCCCAGCGATCCACGGCGCGCGATTGCGGGTTGCCATCAAAACTCTGCTTGGCCCGATGCGAGGCAGGCGCGCGGCGGCCGAGCTTGCCTTAATTGATCGTTCATTACGCTAATTCGTCCGATTTTAATTAGTTAACGTCATATTCGCTCGAGCCCGAAGAATCGGGCGGTTGAAGGCAGGAGCTATTATGAAAAATATTTTTGCGCGATTTTGCGCCGATGAGTCGGCGGCCACCGCGATCGAATATGGCCTGATCGCCGCGGGCATCAGCCTCGCGATCATCGCCGTGGTCAACGGTCTTGGTTCCAACCTCAATACTATGTTCTCGTCCATCAACGCGTCGTTGAAATAATTCGACGGCTCTTTTGGCTGGAGATTTGGCGGTCGTACCTTCTCCGTTCTCAGCGGAAACCTCTGATAAACCCGTCCGCAATCATGCGGGCGGGTTTTTCGTTTCTAACGGCAACTCTGCTGATTTACCCTTGGTCAGGCCGAGGCGACTAAAGATTGTGGCCATGAACGCGCCCGTCATTGAACCCCCGACAATGGAGCGGTCCATCGGCACGCGGCCGCGCGGCAAACCATCGGCCGCCAAGAGCTGGCTGAAGGCCAGGTCGCCGATGTCATCCTGGTCGAGGGCTGCGATGCTACCCGGAGCGAGGAGATCAAGAGCAGGATCCTCGCCGATTGCCGGGCGCATCTGGCGCCGCACAAGGTGCTCGCCACGATCAAATTCGTCGAGTCGCTGGATGTCACGGCGGCCGGAAAGCTGGCGCGGACCGATGCATAATGTTCTGGTGATCGGAGGCAGCCGCGGCATTGGGCTTTCGATCGCGCGCAGATTGGCCGGATCCGTCTATCACGTGATTGCGGTCGCGCGGCGCGAGAGCGACGAGCTGCGCGAAGCAATCCACGCCGTCGTGGAGCGATGGAAGGGCGGCCTTCATTTCAGGGCGTTCGATCTCAGCGAGATCGACGTCATTCCCGCCTTCGTCAAGGGTCTGCGCGACGAGTTCGGCGCGATCTACGGCCTTGTCAATAATGCCGGCATCGGCACCGAGGGGCTGCTTGCGACGATGCACAATAGCGAGATTGAGGCGCTGTTGCGCCTCAACGTGCTCTCGCCCGTCGTACTCACCAAATATATGGTGCGGCATATGATGGCCGACGGCGCCGGCCGCATCGTCAACACGTCCTCGATCATTGCTTCCACCGGCTATAACGGCTTGTCGGTCTATGGCGCGACCAAGGCCGCCGCTGCCGGCTTTACCCGGTCGCTGGCGCGCGAGGTCGGCAAGCTCGGCATCACCGTGAACGCGGTCGCCCCCGGCTTTGTGGATACCGAATTGACGCATAGCCTTTCGGAAGATCAGCGCAAACGTATCGCCGGCCGCAGCGCCTTGCGCCGCCTGCCGGAGACGGACGACGTCGCGCGCATGGTCGAATACCTCTTGGGCGACGGCGGCCGCAATATCACCGGCACGGTCCTCACCATCGACGCCGGCAACACGGCGTAAGGCCGGCCCAGCTCCGGGAGCTGTGGCATCCGCGGCGCTTGATTTCCCTCAATGGCGGCTCGCGCATTTTCCGCCAAGCTGAACAAGCGGCTAGGGAAACGTACCGATGTCATTTGAACGCGTCCTGCGGTGGGCACTCGTCGCGATTGCGCTCGCCGGATTGGCGGCAGGTATCGCAGCACAAGCGGCTCACAGGCGGGATCTTGCCGACCTGTTCTGGATACTCGCTACCGCGCCGGTAGTTGCGGGGCTTGCCGTTTCGATGCTGCGGGATTTCCTCGCCGGCCGGCTCGGTGTCGACGCCATCGCGTTGGTCTCGATGAGCGCGGCGCTGGCGCTTGGCCAGCCGCTCGCGGGCGCCGTGGTGGCGCTGATGTATTCCGGCGGCAATGTGCTTGAAGATATCGCGGTTGCCCGCGCCGAGCACGACCTGCGCGCGCTGGTCGACCGCGCGCCGCGCGAGGCGCATCGCCGTATCGACGACCGCATCGAGGAAGTGCCGATTTTGGCCGTCGCGGTCGGCGATCGGCTCCTGGTGCGGGGCGGCGAAATCATTCCCGTCGACGGCGTGGTCGCCTCGCACGCGGCGACTGTCGATGAATCTGCTTTGACCGGGGAACCGATCCCAGTGGTGAAAGCGCGCGGCGCCGCGATCATGTCCGGCTCGCTCAATGCGGGCGAGACCTTCGAACTGACGGTGTCGGCGGTAGCCGGCGAGAGTACCTATGCCGGCATCGTGCGGATGGTGACGGCGGCCCAGACCGCGAAGGCGCCGTTCGTGCGGTTGGCCGATCGCTACGCGCTGATCTTCCTGCCGGTGACGCTCGCGCTCGCTTTCATCGCCTGGCTGATTTCGGGCGATTTGATCCGCAGCCTCGCTGTGCTGGTGGCCGCGACGCCATGTCCGTTGATTCTGGCAGCCCCGGTTGCCTTCATCGCCGGCGTCGCGCAGGCGGCACGGCGTGGCATTCTGGTCAAGGGCGGCGGTCCGCTGGAGGCCCTGGCGCGGGCCCATACCGTGCTGTTCGACAAGACCGGAACGCTGACGGTCGGCGGCGCGCGGTTACTTTCCATCGAAGCAGCGCCGGGAGAATCGGCCGACGAGGTTCTGATGCTCGGCGCCTCGCTCGAGCAGGCGTCGCACCATGTGCTTGCGGGCGCCATCGTTCAGGCGGGGATCGAGCGCGGCTTGCGCCTGAAAGTGCCGGAGCAGGTTCGGGAATCCATGGGCTCGGGATTGCAAGGGGTGATTGACGGTCGCCGGATATCCGCAGGGTCCCGCGACATGATCTATGGCGCCGCGCGGGCCACGGAATGGGCGTCGCGGGCCATTCGCCGCGCCTCCTGGCGTTCGGCGTTGGTCGTCTTCGTCGCGGTCGAAGGACGGCCCATCGGCGCGCTACTGCTTGCCGACGAGCTTCGCTCCGATACGCCGCGCGCAATCCGGATGCTGCGCGAGGCCGGCATCGCCCGCATGGTCATGGTCACCGGCGACCGCGCCGCTACCGCGCACGCCATAGGCGAGGCGCTCGATCTTGACGCCGTGCTGGCCGACCGGGTGCCGTCCGACAAGGTCGATGCCGTCCGCGCCGAGCAGCGGCTACACCCGACCATCATGGTGGGCGACGGCATCAATGATGCGCCGGCGCTGGCATCCGCCGATGTCGGGATCGCGCTCGGCGCCCGCGGTGCCAGCGCCTCTTCGGAAGCGGCCGACGTCGTGATCCTGGCCGATCGCCTCGATCGCGTCGGCGAGGCGATCGTGATCGCGCAACGCGCGCGGGGTATCGCCATTCAGAGCATTATCGCAGGCATGGGCCTCTCGGTGCTGGCGATGCTGGCCGCGATCGTCGGTTGGCTCGAGCCGGTGCCGGCGGCGATCGTCCAGGAGGTGATCGATGTGGCCGTGATTCTCAATGCCTTGCGCGCCCTGTCGCCCGGTTACGGCCATGCGGGCCCGCACATCACGGTCGCGGACGGCCGTGAGCTGCATCGTAACCATTTGGTGTTGATGGGCGGTCTCGACCGCTTGCGGTCAATCGTTGACGCGCTCGACGACGCCGATGCGGAAAATGGCACAGCCCTGATCGTGGAAGCCAACCGGCTGGTGCAGGAGCAGGTCGTCGCGCATGAAAGCGACGACGAGGGCAGCGTCTATCCGCGGCTCGCCCGGATTTTGCGCGAGACGCACAGCCTTTCGGCGATGAGCCGGGCGCACCGCGAGATACTGCATCTTGCCCGCCTGCTCGCCCGCCTGGTCGAGGACCTGCCCACCGAGAAACTCGACCGCTATCTGCTTCGTGACGCCCAGCGTGTGATCCAGTCGATCGAAACCCTCGTGCGCATGCACACGGCGCAGGAGGAAGATATTTATGAAGCGGTGGCGGCGCGCACGGCGGCGTAGCACGACAGCGCGCAGATAGCGAAAGCGACGCTTGCGCCTATTTCCTAGGCTTGGGCAGGTCGATGCGCTCGGCCAAGAATTCAGGCGGCCCTTCGGTGAGCCGGCGGATACGGCGTTCGCGTTCGTCCTGGGGAAGGAGTGGATCGAGCAATTGGCCGATCTGCTTGACGGCTAGACTCTCAAGGTCAAGGGGACTGGCTCGCCCGGCAGGGGAATCGGCCCCCGGCCTGGCGCTCAGGCCAAGCTCTACCAGCCGGCAAATGGCGTCGGATCGGGCCATTTCATGGGCTTTAGCCCAGGCGTCGATTTTCGCGGTCAGTCTTTCGGACATCTTCACCTCCTTGACGGCATCGTGAGCGGAAGTCGGACGACGAATCATTTGGTCGGTTCGTTTTTTGGCGGGCCTTACATCTTCAAATTGACGGTTTATTCTTACCTTTTTTCATTCCTGACGAGTTGATCCCGATCAATGACGCGCGTCGCAGCGCATTTGCGCCGTCTCGCCGAGACCGATTCGTCCGAGTGGTTCAACGCCATGCGCGAGCCCTCACGGATGCGTCACGCGCAATGCCCAGGATTTCAAGCCGACGTTAAAGGCCCTGTTGAACCCATGGGCTATGGGCTGACAGCGATCTGGCGCCTCATCCCTCCGGCACACCGGCCTTAAGCATGCCCTCGGCGTTACGCTCGCGCCCGGCGAGGTAGGTTGGATTGTCGGTCGATGGGCCGGCGCGGTACCGGCGAACGGTGAAAGTCGGATCGAGAGCAAGTCCTTCCTGTGCTGCGGCCCTCGCTTCATCTTGCCGGCCGAGCAGCGCCAACGCGGCAGCGAGAAAGAAATGTGCGAGCGGATGATTCCTGTTGCCCTCGACGGCGCGACGGAACCGATCGACCGCGTCCTCGTAGGCGCCCATCTGCTGCTTGCCAAGGCCCATGAAGAACATCCATTGATGGGCGAAGGTATCGACCGGACTGAGGCGGAGCGCCTCCTGGACGTGCGCCTCCGTTTCCGCGCCACGGCCGATAAAATACTTGGCGAGACCGATTTGCCCGTGAGCGGCTGCCAAATTTCTGTCCAGCGCCAACGCCCGCTCGAATTCGGCAATGCCTCGGGCCGCGCGGTTGGTAAAGATCAGAACGATGCCCAGGAGATAATGCGCGACGGCATGATTCGGCGCCAGCGCCAACGTTTTGGTCAGGGTCGCTTCCGCCGCCGCGAAACGTGCAGCGCGGTCGTCGGTCATAAAGTAGCCGGCACTCTGCGCGTCGACGTGTGCCAAGCCGGTCAGCGCCTCGATATTGCCGGGATCGAGCGCGAGCGCCCTTTCAAAATACCCGCGCGCCGGCGCCAGATGTTGAGGAGAAATTCCCATGTTGAAGCAGGACATGCCCTGGAAATAGAGGTCCATCGAATCGGGGTTCGACGCCCGTTCCGCGCGGTGCGCCTCGGCGGCGATCAACTGCGTGCCCAGTTGACTGGCAAGCCGCGCCAGTATCTCGTCCTGCATGTCGAAGAGGTCCGCCAGAGGCTTGTCGAAGCGCTCGGCCCAAAGATGATTGCCGGTCTCGGCGTCGATGAGCTGTATGTTCAGCCGCATCCGATTACCGCCGCGCTGAATGCTGCCTTCCAGCACATAGCGGACGTTCAGCTCGCGGCCGATCTGCTTCAAATCGGCAGACTTGCCCTTGTAGGTGAAGGCGGTATTGCGCGCGATTACGAAGGAGCCCGCAATGCGCGAGAGATCGGTGGTCAGGCTTTCGGTGATGCCATCGACGAAATATTCCTGCTCCGGATCGCCGCCAATATTGACGAAAGGCAGCACGACGATCGACAGACGCGGTTTGGCTAATCTTATGGGTGGGGACGATTCCTCCTTCCTTGACGTCTCAGCGTTTCCGCTTACGTTGATGCTGAATACGCGCACCGGCCGGACGATATTTTTCAATTCCTTGTCGCCGAGATTGACGAATTCTTCCTTCAAGCGATCGCGCACTTGCTGATAGGCCGCATCGGAAAGACAGATGTTGCCCGGCTCGGCGATGCCTTCGAGCCGTGCGGCAATATTGACGCCATCTCCCATGAGGTCGCCGTCGTCCTCGACGATAACATCGCCGAGATGAATGCCGACGCGGAACTCGATGCGTTTTTCGGGAACGAAATCTGCGTTGCGTGTCATCATGCCGCGCTGAACGTCGATCGCGCAGCGCACCGCATCCACGACCGACAAAAACTCGATCAGGAGGCCGTCGCCGGTGGTCTTCACGATACGGCCGCGATGGGCGGCGATGTTGGGATCGATTAGCTCCGAACGCAGTGCGCGGATCCGCTTAAGCGTGCCTTCCTCGTCGATCCCGGTCAGCCGGCTATAGCCGGCGACGTCGGCGGCAAGAATCGTGGTGAGTTTGCGGACCGCGGTCATGCTCGTTTCGCCATTGCCCGCTGATTAGGTTGCCCCAGAAGCAAAAAAAGTTGAACATGCGTGAGCCCCTCATCGCCGAAGGATTTACCCCCGGGCGATAACCATGATGGCTCTGCTTGGCTCGATTGATATGACTTATTGTGGTGGGTTGTAAAGCGACCGGCACACATCCACGTATAGGCAATCCGCTTTTCGTTGAAAACCCGCAGCCTTGCGCGTGGGCCGTGCGTGATACCGGGGAGCGCCGCAAACATCCATGCATCGGCCGCCTATCGGTGAATTGGCTTGCAGTGGCCGGCCAAAGTGCCGCTCCTACCTCTCCAGAAAAGCACGCGGAGCTAGGCGAGGCCCCTAAAAACGTTTGTTTTCGGGGCCAGTCTGTTCAACATGTGGCTTTTCGGCAGGTCGCCTGAACCGTTTTTCGGGCCGCGCGTATCTGTTCAAAGAATGACTATTATTTGGGGATTTCCAAAACCGGAACGCTCCCACCATGACCAATCTCAACGGTAGCGACAAGTTCTACGGCAAAATCCCGGTGTTTCGCGGGTTCGCCCGATTGATGGACCCGGCGCTCTATTCCCCGCTGCCGGATGACTGGAGCATCGGCGTCGCCGATATCGTGGAGTCGACCAAGGCAATCGCCCAAGCCCGCTACAAGGCGGTCAATATGGCCGGCGCCTCCGTCATCGCCGCCGTCACCAACGCGCTTGAGGGGCGCGAATTTCCGTTCGTGTTCGGCGGCGACGGCGCAAGCTTTGCGGTGGCGCCGGATGATGCCGAACTTGCCCGCGAGGCTCTGGCGGCGACCGCGGTCTGGGTCAAGGAAGATCTTGACCTCGCGATGAGGGTGGCCCTGGTGCCGATCGCAGCCATACGCGCGCAGGGGTTGGATGTTCGGGTTGCGCGCTTCGGCCCGTCGCCCAATCTTTCCTACGCGATGTTTTCCGGCGGCGGTCTCGGCTGGGCTGAAGCTGCGATGAAGCGCGGCGAGTTCGCGCTGCCAATGGCGCCGCCGGGTACGCAGCCGGATCTCTCGGGGCTGTCGTGCCGGTTCGAGGAGATTCCTACCGTGCGCGGCCTTATCCTCTCGGTGCTGGTGGTGCCGGCGAAAGACGCCGACCCCACCGCCTTCCGCCGGCTGATCGAGGATCTGATTGCGTTGGTCGAGCGCAGTCCGGATTCGGGGCGGCCGGTGCCATCGGGCGGGCCGCCGTTGCGCTGGCCGCCGGCCGGGGTCGAATTCGAGGCGCGCGCGCTGCGCGGCGGGTCGCTGCTCCGGCGGCGCGCCAGCGTTCTGGCGTATACGTTGTTTGCCTATCTGGTGATGCGCTTCGACATCAAGGTCGGCGGTTTCGCACCGAAAACCTACGTGCGGCAGGTCGTGGAGAATTCCGACTTCCGCAAATACGACGACGGATTGCGGATGGTCCTCGATTGCACGCCGGAGCTCGAGCGCACGCTGAGCGGGCGTCTCGCCGCGGCTGCTTCAGCCGGCATCGCGAGATATGGACTGCACCGGCAAGATGCCGCGATGATGACCTGCTTTACCCCGTCGGCGCTGCGCAGCGACCACGTCCATTTCATCGATGGGGCCCGCGGCGGCTATGCCTCGGCGGCGACGGCGCTCAAAGCGGCGGCGGCCTGAGGGTACCCCTCATGGTGAGGAGGCGCCACCTGGCGCCGTCTCGAACCATGAGGCCCGTGGCGCATCCTTCGAGACGCGGCCAAGGGGCCGCTCCTCAGGATGAGGAAAGTTCGCGCGCTCAGCGCGTGGTTCGGCTCCAGTCTTCGCTGCCACATAATGCGCCGACGCAGCCTTCGACCCGTAACGTGGCGGGGCCGGTGACCGTGATGGTACTTGCATAGGTCCTGCCGTCGTCGGCATTGTAAATCTGGCCGGACCATTTGTTCGCGCCCGCGGGCCGCATTCCCAAGAACAGCGCAAGCCCGACGATGGGGCGCCTTGCCAGCGCCGGGTTAGGATTCTTGTCGTCGATCTGAAGTTTCCCGGTTGCGGGATCAATCGGCTCTTTCAGCCAGACAACGACGCCACAAATCCCTCCGCCGCACCGGCTGACGCGCACCTTTGCGTCGCCGGCCTGCGTTAGCCAGATACCGTCTGGTCCGCCCGCGGCTTGGACCTGCACTGACGCATTGGCCAAAAACGCCGCCAAAATCGCAACAACAACGCCAAACCTGAAAGCCATCCACCTCTCCCGAACCGCGCTTCAATAACAATAAACTGGATTTGTGCAATGCCATATCTGCGGTCTGGCCCCACATTCTGCCGGCTTTCCAGACCGCTACCTCAACGCAAGCCGGAGGCTCCCGGGGTCGATGGCGAAGGCGTATCCGGGCCCGCCGAGCGGGGCGTCAAACGTTCAGCGGAGCGTCACCGGGAGTCCGTGCCGGCAGACGTCATGAGATGATGATTGACATCTTATGCTCCGGTCCGATCGGATGCTGGCCCGGCCGGCACGGCGCTTACCAGGGCAGGCCGCACAGGTCCAAGGCGCCTTGCCGCGGTGCGCGCCGTTTGAGATCGAAGACGAACGGCGCCATTACCTCGAAGCGGATTTTTCCGCCCTTCTGTTCCGCATAGACGTCGCCGGCAAAAGGGTGCCAGCCGCGCGAAGAATAGAATTCGAAATTGTGCGGCTCGCAGAACAGAAGCGCAAATTGCGCCGCGTCGTGATCGCGCAAGGTCTGGGCGGCTGCGTTGAGCGCGATACTGGCATAGCCCTGGCGGCGGCAATCGGAGCGGGTCGCAACGCCGCCAATGCCGCCGATGTGAACCTGGCGTCCGTTCCAGGTCACGGTCCTGAAATAGATGCCGACGTGACAGGCAAGGCTGCCTTCGGGCGCCTCGATCAGTACGCGCAGGTCCGCATGGGCCCATTCAACCTGTCCCCAGGACAGTTTCTCGAGCACTTCGTCGGGCCAGACGGTGTCCAACAGCGGTTCGGCGCGCACCCAGGACGTGTCGCCGTTGAGAACCTCGATCTCGATGCCCATCGCACCCCACCTTGCTTTCGCCTTCCCCTTATACGCGAGTGCGTGCGGCAAATTACCGGCGCCGGGGCAAAGCCGGAAAAATTCCTGGTAACGAAGAAAATATCCCTCGGGACGGCGGGCGCGGCACTTACGGGGCCGGCCGGCTA
>DATGGY010000110.1:0-54016 GCA_035308285.1 Bradyrhizobium sp. | reverse complement strand
CGAAATGGGCGCGATCGTCTATCCGCCGGTGCCGGCGTTCTATGCCCGCCCCGAAAGTCTTGAACAGATGGTCGACCATACGCTGGGGCGGGTGCTCGACCTGTTTGATATCGAGACCGAGGCCGTCAGCCGCTGGGGTGGATTGAATTCGATCAAGAACGGCGATTCATGAGACTGTCCGCGAGCGACCTTGAGGCGGAGGGCTGGGCCTTTGCGCTCGAACTCTACGCCCGGCCAGGGGTCGCCGAAGCCTGCCTCAAATTGCAGAACGAAGCGGGCGTCGATGTCATGATGTTCCTCGCTATCGCCCACGCCGCCGTCAAGCACCGGATTCTGTTGACCGCCACCGAAATCCGGGAATTGGATGAGGCTTGTCATCCCTGGCGCGAACAGATCGTCCGGCCGCTCCGGGCCATCCGCTCCGGCCTGAAGGCGGGTCCGCGGCCGGCGCCCAACAGCGAGACCGAACAGATCCGATCCAAGATAAAAGCCGTCGAACTCGCCGCCGAACGGCTGCAAAACCGGCTGCTCGCCGAATGCCTGCCGCTCCGGCCGCCGGAGCAGGACGCCGTCGGTCCGGACGAACTTCGCGCCGTGCTTCGCCGCGTCGTGATGCATTTTCTGGAAAAGCGGGGCGATCTGCCAATCGCCGATCTTCTGTCATCGATCGAGAAGATTGTCGACGTGGCGACTTAAGAAGCGCGCCAGCCGTGATCCGTCTTCCGAATGGGTGAGTTGCGAGGAACTGGCTTGATATTGCTGGCCCGCTCGGCAAAAGTCCGCGGCTCTCGCGCGCGAACGCTTGCAGCGGGCATATCGAACAGGAAGACAGGATGTCGGAAACGATGAGGGCGCTGGTTCTGCGCCAACATGGCGGACTGGAAAATCTGGAGCTGGTGAAGGATCATCCCCGGCCGAAGGCAAGGCCGGGCGCGGTTGTCATCCGCGTGCGCGCTTCCTCGTTCAATTATCATGATGTTTTTACGGTGCAGGGCATGCCGGGCATCAAGGTGCCGCTGCCCGTGGTGATCGGGCTCGATATGGCCGGCGAGATTGTCGAGATTGGCGAAGGCGTTTTCCCCTGGAAGGTCGGCAGCCGCGTTCTGGTCAATCCGCTCAACAAAAAGAAAGGCCTGATGGGCGAGATGCTCGACGGCGGCATGGCCGAATACTGCCTGGTCGAGGCCGACCAGCTCATCGCCATGCCCGATCGCGTCAGCTTCGAGCAGGCGGCGTCCCTGCCGGTGGCGTACGGCACCGCGCACCGCATGCTGATCACCCACAACACCATCCGCAAGGGTGATCGCGTCTTGATTCTCGGCGCCAGCGGCGGCGTCGGCACCGGATGCGTCATTCTTTGCAAGCTGCTCGGCGCTGAAGTCATTGCCTGCGCGAGCAGCGCGGAGAAAATGCAAAAGCTCAAGGCGATGGGCGCCGATGAGACCATCAATTACAAGGAAGTCGATTTCTCGAAATGGGCGATCGAGAAATACGGCAAGCCGCAGCGGCGCACCTATGACGGCGGCGTCGACGTCGTCATCAATTTCACAGGCGGCGAGACCTGGGTGCCGTCGCTGCGCTGCCTCAAGCGTGGCGGCAGCCTTCTGGTCTGCGGCGCGACCGCGGGCCATGATCCGAAAGAGGATCTGCGCTATATATGGAGTTTCGAACTCAAGGTGATCGGCTCGAACAGTTTCTATGAGGAGAACCTGACCGATCTGATGAAGATGATCGCGGAGAAGAAGATCGAGCCGGTGATCGATGAGGTACTGCCGCTCGAGAAGGCGGCCGAGGGCCTGCGGCTCATCAGGGACCGCGAGGTGATCGGCAAGGTCGTCGTCGTGCCCTGATTTTTTGCGCCTCCGCGTTCTAGCGAGCGCGGGGACCGCGAAAGGCTTCAAGGCGAGAAGAACCAAAAGAGGTTTCCGTTAGATGAGTGCAGTCCCCAGCGTCGAAGACGTCCAGAAATTGTTGTCGCGTGGCCCGTACCATCGATGGCTCGGGCTGAAGGTCGTCGCCGTCGGCGAAGGCACCATCGAACTAGCGGCGACCTGGCGCGAGGAATGGGTCGTCAATCCCGATCGAGGCTACACCCATGGCGGAATCCTGGCGGCGCTGGTCGACCTCACCGCCGATTGGGCCATGGTCTCCAAGACCGGGCGCGGGGTTCCGACGCTCGATCTGCGCGTCGATTATCACCGGGCCGCGATGCCCGGCGCGCTAACGGCTCGCGGTGAGATCGTGCATTTCGGCAAACAGTTCTCGGTTGCGGAAGCCAAGGTCTTCGACAAGGAGCGCCGCCTGTTGGCGAGCGGGCGCGGCACCTATCTGACAACGCCACCGGCCTGAACGAGATTCGGTCGTGTCCGGTACGCCTGCGTTTTCGAATTTGGGAGCGTTGACCTCGACCGGGCACGACCTCGACAAGGTCGCCATCATTGATCTCGGCACCGGGCACGAGCGCCGCTTCAGCTACCGGGATTTCGAAGGCCAGGCCAACGCGGTTGCCCGCGCGCTCTTGGCGCGCGGTCTGGTGCGCGGCGATCGCGTCGCGATTCTGTCGGCCAATCGCTTCGAATATCTCACGGCCGTGCATGGCATCATGCGCGCCGGTTTCGTCGCCGTGCCGGTCAATTTCAAATTCCCACCCGCCACAATCGATTACATCGTTCACGACTCCGGCGCCAAGCTCGTATTCTGCGATGCGCCGCGGTTTGACAGCGCGCCGAAGGATTTGCCGCGTATCCGCTTCGACGGCGAGGGCAGCGAGTTCGCCGACTTTTTGAAGCCGGGTCCGTTTCTGCCCGTGACGGCCGCGACCGGCGAACCGGCAATGTTTCTTTACACTTCGGGCTCGACCGGGCGGCCAAAGGGCGTCGTGCTCTCGCACCAGAGTCAGATCTGGGTCGTCGAAACCCGACTGGCCGCGCAGGACATGACACGTCATCGTTTCCTGATCGCGGCGCCCCTTTATCACATGAACGCGCTGGCGATGAGCCAGCTCGCGCATGCGGCCCACGCAACCGTGATTCTGCTGCCGCAGTTCACCGCGCAACTCTATTTGAAAGCTATCGAGGACTATCGCTGCACATGGCTCACCGCCGTTCCCCCGATGATCGCCATGATGCTCAACGACAAGGAAAGGTTAGCTGCCACCGACCTCTCCAGCGTGGAATTCCTGCGCATGGGGTCGGCCCCGGTCAGCCAAAGCCTGATGGCGGCGATCCGCCGCACGCTGCCGAAGGCGGCGGTGACCAATGCTTATGGCACCACCGAAGCCGGCCCCGTCGTTTTCGGACCGCATCCGCAAGGATTGCGGCAGCCCGAAATGTCGGTCGGCTATCCCCACCCCAAGGTCGAGGTGCGGCTGATCGGAGATGACGGAAAATCCGCCAAGCTCGGTGTCCTCGAAATGAGGAGCCCGGCGATGATGAACGGTTACCACAATCGCCCCGATATTGCTTCGCCGATTACCGAAGACGGATTTTACATCACGGGCGACGTATTTCGCCGCGACGAAAACGGCTTCCACTTTTTCGTCGGGCGCGCCGACGATATGTTCGTCAGCGGCGGGGAGAATATTTTTCCGGGCGAGGTGGAAAAAATGCTGGAGACCCATCCCGAAATCATCCAGGCCTGCGTCGTCCCGGTCGATGACGATATCAAGGGGAGCAAACCCGTGGCGTTCGTGGTGAAGCGCGAGGGAAGCCACCTCGACGAGCGCAGCCTGAAGGCCTATGCGCTCGAAAACGCTCCGGCCTACCAGCACCCGCGCTCGATCTGGTTCGTCGAAAGCCTTCCGCTGGCCTCGACCAACAAGCTTGACCGCAACGCCTTGCGTGTATTGGCGGCCGATAAACTGCGATATCGAGGGGACTCGACCACGCCGTCGCGCTCGGCTTGAGCTACCGGTCGCTGCGAAATTCGAGCAGCGTGTTGAGGAACGGCATCAGCAGGGTAAGCGAATGCTCGCTGGTCGCCGCGCGCATTTCGGAGATCGGCGCTGCGGGATCGCTTATGCGGGAGATGTCGGCCGCCTTCAATACAATGGCGCCAAAGAAACTGCGGCGGCCATCGGCCTCGACACCAAGCTCGCCATAACGCTCACGGTAGCGCGCGGGCGACATCAGCGTGATGCGAAATCCGCCGGCGAGTTCAATCGTCCGGACCTCGCCGTCTTGATTCGGTGTCGGGGCCTGGGCTGCCTTCGAATAACGCGCCCAATCCCTCTCGATCGCCGCGCTCACCACGACCAGTTCGCTCAAGCCGTGGCAGCCATTGGCATGCGACATAAACGGGCGATGCCAGACGAATTCCGGCGTGTCGTGCTGGCAGTAATAGACCCGCCCCGCTTCGAACAAATCAGGCGCCGTTCGAATCGTCCGGAATCGTGCCGGTCGTTCGGTGCCGTCGATCTCTACGGGGCGGGAAAAGCTTTGCGGTTCGAGCATGGTGAGGCCGCTGCGCCGGAGCACGCTCAGGCTCGCATCGACGTCTTTCGACCGAAACACCAGTCCGTTCAGGCCGCGTGGACTTTCAAGCACGTCGCGACGCACGGTATCCGTTCCCAAGGGCAAACCGATCAGCTCGAGATAGTGTCCCTCGAAGATGATCAAATGATTGATCGAGCCGAGCGAATGAAAGCCCCGCGGCGTGACCGTGAAACCGAGCCGCGACATCAGCGCCGCCGCACGATCCATGTCGAACAAAGCGTTGATCACTACATGGTCAAGCGCAAATGTCATGATGACAATACCTCAGCAGGCTCGTCGCCAGCCCCCCTGATATTGGGAACGGCCTCAACCAGCTCGCGCGTATATTCGGTCTGCGGATCGTTGAACAGCGCGCGGCTCTCGCCTTGCTCGACAATCAAGCCATTGCGCAAGACGATGGTGCGGTCGCACATCATGCGAACGACATTGAGGTCGTGACTGACGAACAGCAATGCGAGGCTGTCCTCGCGCCTCAACCTGTCGAGCAATTGCAGCACCACCGCCTGCACCGAAACGTCGAGCGCGGCGGTCGGCTCATCCAGCACCAACAGACGCGGGCGGCAGGCGATCGCCCGGGCAATGCCGACACGCGCCTTTTGACCGCCGGAGAGTTGATGCGGGAAGCGCGGCAAGAGCTCGAGCGGCAATCCTACCCGTTGCGCGCATTCCTCGACGCGGCGCGTCAATGCGTCGCCCGGCCGCATGCCAACGAGCCGAAGCAGCGGATGGGCGATGCAGTCAAAGGCCGTATAACGCGGGTTCAGGCTCTCGTTGGGATCCTGAAAGACGATCTGGATGTCTTTTCGTATCGGCGAGCGGTGAAAATCCCGCGCCGGGAGATGACCGATCGATTGTCCGTCGAACAGGATTTCGCCGTCGCTGGGATCGATCAGCCGGCAGATCATGCGCGAGGTCGTGGTCTTGCCGGAGCCGGATTCGCCGACCAGGCCGACGCTCTCGCCGGCTGCCATGGTCATCGAAAAGTCCGCGACCGCCGGCGGCCCCTGATCGTATCGCTTGGCAAGGTTCTTCACATCGAGCAGCGGCGGCGTGCCCGGCGGCGGCGCGGGCCTTGGTTGGCATGCCGCCAGCACGGCGAGATATTGATCCCGCTCCTCGTCCGTCACCAAATCCTCGACCCGCGACGTCGCCGCCGGTGATGCCGCGACCAGACGCCTGGTGTAGGCATGTTGCGGGTGACGGAAGAGCTTCTCGGGTGCAGCTTCCTCGACAAAGCGGCCCTTCTCCATCACCACGACGCGGCGGCAATATTGAGCCGCCAGGCCGAGGTCGTGCGTGATCAGGATCGTCGCCATTCCGCGCTCAGCCGCGACCTTCGCCAGCAAATCCATCACCACCTTTTGCGTGGTGACGTCAAGGCCCGTCGTCGGTTCGTCCGCGATCAACAGCATCGGGTTGCAGGAGACCGCGATCGCGATCATCACCCGCTGGCACATGCCGCCGGAGAGCTCGTGCGGATAGGCCGTCATCCGCTGTTCGGGATCGCGGATCTGGACGGCACGCAGAAGTTTCAGCGCCTCATTGGCGGCCTCTTCCTTCGACAGGCGCCTGTGGCTCAGAATCGCGTCCGCGATCTGAAGCCCGACCGCGCGGATCGGATTGAGCGCGGCGCGCGGATTCTGGAAGATCATCGACATCGCGGCACCGTGCAGCGCGCGAAAATCGCTGTCCGGAATTTTCGTGATGTCCCGCCCGCGATAGAGAATCCTACCCGCCGTCACCCGCCCGGCCGCATCGAGCAACCGCGTGGTCGCAAAACCGGTGACGGATTTTCCCGAACCGCTTTCGCCGACAAGCCCCAGCATTTCGCCGGGATCGAGCGCGAGCGTTACCCCGCGCACCGCTTCGACAAGGCCGCGGCGTGTCGAAAACGTAACGTGAAGATCTTCTATGCGCAGCAGCGGCCCGGTCATGTCCGCATTCGGGGATCGAGAATGTCCCGCATCCCATCGCCGAGCAGGTTAAAGCACAAAACCGCTAGCATCAGGGCCAGCCCTGGAAATGCGACCAGCCACCATTTGCCGGTCGAGATGAAACGCGCACCCTCGGCGACCATGATGCCCCATTCCGGCGTCGGCGGTTTGACGCCAAGGCCGATGAAGGAGAGCCCGGCGGCGTTGAGGATCGCCCAGCCAAGATTGAGCGACATCTGCACTGCCATGGCCGGAAGCACGTTCGGAAGCAGAAAACGCAGCACCACCGAGACATGGCTTTCGCCGCTGGCGCGCGCCGCCTCGACCCAGCCGACATCGCGGCGGACGTTGACTTCCGCCCGCGCAAAGCGAATGTAGAACGGCAGATTGATGAGCGCGGTCGCGAACACGATGTTCTCGACGCGGTTGCCGAGCGCCGCCACCATCGCCATCGCCAGCACGAACAGCGGAAAGGCCATCATGACGTCGACGAAACGGCCGACCGAGCGATCGAGCCGACCGCCGGCGTACCCGCAGAACGCACCGATCACCGCGCCGAGCACGAAGGAGATGCCGACCGCAGAAACCGCGATGGCGAGATCGAGCCTAGTTGCCACCAGAAGCCGGCTGAACGTGTCGCGGCCAAGCTGGTCGGTGCCGGCAAGGTGTGCCCCGCTCGGGGGATTGAGCGCCTGCGATACGTTCGAGGCGATTGGATCGTACGGCGCGATCGACGGCCCGAGGATGGCGATGACGACCAGCAACGCGACGCCGGCCGCGGCGATGCCGGTCAGCGGATTGCCGCGCAGGATCCAGACCGTGTGACGCAGGGTGCTGCTTGCCATCAGATCGACACCCGCGGATCGGCGATCCCATAGAGAACGTCGACGAGCAGATTCACCACCACGAAGATGCTCGCCATCAGCAACACGAATCCCTGCACCGGCGCATAATCGGACGACAGCAGGGCATCGAGCGCATAAGAAGCAACGCCCGGCCAGGAATAGACTTTTTCCACCAGCACGTTGGCCCCTAACATGGTCGAGAACACGATGCCGGCAATAGTAATGACCGGCAGGATCGCGTTACGCAGGGCATAGGTCACGACGATGCGCCACCAGGAAAGCCCGACCGAGCGCGCGGTGCGCACGAAATCGCTGCCAAGCGAGACCAGCATCGAGGCGCGGGTGATGCGCGCGAGCGGCGCAATCACAAACAGCGCCATCGTCATGGCCGGCAGAATCAATTGGCGAAAGGCCGCCCACCAGCCGTCGAAATCACCGGCGAGCAGGAAGTCGAGCGTCAGGAAACCGGTGTGCGCGGGCGGCAACGATGTGAAGACGTCGATGCGGCCGGTCGGATCAGGCGCAAGGCCGAGCAGGTAGTAGAAGACGTAAATCAGCAGCAGCCCCGAAACAAAGGTCGGCACGCAAACGCCGAGCGCGCAAAACAGCCGCACGCCATGGTCGATCGCCGAGCCCGGTCTCAATGCCGCCAGCACGCCAAGCGGAATGGCCGACACCAGGGCGATCAGCAATGCGGTCAAGGTCAGTTCGAGCGAGGCCGGCAGGCGCTCGCGCAGATCGGTCGTGACCGCCTGACCGGTCATCAAGGACTTGCCGAGATTTCCCCGGCCGACATCGTATAGGTAGAGCAGCAATTGCTCAGGGACCGGCTTGTCCAATCCCATCTGCTTGCGGATGACCTCGATTTCTTCCTTGCCGGCGTTGGGTCCGGAGGCAAAGAACACCGCGGGATCGCCGGGCAGCACCCGCATCAAAAGGAACGTAAAGACCAGCACACCGAAGAGCGCAGGCAGCGAGGACATGAAACGCTTCGCTGCCCGTACTGTCGTTGCGGCCAAGCTTTTCATGACGGCCGGCGCGTCACTTGCGGCGGAGGTCGCGGTAATCGACCTGGCGATGGAACTGGTAGGTGTAGCCGTCGAGCGAAGCCGCCATCACGGCGTCCTGGCTCGGCTGCCATAGTTCGATCTGCGGCATTTCGGCGACATGGATGGCGTTGAGTTTCCTGCCGTCCTCGTCGTACTTCGCCTTGTCGGGCTCGAAACGCGCTTCCTGGGCGATCGCGTTCAGTTCCGCATTATTGATGCTTGAGTAGTTCCAGCGCTGATTGCCGGTATAGAAGTTGCGGTAGAAATAGTCTGTCGAGGGCAGCCAGGCGATGATCCCCTCGGTGAAGAAGGGTAGCTTCTTCTCATTGATCTGCGTCGACATCTGCGCATCGGGCAGTTTCTGGATATCGACCTTGACGCCGATCTTGCCGAGCGATTCCTTCACCAGCGCCGCCATCGGTTCGGCGGTCGAGGCCTGCCCGACATTGAAGCTGAAGGTGGTCGAGAAACCGTCCGGCATTCCGGCGGCCTTCAGATATTCTCTGGCCTTGTCGAGATCGAGCTTGACGGGCTGCGGGAACGGATAGGCACTGGTCGGCGGCTTGCCGTCCGCCCAGGTCGCGCCGAACAGCGGCGTTCCACGGCCGAATAGCGCCGCCTTGAACATATCGTCGTAAGGCAATGCATAGGCGATGGCGCGGCGCACGTTGATGTTGTCGAAAGGCGGGATCGTATTGTTCATCGAAATGAAGGTGACGGCATTGTATTGCGGCGTCGAGATCACCTTCAGCGTGCCCTTGCTTTCCAGCGACTGCACATCGCTGGCCTGTAAATCGACGGTAATGTCGGCATCGCCGCGCTCCACCAGATTGGCGCGCGTCGCCGGCTCCGGCACGGTCTGTACGATCACCCGCTTGAAGAAGGCGGATTTGTCCGGTGAGCCGCGGTTCCAGGCCTCGTTGCGCTTCATGATCACCTGTTCGCCGGGCTTGAAGCTCTCGATCACATAGGCGCCGCTGCCGGCGGTGTGCTCCTTGAGCCAGGCGATGGCCCAGGGATCGTCGGCCGTCGCATGGGCCTTGGCAACCCTGGAGTTGATGATGATCGGATAGATGGTGGCGAGATTGGGCAGAGCGAGCTTGTCGGGTTTGGGCAACGTCACCTCAAAAGTCAGGGGATCGATCACTCTGAACTGGTCGGCGCTCGTCAGCGACCCCGTCAGGAGCTGGGCCTTGCCGAGCACCGGCGCGGTGACGGCGCGGTCGAGCGACCATTTGACGTCTTCGGCGGTGACCGGCGTTCCGTCCTGAAACTTGGCGTCCTTGCGCAAGTGAAAGGTGATCTTCAGCCCGTCCGGACTGACGTCGTAGGATTCGGCGAGCTCGCCGGTGATCTTGTCGAGATCGAACACCCACTTGCCGTTGAGCTGCTTGCGGCCGAACGAAACCAACCGGTCGTAGGTGCTAAGACTCACCGCGAAAGCCTCGCGGGTCGTTCCCGGCACATTCGGATCGAGAGTGTTAACCGATGCGCCGGTGACGTAGCGCAATGTTTCGGCACGGCTTTGCGCCCGGACCGGCTCGGCGGCGAGCCAAAGCAAGAGAGCGGCGACGGCACTGAACGTTAGCCTGCTATAGCGAACTCGCATTCTTCAATCCCCTGAAATTCCAACAAGAGCGCCTGCCCGGAAGGCAGCAGGCCCTCGTCCCATCTCGGCACTACTCGCCACTTATCTTAAGCAAATTATGCGCCAAGCGATATGCGCCATCACAGCAGCGTCGCACCGAAATTCCGCTTGGGATCCATGTCCGCGACCAGCCGTCCCGTGGGCTTGGCGGCTTCGCCGCCGGTACGCGCGAAGAAGCGCCCCGAGCCGGGCTCGGCCGACCGCTTGCCATCGGCAACGATCACGCGTCCCCGCGACAACACGGTGACCGGCCAGCCCCGCAGCTTGCGGCCGGCATAGGGGGTGTAGCCGGCCAGATCGTGCATCATCGCATCCGACAGCGTGACTTCGCGCGCCGGGTCCCAGATCGCGATATCGGCGTCAGCGCCGACCGCAATCGAACCCTTGCGCGGATGCAGATTGTAGATCTTCGCTGGCGCCGTTGCGGTCAGCTCGACGAACTTTTCAAGGCCCAGGCGGCCGTTCGACACCATCGCGTCGAACAACAACGGCAACCGCACTTCCAGCCCCGGCAGGCCGTTCGCCACCTGCTTGAAATTCGGATCGGGGCCGGCGCGCAATTTGCCCGTTTCGTCGAAACGATATGGCGCGTGGTCGGACGAAATGGTCTGGAGATCGCCGAGCGCCAGCGCCTGCCATAGCGCTTCCTGGTCGGCTGAGCCGCGCGGCGGCGGGCTGCACATCCATTTGGCGCCTTCCGCGCCCGGTCTGTCGAGATCCTCAGCAGTCAAGAAGAGATATTGCGGGCAAGTTTCGGCGAAGACCTTCAGCCCCTCCCCGCGCGCGTCCCGGATCGCCTTTGCACCCTCCGCCGTCGAGACGTGAAAGATCATGATCGGCTGATCGACCAGCGCGGCCATGCCGATCAGGCGATTGAACGCGTCGGCCTCCGAAAACCGCGCATGGCTGATGGCATGGTATTTCGGGTGGGTATAGCCGCGCGCCAGCAGCCGCTTCACCATCCAGGCGATGATGCCGTGGTTCTCCGCATGCGCGCACAACATCGCGCCGGATTCGCGCGCTGCGACCAGGATATCGAGCAAGGGTTCGTCGTCGATCTTCAGCCGGTCGTAGGTCATGAAGATCTTGATCGAGGCGTGCCCCTCCTTCACCAGCGCCGGAATATCGTGGGCGAGGGTTTCCGCGGTCGGATCGGCGATGATCATGTGGAAGGCATAGTCGATCACCGCGCCCTTGCGCGCGAGCGCATGGTAATCGACCAGCACCTGCGGCAGCTTCATGCCGACATGCTGGGCCGCAAACGAGATGACGGTGGTGGTTCCACCAAAGGCCGCCGCGGTCGTGGCGCTTTCGAAGGTGTCGGCATTCACGATGCCGGCGGCGGAAAGCTGTTCGATATGGGCGTGGCTGTCGACGCCGCCGGGCAGCACCAATTTGCCGCGGGCGTCGATCTCGCGTTTTCCCGGCGGAAGACCCCTGCCGATCGCAGCGACGCTCTCGCCGGCGATGGCAACGTCGGCCTCGAAGACATCGCAAGCGGTTGCGACGCGACCGCCGCGGATCACGATGTCATAGGCGGGCTCGGTCATCAGATCCTCCAGAGAGCGGACGTGGCGCGCGAGAAATCGCTGGACTGCGCAAAACCCGCGTCCGAAACTATGCAAACTATGCTAAATGCTGCAAGCCGTACTGAGTTGCAAGGAGCAGACATGTCCCGCCCGCGCATCCTCGTCATCAACCCCAATTCCAACCTCAACGTGACAAAAGGACTCGAAGAGGCCCTCAAGCCGCTCGATTTTGCCGATGGGCCCGAGATCGTCTGCACCACGCTTGCCGATGGACCCTACGGGATCGAGAGCCAGTCCGACGTCGACAGCGTGGCGATGCCGCTGCGGCGGCTGATCGAGAGCGACAACGGCTCATCGGCCTTCGTGATCGCTTGCTACAGCGATCCGGGCCTGCATGTCTGCCGCGAGGGAACCGACCGGCCGGTGTTCGGCATTGCCGAATGCGGCGTACTCACCGCGATGACCCGGGCGGAGACCTTTGGCGTCATTGCCATCGCGCAACGCTCGATCCGCCGGCATGTCCGCTACCTCCGCCAGATGGGGTTGATGGACCGGCTGGCCGGCGAGCGGCCGCTCAACATGAGCGTGGCGGAGACTGTGTCCGGCACAGGAACGCTGGCGAAGATGGTCGAGGTCGGCCGCGCGCTGAAGGACGAAGACGGCGCCGGCGCCATCATCATGGGCTGCGCCGGTATGGCGCGCCTGCGCGGTCAGCTCGAAGACGCGCTCGGTATTCCCGTGGTCGACCCGACGCAGGCGGCGGCGACCATGGCGCTCGGCGCGGTCCAGTTTTCGCGGCATTAGGTGCTGTTCACCTCTCCGGCTTGCGGGGGAGCACTGGCCGCCTTTGGCGGCCGTCGTTGGGTAAGAACGCCGAAGCGGAGCTTCGGCTATGGCGCGAAGCGCGGCGGGTGGGGGAAGTCTATCCACTTAACCAGTGTGCTTTGCGGAGGCACCCCCACCCCAACCCTCCCCCGCAAGCGGGAAAGGGAGCCCATCCGCGGTGGGTACAAACTCGAGCCTTAGCGATCCTTGGCCGGTTTGTCCGCTCCGTTGCTTGCGAGCGCGCGCGCGGACCATTGCGAATGGCTCTCGCGATCCATCGCAAACGCCTCGCGCTGATAGGTGTAGAGATTGCCAAACAAGCGGCCGATCGGCCGGTAAGCCTCCAGATCAACATACATGTTGGCTGCATCGAGCAGACCATCGCGCGCATGAATGCGCAGCACTTCACCGACCAGAAGCTCGCGCTGGGGCCCGAAGCTCAACGAGACGCTGCGCTTGCATTCGAGCGAAAACGGCGCGGCGGCAAGGCGCGGAACCCTGACATCGACCGACGGCAAGGTCGCAAGCCCGACCGCCGCCACTTCGCTTTCGCCGGAAGGAAAGTCGACGGCGCAATCGTTCATGGCGAATGCCAGCGCCTCGTCAACCATGTTGGCGACGAATTCACCCTCGCGATGAATGTTGCGCGCGGTGTCCTTCGGGCCGCGGTCGGGCTTGTGTTGCAGGCCCAGCACGACCAGCGGCGGGTTTTCGGAAAAAACATTGAAGAAGCTGAAAGGCGCCGCGTTGACGGCGCCGTTGGCGTCGAGCGTCGTGACGAGCGCAATGGGGCGGGGTATGACCACGCTTGACAGCAGCTTGTAGCGGTTGTGCGGGCTGAGATCGCGAAGCGAAAATCCAGACATCGGCGTCGGCGCCTTTGAAGCCCCTGAGGGAGCGTTGGGTTTCAGGTCTCCGGCGGCGGGATCGCGCCGGCGCGGCTGGTGATCAGGCCATAATGCTCGATGCGACGATGACGGGCAAAGTCGAAGATGGTCTTCTTGCCAAAAATGGTTGCGTCGAGGTCGCAGGGATAAACCAGAAGTTCGTCATCTTCGGTCTTGGCTTCCGCGACAATCTCGCCATTCGGATCGACGATCAGGCTGCCGCCGATCAGCGGGAAGCCGTCCTCGATGCCGGCCTTGGCGACAGCCACGACCCAACTCGCGTTCTGATACGCGCCTGACTGCACGGACAGGCGATTGTGAAACAGCCGCTTCTCGGGGCCTTCCTCGCTGTTCTGGGAATTAACCGAGGGCGTGTTGTAGCCGAGCAGGATCATCTCCACGCCCTGCAAGCCCATGACGCGATAGGTCTCGGGCCAGCGCCGGTCGTTGCAGATCGCCATGCCGAAGATACCGCCCATCGTTCGCCACACCGGAAAGCCGGTATCGCCCGGCTCGAAATAGCGCTTTTCGAGATGCTGGAAGGCGCGCTCGGTGTCGTATTCCGAGTGGCCCGGCAGATGCGTTTTGCGATACTTGCCGACGATCTTTGCCGATTTGTCGGTGAGGATACAGGTGTTGAAATGGTGCCCGTCCGGCGTCAGTTCGGCATAGCCGAAGCTCATCGCCATCTCGTGTTCCGCCGCGCGCCGGAACAGCGGCATCGTCGCCGCGTTCGGCATCTCGCGCTCGAACCAGGCGTCGACCTCGGCCTGGTCCTCCATGTACCAGCGCGGAAAGAACGTGGTGAGCGCCAGCTCCGGATAGACGATGAGATCGGCTTCGTGCGCCTTGGCCTCATCCATCAAGGCAAGCATGCGCGGGATGACGGCTTGCCGGCTTTCGGCTCGCTGGATCGGACCCATCTGAGCGGCGGCGACATTAATGACTCGCATGGTTAAGTTTTCCGGCTGCCTTCATTTCGCAATGCAGTGAGCAAAAATGGAGCAAATCGGCGCTCTGATAGCCCCATTCCGACGATCATACGCCTATTAGAATTTCGTTTCGTCTGGAGTCAATTCAGTCCGGCGGTTAAACTCGCTGCTTCATGGCAGGTCTGTATTGGTGAAATGCAGGTATCGCTCGTATCAGGAATCCGAAGATCGCAGGCTCGCGCCATCAGGGTGTACCGCGTTGCTTTCGACTGCGAATTCTGCCAAATGCTTAAGCTAGCTGTGCAAGAAAGTAGCTTGCTGTCTTGATGTCAGCCAACCGCTTCCTGCCATAACCCGCGGGATGCCGGAAATTAATAAAAAGCCTACGGGGGAAACATCATGAGCGTGCCAGTGCGGGCCGTCCCGACTACGCAACAATTCGACTCACCGCGCGGCTTGGCGCTGTTGCGAGACCCGCTGCTCAACAAGGGGACGGCCTTCACGGAAGCGGAGCGAGACGCCCTCGGATTGCGCGGCTTCCTACCGGCGCATGTGCTCTCGATGGAGGAGCAGACCGCGCGCGTTCTCGTCAATCTGCGCAGCATGCCCAACGATCTGGAAAAATATATCGCGCTCAATTCGCTGCACGATCGCAACGAGACGCTGTTCTTCCGCGTCGTGTGCGACAACATCGATGAAATCCAGCCGCTGATCTACACGCCGACCGTGGGCCTTGCCTGCCAGCGTTTCGGCCTCATCTTCCAGCGGCCGCGGGGCATGTTCATCAGCGCCAACGATCGCGGCCGTATCGCGGAACTCTTGGGTAATTGGCCGTATCAGGCCAAGCTCATCGTCGTCACCGACGGCGAGCGTATCCTCGGCCTCGGCGACCTCGGCGCCCACGGCATGGGGATTCCGGTCGGCAAGCTCTCGCTTTACTCGGCCTGCGCCGGCGTCCATCCGGAGCATTGTCTGCCCGTGATGCTGGACGTCGGCACCAATAACCAGGAATTCCTGAACGACCCCTATTATATCGGCTTGCGCCAGAAACGCCTGAGCGGCGCCGCCTACGATGAATTCGTGGATGAATTCGTCAATGCCGCGCGCGCGGCCTTCCCCGGCGTGCTGATTCAGTTCGAGGATTTCGCCAACCACTCGGCGTTCCGCCTTCTGCACAAATATCGCGATGAGATCAATGTCTTCAACGACGACATCCAGGGCACGGCGGCGGTCGCCCTCGCAGGGCTGATTTCGGCGCTGCGCGTGAACGGCGGCAAGCTCGCCGACCAGAAGGTGCTTTTCCTTGGCGCCGGCGAGGCTGCGACCGGGATCGCCGACCTCGTGGTCTCCGCGATGATGGCCGAGGGCCTCTCCGAAGCCGACGCGCTCCGGCGCAACTGGCTGGTGGATTCGCGCGGCCTCGTCGTGAAGAATCGCGCAGCCCTTACCGAGCACAAGCTGCGCTACGCGCATGATCATGCGCCGGTCAGCGACTTCCTGGCCGCGATCCGGACGCTCAAGCCCACCGCGATCATCGGCGTTGCGGCCGTCGGCGGCGCCTTCACGCCTGAGGTGCTGCAGGCCATGGCTGAGAGCAACGATCGGCCGATCGTGTTTGCGCTCTCCAACCCGACCTCGAAGGCGGAATGCTCCGCCGAGGAAGCCTATCGCCACACCGCTGGCCGCGCGTTGTTCGCCTGCGGCAGCCCCTACGATCCAGTGACGCTTGGCGGCAAGACCTTCGTGCCGCGCCAGGGCAACAATTCCTACATCTTCCCCGGCGTCGGTCTCGGCGCGATCGCGAGCGGATCGAAACTCGTGACCGACGAGATGTTCATGGCGGCCGCGCACACGCTGGCCTATCTCGTCAACCAGGACGACATCGCACAAGGCAGTCTCTATCCAGCGCTGCCGCGAATTCGTGAGGTCTCGGCGCACATCGCTGCCGCCGTCGCCGAGGTCGCCTTCCGACGCGGGCTGGCGACGGCGCCCAAACCGAACGACCTGATGGCATTCATCGAATCGCAGATGTACGACCCGCGCTATTGAGCCCGGCTCGATGGTGAGGCAGACACCTCGAAGTCAAACGCGCGGTGAAATGGTTCGTTGGCAAGTTCGAAATGCCACCACTCCTTGGCATAGGGACGAAAGCCTGCTGCTTCCATGTAGGACTTCAATATTTGACGGTTGCGCAGTGCCGTCCCGCCCACAAGCGCGTTTGACGTATTAGCAAGCACGTCCAGACAGTCGTAGCCCGTGCCGAAATCGATCGTGCCATCCTCGAATCGTTCGCCTTTTGGCGACGTGCATGGCTTGAGGGGCTGCGCTGGATCAGGCGGCGGCGCCAATGAAGAGGCGGCTGGGACTAACCCTAAGTCCACCGTGCTCCCCCGCGAGTGAGCCGACCGTTTCGCGAGATAGCCGAGCGCGAACAGCTTTGCCTTGTCGGTGCGCGGATAGAATTCGCTCTTCATTTCGGAGTGACCTGGATCTTTGCTCCACTGAAGAAAATCATCGACAGCCCGCTTCGGCCGATAGCAATCCCAGACGATGAGCGAGAGCTTTTTCTCGGCGAGCCTCCGCTGCAGCGCCTCAAGGGCATTTGCGGCAGATGCGCTGAGGATACACTCGGCGGCGAGGTAGCCTTTTATTGGCCGGCCCACAAAGTTATGGGACCCTGCATAACGAATGTCCTGAAAAATCGTCGGATCGACATCACGCAAATAAACAAAGCCCTTGGGCAAGGCTGGGCCTGCCAAAGCCGGAGCAAGCAGCATCAAAATTATCAAGCCAAGGCCGCCACCGATGAGCAAGCTGAATGCGCTCGCCCGCCGTCTTCGCGCAACGGGTCTGCTCCGGCTAAAGGGCGCTGGCATCAATGCTGAAATCCGAAAGGAGTGCGTGCTGGCGCACCATCAGAGCGGACCGAGGAAGACCTCTTCGACCTGAGGATGACAGAATTCCTTCGCTGCCGCCGCAACCGCATTGCTGACGATCTCCCGGCGCTCGGCTGAATCCATCTTGAGCTCTTCATCCCGGTTGATGATAGAGCCGGCTTCCAGGAGAACGGCAGGCATCTGGGTTGTTCTCAGCACGACAAGCTGATCGTAGCTATAGACGCCGGTTTCCTTGTCCAGCAGCGGGTGCTGGTAGCGGCCCATGATCGGCTGAGTGTATTGCTTTGCATATTCCAGGCCCTGGCCCTTCATTTCCTTGGCCACCAGCTCGGCAAACGAAAGGCTGGTCTTGAAGTCCGGGTTGTTGCGAGAGACGAACACGGAATAGCCGCTGAAGCGGTCGCTGAAATGGCTTTTCTTGCCCTCGAATTCCCAATTCTCGAGCAATGTGTCGGGCACGGAGTCGTGGTGGATCGAGAGGAAGAGATCCGCGTTCAGATGGTTGGCCACCGCGACGCGTTTGAAGAGGCTGGGCCTGGCTTTGCCCTCGGTCAGAAGCAATCTCGTCTCGGCAAAGCCTTCAGCCTTCAATTTCTGCTCAATCCGCTGCGCAAGACGCAGATTGAAGGCGAATTCCGGGACGTTGCGGGCACTGCTCGCGCCTTCTGATTCGGCGGTGTGCCCCACATCCAGAACGATGCGGAATTTCGCGGGGACGCACTTTGATGCGCCCGGTTTCAAAGGATTCAAGTCGACCGGCCCCAGGGCAGCAAGCTTGACGTTGTGGGGCTCTCGCGAAGCGGCGGACTTCGCCTTCGCGGCCGGCTTTCGCGAGGCGACGTGGTGCTTGGCGGGTTTGCCTTCCTTCGAGCCTTTGAAGACATCTGACAGCCAGCCGGCATCGCTGACCCCGATCGGCAGAAGCACCAATGCGGCCATCACTGCGACGACGGTAACGCAGCGGGGCCAACCGCCGAATTCCGAGCGTGCGATTTTTCTACCTGACCCGAGCAATCCCACTTTCCCCAAGAAATCTTCGATTCGCGCGTCACGAAAGCATGGCGGAGCAATACGACATTAGCAGGAATTCTAAACCAGTAGTCACTGGAAATATACGCCGAGTTCGATTTAGGCGGGCGGACAAAAAATGATTTGAGAGCAGCAAGTTACCGCTGCCTCGTGGCTCGATGACCGTCGCGCAATTCTTAACGCGCCTTGATCTCGCCGAATTTCGCAAGCGCTTGTTCAAATTTGGCGTTGAAGAGCCACATCGCATCGAGAATTTCGCGGAAGGTTGCGGACGTTCTTGCCCTGTCAGCATGTCCGAAGGCGAAGATGCTGTTGTTTCGCAGATATCCCATGATCCTCGGATCGGAAATTCTGCAGTCGACCAGGTTGCCTGAGCCGAGCGCGGACCTGGTCGGGGTGGGAATGATCTGGATGAGTTCAAACAGCTTCATTTGATCGACCGGATTTGGCAGTGTTTTCGCGATCGCCGTCACTTGGGGGAAAATATCGGCATGCGCGCTCATGAGGGCATCGCGCACGGCGGTCCAATGATTGAACCGATGATCCAGATTGCCGACCCGTGCCTCTTCCTTGTCGTCGCGCAGGCTCAGCGCGGGATCAAAGGCTGCTATCGTTTTCTTTATTGCAGCCCACTTCGTTCGACCGTTTTCATCTTCCGAAGGGCCGGTTTGAAAACTTCCCTTGTACCTGTTCGAGCGTGCGTTCCCTGCATTTTGAACGCCATTTGTCTCGGCAAAAAACAGCCCCAAACTGATGCGGCCCGCCGCTTCCGCATTCGCCGCATCAAGACCCTTGGCCCGCGCAATCGCAATTGCCAAATCGACCACGTCCTTGAAAGGAGTATCTGATTTTTGCGCATTGACGGGCGGCGCGTCCATGAGGTCGAAGAGGCTCTTATACTCTTGGAGCAGCGGCTCCTTGTCGGCGTCAAAGTAGGCCGGTGGGATTTCGAATTTATTGGGCCTTCCGATTTTGGACGGAAGAACGTCGGTGAGGTCTTTGTACGCGCTCATCATGTTGTTGCGCGCTAGGTAGAGGGCTTGTCCGGGCAAATTCGGCAGCGCTTGTTTCGAATTGATCTGCGCGCGCCGCTGGCCCAGGACCAGTTCGAAATTTCTCACCGCATCGTTGTATGCGTCGAGTGCATCCGATTGTTGTTTTGTGAGCGCGCCCGGCTGACCCGCCGCAGGGGATATGAAGCCGAAATTGCCGATTGTAGGCGAGACCAGCGACGCTAAGAAAAACCCGAGAGCAAAGGCCGCCCTGGGCATAGCGCCATAGCTTTTAATCCCCATGTCGACTTTGCCCGAAGCAAGCCTGATCAGTGCTTGGCGCACCACCGCCGGCGCTCGTTGAACGTCCAGCCCATATCTTTGATTCTTCTGGGTCAATTGGCGAAAAGCCTTTTCGGCCTGATCGAAGATAATAGACTATTTTCCTGTTTGAATTTCGATTGCAAGTGCCGGCGACAGGCGCGATGCTCGACCAAATACGCCAGAACGGCGAAACGTCGGGAGGAAACCATGGCTTTGAGATGGAATCGACGCGCTTTTATGGGAGGCGCGGCGGGTGCGCTTGCGACGCCCTATCTTTCGCGCAAGTCGTTCGCGGACGACGTGATCAAGCTGCGCTGCTCGCTGGACACGGCCCCGTCGCACCCGCGCAACCAGGCGATGTCAGATTATCTCGATAAGATCGACGAAGCGAGCAAGGGCAAGATCAAGTCCGAACTGTTCCATTCCGGCCAGCTGTTCGCCGATCTCAACGTGACAAAGGCGTTGATCCAGGGTCAGATCGACATGGCCGCTCCGGGTACCTGGACGATGACGGGGCTCGTCCCCGACAGCGACTTCTGCCAGTTGCCGCCCCTCTACGGCCAGCCGGTCAGTGTATTTCGCCGTTGTAGCGACGGCGCCCCCGGCGACCTGGTCAACAAACAGATCGAGGCCAAGTTGCGCTCGCACATCCTTGGTCATTGGCTCGAACTGGGTTACGAGAATTGGTACACGACAAAAAAGGCGATTCAAACGCTCGATGATTTCAGCGGACTGAAGGTCCGCAGCCCCGGAGGCGCCGGCATTTCCTGGCGCATCGCGTTCGTGCATGCAATCCCCAACGTCACGCCTTGGCCGAACGTGCCGCTCGCTCTGTCGCAAGGTACCTTCGACGCCTTTGTGAGCTCCGACGAGAGCTGTACATCGGCCAAACTTTGGGAAGCGGGCGTCAAGTATTCCTACGCGGATCATCAATTCGTTGGCTGCTATGTTCCGATGGTCAGCGACTCATTCTGGTCGAAGCTTGGCGGCGCTGAGCGAACGCTCATGCGCGACGTCTGGGCGGCCAACATCGATCGCTATCGGATGATGTCGGCGAAATCGCAGGCCGACGCTCGCGAGACGATGAAATCGCACGGTGTCGCGTTCGTTGATCCCTCGGCGGAGCAGTTCGCCGCCGACCGCGGGCGCATGGTTGCCGCGCAGGCTGATCTTATCCGCGACGCCAAATTTTCGGCCGACATCGTCAAACTCGTAAGCGATACGGTAGGCAGCCACAGCTAAGTGGAAATTTCCGAAGGGAATTGGCTTTTGCGTGATGCGTTGTGGGACAGGGCCGAGCGGCTTCTGACCGGCCTGTTGGGCGCGCTGGCGATGCTTATCGGTTTGGTGCAGGTCGTCGGGCGCTATGTAGCCCCTCGATACGCCATATCCTGGGCCGAAGAGGTGATCGTCTACCTGATCGTCTGGGGCGTCATGCTCGCGGCCTCTCAACTCGTGCGCACCGACGGTCACGTTCGGCCCGACCTCGTGCTCAGAGCCGTCTCCCCTCGCATCCAGCGATGGATGGAGGTCGTCAATTGTATTGCGGCGCTGGTGTTTTGCGTCGGGCTTGCCTGGTACGGCTGGAGCATCGTCGCGACCTCTTGGCAATTGGACGAGCGCAGTTCATCGGATCTGCAATTTCCGATGTGGCTATACTCGGCGGCGATCCCGACCGGGGCCACGCTGATGACTGGGCGTTATCTGAACAGGCTCTATCGCTATCTCTTCGCCTTCGATCCCCAGACGATGACGGTGGGTCACATTCCTGAGCATGAACTAGCCGGTGGATTGAGCCCTTCGCCGCCGCAAAAAATCTGAAGATGGACGAGGCGCAGCTTTCATGTTGCTGATCCTGTTGTTGGTGCTGTTCTTCGGCCTTCTGGCCGTTGGAATGCCAATCTTCCTTGTCCTCGGATTATGTGCCGCCGTTCTCTATACGGCTTCCGGCGAGCCGCTGATCGGCGTCGCGCAAGTTGTGATCGATCACCTCAATTCGCCGACGCTGATGTCCCTGCCATTATTTGTCATGGCAGCGACCTTCATGCGCCATGGCGGTGTCGCCAAGGCGCTGGTTGACGTTTCCGCCGCATGGCTCGGCGGCATTCGTGGTTCGCTGGGGCTTGTGACAGTGGTGGCATGCACACTGTTTGCGGCAATCTCCGGGTCTTCGGTGGCAACCGCGCTCGCCATGGGGACCATTCTGCTCCCGGCAATGATCGAGAGGGGCTATCCGCGCAGTTTCGCACTGGGCGTGGTCGGGGCTTCCGGCACGATCGGTATCGTGATCCCGCCTTCGCTGGCGCTGATTCTGTACGGCATTGTCGCCGAACAGTCGGTGCCGCGCTTGTTCCTCGCCGGCGTGCTGCCCGGTCTGCTGCAGGCTTCGGTATTCTTCGGTTGGGTCTGGTACGATGCGCGGCGGCGGAAGTTCCCGGTCGAGCCGAAGCTCCCGTTCGCCGAGCGTTTTCGGGTGACGGTAAGAGCAGTACCGGCATTGACCGTGCCTGTGATCGTGCTGGTTGGTATTTACGGCGGCGTTGTCACCGTGACCGAAGCGGCGGCCATTGCCGCGGTGGCGTCGCTCACGGTCAGTCTTGTCTATTACCGAGGCTTTCATTGGTCGGAAACGCTGTGGGTGGTGGCCGATGCGCTGAAAAGCGCAGGCGCAATCATGTTGATCATTGCAACTGCGCTCGCATTCGGTCACTGGATGACGGCCTCCGGTGTTCCGGCCGAACTCGTCAAATGGGTTTTGGCGCGCAACATGGCGCCGTGGCAGTTCCTCCTTGCCATCAACGTGCTGCTGCTTGTGCTCGGCTGCTTTCTTGAAGTCATCGCGACGCTGCTACTGGTGCTGCCGATCCTGGCACCGGTGCTGCCCGCACTGGGCGTGGACCCCGTGCACTTCTCGATCATTTTCACCCACAACATGGAGATCGCGCTGGTTCACCCGCCGGTCGGATTGAATCTGTTCGTGTTGTCCACGATTTCGCACGCACCGATAGGCGAGGTCGTGCGCGGCGTTCTGCCATTCCTTATTCTGTTGCTGATCGTCCTGATGATTATAACTTACGTGCCCGCGCTTACGCTGTGGCTGCCGCACGCGGTCTACGGGAGTTAGGATGGCGGCAGGGTTACGTGCATTCAGGGGAGAACATGATGACCGATATCGACAGGCCCCTCGATGGCGTCACCGTGGTCGAACTCGGTCATAGCGTGGCGGCACCCTATGCCGGACTCATACTTGCCGACCTGGGCGCGCGCGTGATCAAGGTCGAGAGCCCCGGCAACGGAGATTATGCCAGAGGCTGGGGTCCTCCATTCTGGCACGATACGGCGAGTGTTTTTCACGCTCTCAACCGTGGCAAAGAAGGCATCACGGTCGATTTCAACGATGCGGAGGATCGCGCGAAGCTGAAGGCGCTCATCCTTGATAGGGCAGACGGGGTCATCCAGAACCTGCGGCCCGGAATTCTTTCGAAGTTCGGACTCACGGCAGAACAGATGCGCGCCGAGAAACCCGCGCTGATCTGGTGCGACATCGGAGCTTTCGGCACCAAGGGTCCGCTCGCTGCCAAGCCGGGCTACGATCCGCTTGCCCAGGCCAGTACCGGGATCATGAGCGTAACCGGCGAGAGCGGACGCCCACCGGTGCGCGTCGGCGTTTCGCTGATCGATATGGGCTCGGGGATGTGGGCGGTAATCGGCCTGCTCTCCGCACTTCTGGCTCGCGTGAACGGTGGCGAAGGGCGGATGGTGTCGACCTCGCTCTATGAGACGGGCCTTGCCTGGATGACCGTGCCGCTTGCCGGCTACGCCGCCTCGGGAGACGTGCGCACGCCCTACGGCTCGGGGACCGCCGAAATCGTGCCTTACCAGGCGTTCGCCACGTCCGACGGATGGCTGATGGTTGCCGCCGGCAACGACAATCTCTTCCGCAAATTGTGTGGCGCGCTCAGCCTCGATTCTCTCGCCGCCGACCCCGCTTTCGCGACGAACGCGGCGCGCGTGGTAAACCGCGAGCGGCTGGTCCCGCAAATCGAGGCCGCCGTGAGGCGCTATTCGACCGATGCGCTCGGCCGGTTACTTGACGATGCGGGCGTGCCCAATGCGCCACTTCTCGGCGTCGATCAGGTCGCGACACATCCGCAGACGAGCGCGCTTGAAATGTTGGGGCGATGCGGCGACGATGACATCGAACTCGTCGGTATTCCGCTTTCGTTTGACGGCAAGCGTCCCCGCGCACGAACGCCCGCTCCCGCGCTTGGGCAACACAACGCGATCCTGCAGACGTCCGCTACCGAGGAAGCAGCAGATGCGAAATGATTTCGAGACGATCATCGCCGAGCGCCGCGAAAACCATGTCCTGATTGTCACCTTGAACCGGACCGACGCTGCGAACGCGATGAACACGCAGATGGGCCTCGATCTGATTGAGCTTTTCGAGGGGCTCTCAGTCGACCTTGAAGGACTGCGTGCCGTGATTCTGACGGGCAGCGGGACCAAGGCGTTTTGCGCCGGGGGCGACCTGAAGCAGCGCAACGGCATGACCGACGAGGCGTGGGTGGCTCAGCATCTCGTCTTCGAGCGTATGCTTCGCGCCATCGTAGCCTGTCCAATCCCGGTGATTGCCGCGGTGAACGGCGCGGCTTACGGTGGTGGGTGCGAGATCGCTGCCGCTGCCGACTTTATCTACGCATCGACCAATGCCCGCTTTGCGTTGACGGAAGTGACGCTCGGCATCATGCCTGGCGCCGGCGGCACGCAGAATTTGCCGCGCGCCGTCGGCGAACGCCGCGCGAAAGAACTTATCCTTTCCGGGATGCCGTTCTCGGCCGAGGAAGCGGAACGATGGGGACTGGCGAACCGGGTGGTTCCGCCCGAGGAACTCCTCAACGCAGCGCTCGCGATCGCCGACCGCATCGCCGGCAATGGTCCGATCTCGGTACGCCAGGCCAAACAGGCCATTCATCGTGGATTGCAAATGTCGCTCGCCGACGGTCTTGCGTTCGAAATCGAGGCCTACAATCGATTGATTCCGACCGCAGACCGGCGCGAAGGTGTGCTTGCCTTCAACGAGCGCCGCAAACCGAACTTTCAGGGAAAATAACGAGAGGCCGAAAAATGCGTGAGAAGGCTCATATTCGCGAGGTGGGGCCCCGAGACGGGCTTCAGATGGTCAAGACGATCCTGCCGACTGCACAAAAGCTTGCCTGGTGCCGCGGCGCGGCAGAGGCCGGCATCCGCGAGATCGAGGTAACGTCTTTCGTGCCGGCCAAGATCGTCCCTCAGTTCGCCGACGCGGAGGAGGTCGCTCGTGGCGCGCTGGCGATGGGGAGTTTTCGGCCGTCGGTTCTTGTGCCCAATCTCAGGGGTGCCGAGCGGGCATTCGCGCTCGCCTTGCCCCAGGTCAACTACGTTCTTTCCGCGAGCGAGGCCCACAACCTCGCTAACGTCCGCCGCAGCACCGAGGAATCGTTGCTGGATTTTGCCCGCATCGCCGCCGTCCGGGACCAGCGCGCCGGAACACGGGTCTCCCTCGCCGGCGGGATCGCCACCGCATTCGGCTGCACCATCGCGGGCGCCGTGTCGGAAGCGCGGGTCGTTGAGATCGCAGTGCGGCTCACTGAAATGGGTGCCGACGAAATCATCGTCGCCGACACCGTCGGCTATGGCGATCCGGGTCAGGTGCGACGCCTGATGAAGGCGGTGATTGGCGCCGTCGGCCCTGTTCCCGTGGCCTGCCATTTTCACGACACCCGCGGCCTTGGGCTTGCCAACGTCACCGCAGCGCTGGAGGCAGGCGTGCGCGCATTCGATGCGTCGCTCGCCGGTCTCGGCGGCTGCCCGTTTGCACCGGGAGCGACCGGCAACATCGATACCGAAGATACTGTTTTCATGCTTGAGCAGCTCGGCTTTGACACCGGTGTCGAAGTCGAGGCGCTGATCGCGCTCCGCAGCGACGTCGAGAGCTGGTTGCCGGGCGAGCGTTTCTCCGGCGCCATCGCACGCGCGGGCCTGCCCAAAACTTATCGCAGCCATTCGAAGGCCGCGTAGGAAGGAGGCGACCATGCTCGACATCACCCGCCAAACCGCCAATTTCGTCGCCGGCCTCAAGCCTGCTGACGTCCCGGACCGGTGCCGCGAGGCCGCCCGCGCCGGCATCGTCGATTGCGTCGGTGTTATGATTGCCGGCGCATCCGAAGAGCCGGTACGCATCGTCTCCGCCTTGCTGGCGACCTCGACGCAAAATGACGGGGCGCCGGAGATTCCGTCGGGGCGTAACCTTGCCGCATCCGACGCCGCGTTCGTCAACGGCGTTGCGGCGCATGTACTCGATTATGACGACGTCGCGCTTTCGGGTCACCCGAGCGCCGTGTTGGTGCCCGCTATCCTGGCTGAGGGGTGGTCGGTCGATGCCAGCGGCATCGATGCCATCGCGGCCTATGTCGCGGGCTACGAAGTGTGGGCCCAGGTCGCCGCCCTCGAACCAGGTAATCTTCATCAGCGCGGTTTCCATCCAACGGCGGTGCTGGGCACGCTCGCCACCGCCGCGGCCTGCGCACGGCTGCGCAAGCTTGATCCTGAGAAAACAGCCCATGCGATCGCGATCGCCGCCTCAATGGCCTCAGGCCTCGTTGCCAATTTTGGCACGATGACCAAATCGCTCCATGCCGGCCGGGCGGCTCAATCAGGCGTGCTTGCGGCCCGTCTGGCCGGCGAGGGCTTCACGGCCTCCCTCGATGTTCTTGAGCACGACACCGGATTCCTCCGCGCTCATTCGTCTTCTGGCACCCCGGACATGGAGAATGGGACGATCGACATCGGCACCAACTGGCGGCTGGCAAATCTCGGTGTCAACGTGAAGCGCTATCCGACCTGCTACGCCACCCATCGCTCGATCGACGCGATGCTCGATCTGGTCGATCGATACAAATTGAAGTCCGACGACGTAGGTGAGATTCGCGTCCGTACCGGTGCCACCCAAAAGCTGATGTTGCGCAATAGCAATCCAAAGACGGGTTTAGAGGCCAAGTTCAGCATGGAGTTCGCGATGGCCGCTGCTCTTGTTGCCGGGCGGGTCGGTCTTGCGGAACTCACGGATGAGTTTGTATCGCGGCCTGAGGTTAATTCCGTATTTGGGAAGGTTCGCTGCACGACGACCGATGAGGCAATGCCTGGCGATCCGGCGTTTGCACCGTCCGACCAGGTCACTGTCGTGCTAGCCTCGGGCAAATTGCTCGAGCACGCGCCAGTCGTTCACGCCAGGGGCAGTTGGCAAAAGCCGCTCTCGCGCGATGAGCTAAAAGACAAGTTCCTGGATTGCGCAACGCGCGTCTTCAGTCGTCTTCACGCCGAAAAGCTGTTCGATCGGCTCTGGTTGTTGGAGGAGATGGGTTCGATTCGGGACTTGCGCCTGACTGCTGATCTGACTGACGCGTGACGAGAGGCGTAGAAGACGGGGTCGTCTTGGCATAGACAGCGTCCGAGATAAGGTTGCCAGGCTCATTTTCCCACAAGATTGGCGGAAGAACAGATTGCCCTTGGCCGAACTGGCGGAGAGAGTGGGATTCGAACCCACGGTACGGTTTCCCGCACACACGCTTTCCAAGCGTGCGCCTTAAGCCACTCGGCCATCTCTCCGGAGGCCCTCTCTTGAAGGGGCAGGAGGAGTTTTGCAAGGGACCGCGGCGCAATGCCGGCTATTTCCACAATCGATTGAAAATATTGAATAATTTTTTCTTCTCGAGTCACCCGCCGAAGAGCAAGGCGCAAATCTTTTCCTGAACCGAAGATGGCCCGCGACCGCCTATCATGCGACAAACCGGCAGGCCGGACGGCGACATGACGATCAAGCACGCACTGATGGCGGCGATTTTCCTCTCGGCACTGGGTCATGCCGGGAGCGCGCTGGCGCAAATCTGCCACCGCGAAGGATCCGCGGTGACCTGCGACGACGGGCGGCGGGGCATCCTGTCCGGCGACGCCATCTTGTGGCCCGACGGCACGCGATCGAGTTCAACGCCGCATCCCAACGTCATCGTCGGCAACAAATCGTCGGTGACCGTGGGGCCCGGCGTATTCGTCGGCCAGGGCAAGGGCTCAGTGCCGCTCGATGATCCGAACGCACCGAACAAGACGCGCTGCGCCACCCTCGATGGCGTGTCATATTGCTATTGAATCCGCGCGCCTGCATTGGCCGAGCGAAGCGGCCACAAGGTCGTCGGCGGCGCGTCGGGCATCACGGCTTGGCTCTTGCCGGTCCGGGTCTGCTGCAACGCTTCGACAAACTCGGCAAACCATTGCTGGATGGTATGATGGCGAAGCTTTGCCATCATCGCCTCCCAGCGCATCCGCCGCTCCGGCAGTGGCATCGACAGCGCGAGCGCGATGATCCGCGCCATGCAGTCGATGTCGTTGGGGTTGACCAAGAGCGCGGTATCGAGTTCGTTGGCCGCACCGGCGAATTTCGACAGCACCAGCACGCCGGGATCGGCCGGGTTTTGCGCGGCGACATATTCCTTGGCGACGAGATTCATTCCGTCGTGCAGCGGCGTGACCACGCCGACCTGTGCGGTGCGATAAAGTCCCGCCAGCACGGTCTGGCTGAATCCCTTGTTGAGATAGCGGATCGGGGTCCAGTCCACTTCGCCGTGGCGGCCATTGACGTCGCTCACGAGCTTGGCCAGTTCGCTCTGCAGATTGCAGTAGGCCTCGATCCCGCCGCGCGAAGGTATCGCGATCTGCAGCAGCGATACCGTGCGCGCGAGCTGCGGCTGCATGGTCCACATCCGGTCGAACGCCTTGATGCGGTTGACGAGCCCCTTGGAATAATCCAGCCGATCGACGCCGATCGCCAGTTTCTCGCCGTTGAGGCTTCGCCGCAATCGCGAGACGTCGGGGTGAGCTGAGGCCTTCGCGGCTTGCCGGGCGAATTTTTGCGGGTCAATCCCGATCGGAAAAACCGCGATGCGCGACTTGCCGTGACGCGAAGCCACCACGCCGTCTTCGAGGTCGATGCCGAGAAAGGCAGAGAGACATCCGAGAAAATTCTCGCAATCGACATTGGTCTGAAATCCGATCAGATCGTAGGCCAGCATCGCTTCGACCAGCTCGCGATGATGGGGCACGCCTTCGATGACGTCGCGCGCCGGCCACGGCGTGTGCAGGAAGAAGCCAAGCGGCTGTGTCACGCCGAGTTCGCGCAATTCGGCGCCCAGCGCCAGGAAATGATAATCCTGAACCCAGAACGCGGTTTCCGCTTTCCTGAAGCGCAGCAAGGCGCGCGCCATGAAGGCGTTCACTTCACGATAAGAAAGATAATCCTCCTGCGAGGCGCGGATCAGGTCGGCACGGGAATGCAGCGCCGGCCACAATGCCGAATTGGCAAAACCTTGATAATATCCGCCGTAATGCACGGCCGGCAGATCGAGCATGGCGAGCGCACCGGCCCCCAGCGCCTCGATTTCGGCGAATGGTTCCTTCTGTGCGCCATCGCGGAGGCGGCCGCTGGAACCGACCCAAATCGCCCCGGATTTCTCCACTACCGGCAATAACGCGGCCGCAAGACCCCCTGTTATGGGTTCGTTGGCGTTCCCGCGGCTGACGCGATTTGAGACGACGACGAGGTTCAAAGGGATCCCCTCCGGATACTTCGCTCGCGTGTTTAACAAACGTTCATCAATATGGTTCCTGGCCACCGTTTCAACGAATTGAAACCAAATTCGGGCCGTGCGGTGATTGGAAAACGATGTTGCCGCTGAAAGAAAATTTCAGCGAAAGTCGCGATCACCCTCCCGCCCCGGCTTCGCCATCAGTGAGACGGGCAAGCCATGCGCGCACGTCGCGCGGTTCGTCGAAATGGCTGGTCACCCCTCGCGCGCGCCGGCCCACCGAGAAGGCAACCCCGCCGAGATCGGGCATGATTGCGAATACCGCTTCGTCGGTGACGTCATCGCCGATGAAGATCGGACGGCGGCCGAGAAAGGGCTCGTGCGACATCAGTTCGCGGACACCCGTTGCCTTGTCGAAGCCGAACTGCTTGATCTCGCAGACGCATTTTCCGGGCAGAATTTCGACCGGCGCATCGGGCAGTTCGCTCTTGATAAGCGAGACCGCCTCGTAGATCGCCTTCTCCGCGTGCGGCGCCAGGCGGTAGTGAAGCGCCAGCGAATAGCCCTTGTCTTCGATCAATATCCCCGGGCTTAGCTTGGCGATAGCGGCAAGGCGGCGCTTCAATTCCTTGTCCATCGGCGGCGCAAGCCGCGCCACGGCCTCGTTGTCGATCGAGATACGCATCTCCGCTCCGTGGCCGCCGATCGCCGCAAATTGCTCCGGCGCAAAGATCAGATCGATATCGTTGAGCGAGCGTCCGCTGACGAGCGCGAGCGCACCTGACGTCTTCTCGCGCAGGCGACTCAAGGTCTCGCCGAGTCCTGGCGGTACCCACACCTCGCGTGGCGTCGGCGCGAGGTCGAGCAGCGTACCGTCAATGTCGAGCAGGATGGCGCATTCGCCCAAGCGCTGCGCCAATTCGCTCGCTTCCAGCTTCGGCGGGACCCTCCCCGCTTGTGACGCGTCTTCCTGCACGGCTTCCTCGGCCACGTCCCGATCCAACACATCCTCGTTCATCGCATTCTACTCCACAAAGGCGAGCGGCCGTGCGACCGATTCCAGCGTGCGTCGCTCGGCCGCGATGCAATAGCGCCATGCGATCGCGGCGGCCGCGAGCATCAACGCCGCACCGAGCAAATAGCCTGCGAAAACGCTGTCGCGGGAGCCGGTATCGATCAGCGCCCCGAACAAGGCTGGCCCCGCTACGCCGCCAATTCCCGTCCCGACCGCGTAGAAAAGCGCGATCGCAAGCGCCCGCACCTCCAATGGGAAAGTCTCGCTGACGGTGAGGTAAGCGGCACTCGCAGCCGGCGAGGCGCAGAAGAAAATTACCATCCAGGCGATGGTCTGGGTCTCGGCGCTCAAGACGCCGATCGAAAACAGACACCCCGAAAGCGCCAGCAAAATGCCCGATATACCATAGGTGAGCGTGATCATCGCACGGCGTCCCAATGTGTCGAACAGCCGGCCGAGCACCAGGGGCCCGAGAAAATTGCCGGCGGCAAAGGGCAGGATGTACCAGCCGATCTGGTCGGCCGCGATGCCGTAGAAATCGGTCAATACCAGCGCGAAGGTGAAGAAGATCGCGTTGTAGAAGAACGCCTGCGCGACCATCAACGCCAATCCGACCAGCGAGCGCCGCCGATAGGTGCCAAACAATGTGCGAGCGACCTCGCGCAGCGGCGTGTGATCGCGCATTCGCAGCTTCAGCTTCGGCCAAGCGTGTTGCGGCGTGTCTTGTTCAGGCCCATCTTGTGGCTGCCCTGTTACCGACCGTTCGATATCCCGCACGATTGCATTGGCACGATCGGGATAGCCGTGGATCGCGAGCCAGCGCGGGCTTTCCGGAATCCACAGACGCATCACAAAGACCACGAGACCGAGGCAGGCGCCGGTGAGATAAGCGAGCCGCCAGCCGAGATCGGCACTGGTGCGCTCGGGATCGAGCAGCAGGATTGCGCTCGCCGCGCCCACCGCCGCCCCGATCCAGAAACTGCCGTTGATCACAAGATCGGTCCATCCGCGATAACGCGCCGGCACCAGTTCCTGAATGGTCGAATTGATCGCCGTGTATTCGCCGCCAATACCGGCGCCGGTCAGAAACCGGAACATCGCGTAGCTTGCGACGCTCCAGGACAGTGCGGTGGCCGCCGTGGCCGCCAGATATAGGGCAGGCGTGATGAAGAACAATTTCCGGCGGCCGATCCGGTCGGTGAGCCAACCGAATCCGAGCGCGCCGAGCACTGCGCCGGCAAGATAAACGCTGTTGGCGAACCCGACGTCGAGGTTGGAGAAATGCATCGTTGGGCTTTGCTTCAGCGCGCCGGACAATGCGCCCGCCAGCGTGACCTCAAGCCCGTCGAGAATCCAGGTGATTCCGAGCGCCGTTACCACGCGGGTATGGAAACCGCTCCAGCGCAGCGCGTCGAGCCGGAAGGGGATACTGGTTTCGACAACGCGGCCGTCGTTCGACGACGCAGACCTGGTTGCGGCAACCGTCGAATCGCCCCGCCGTCGCTGCAATTCCATCGAACCGAACCAATGAGGAATTCCCCGGGATGCCGGCACCAGCATTGAACGCCCTGGAGGCCTCGGAGTTCCCGGATTAGGGAGGCGGGAACCGAATGCGCTTGGGTCCGTTGGCGCCAAAGCAGGACGAAATGACAATGGCCAAACCTCGACAATCGACGGCTTCCTGCGGCTCGACCGGGCGCAAGATCGCACGCAAGAAGGCGCGCAAGGCGACCGGCCGAAAGTTTGCGGCCAATCGCTGGTCGCAACACGTGACCCGCGAAGGCAATGCCCTCGATCTGAAGCGTGGCGTGTTCACGCTGAGCGACCCAAAGCGGATCGCGGCCTCGCTCAAGCGCTCGGCCGAGCGCAGTTCGCGCCGCAAGGCCGGCGCCTATCGTTCGGCGCTCTCGATGCTGACCTTTTATATCAACCGGGCCGGAAAGACCTTGGCCAAGGCCCAGCGGCAGCGGCTGGAGCGCGCCAAGAGCGAGCTGAAGCGGCAGTTCGGGCGGGAATGACGGATCAGGCCGCGCGGATATTGGCCATGAAGCGGTCGAGTTCCTCGCGCAACCGCGTGCTTTCAGCCGAAAGCGTGCGTGCCGACTGAAGCACATCGCCTGAAGCCGACCCGGTTTCCGCCGCGCCGCGATTGACTTCCATGATATTGGCGGCGGTCTCGCTGGTTCCCTCGGCGACGGTTTGAACGCTGCGCGCGATTTCCTGGGTCGCGGTGCTTTGTTCCTCCACTGCACTTGCGATCGTCGATGCGATGGTCGAGATCTGCCCGATGGTTCCGCCGATCTCCTTGATGGCGGCAACCGATTCCTGCGTCGCCCCCTGCATGCCGGTGATGTGCGTCGAAATTTCGTCGGTCGCCTTGGCGGTCTGACTTGCCAGCGACTTCACCTCGGAGGCGACGACGGCAAAACCCCGGCCGGCCTCGCCGGCGCGGGCGGCTTCAATGGTGGCGTTGAGCGCCAGCAAATTAGTCTGCTCGGCGATGGCCGTGATCAGTTTGACGACGTCGCCGATTTCCTGCGCGGCGCGGGACAATTTGCCGATCCGGCCGTCGGTTTGTTCGGCCTGAAGCACGGCTGCTTCGGCGATCCGGCTCGATTCCTTGGCCTGCCTTCCGATTTCGTCGACGGAGGCCGAAAGCTCCTCGGTTGCGGCGGCGACCGATTGCATGTTGCCGGAGGCCTGCTCCGATGCGCCGGCGGCCTTGCCGGACAGGGTTTGGGTGGTATCGGCGGTTCGCGTCAAGGTTCCCGCAGCCGCTTCGAGTTGAACGGCCGATGCAGAAACGTTGGCGACGATGCTGCCGACCGCCGCCTCAAACTCGTCGGCGAAGTGATTGAGTTCGGCGCGACGCGCCGCCGTGGCTGACTTGTTCTGGGCGTCCTGCGCGGCGGCGTCGCGCTCGGCCTTGGCGATTGCCTGCAGCTTGAATTCTTCCACCGCGCCGGCCATCTCGCCAACTTCGTCCTTGCGGCCGAGACCCGGCAGGACGACATCGAAATTGCCGTTGGCGAGTTCACGCATCGCCTTGCACATCGCTATTATCGGGCCGGAAATTCCCCGGCCAAGGAGCACGGCGAGCGCCCCTCCGAGCAGGAAGCCGCCGAACGCGAGCAGCAACACCAGCTGCTGCGCCTCGCCGATGCTGGCGCTGGATTCGGAATCCAGCCGCTGTTGATCGGCGAGCAAATCCGCCTTCATCGTGTTGGAGGCTTTCAGGATTGCCGTGGTGGAATCGGCCATTTCCAGGGAAAGCTCGTCGAGCTCCTTCGCATTCTCGATCAGCTTGGTCAGCGCTTTCCGATATTCCTCAAGCTGCGCCGAGGCGTCCTTGACGGACTCGGCGATTTTTTCGTCGGCCGACGGAATCGCCTGCAAAGCGGTCTCGACGAATTTGAGACGCGCCACCGCGCTGGCGGCGACGGACTGGTCGGAGTTTACGACGAAGGTATTGGTGAGCGCCATCGCGGTCTGAAACTGCGAGGCCACCTTCTTGGCGGCGAGCGTGACCGCTGCAAGCTCCGAATCGTCATCGACGCCGCTCGGCAGATCGTCGAGCTTGTAACGCAGCATATTTCCGCTGCGCATGAGCTGATTTTGCGTCAGAAGCTCGTTGTCGTGCTTGACCTTCACGACATCGGCGAAGATTTTCGTAAATGCACGGAATTCCCTGTGCAGGCGCGTGATCTGGTCGATGCGCGCTGCATTGCGCGTGTTCTTCATCGTTTGCTCGATCGCGTCTTTCAGGCCGGCTTCGGCCGCAAGCGCGGCCTTGGCATCGTCTTCCTTTCCGGTCGCGGCGTAATATCGCGCCAGCCCCCGGTACGCGATCAGTTCGCGGTCGATATGCTGGGCCAGATCCGATTCGGCTACGCTGTTTCGGTAGGCCACCACACCGGCCGACACGCGCTCAAATCCCATATACGCAAAGCCCATGCTGACCGCCGAGATGGCGAGCACGAACACAAAGCCCAGCATGATTTTTGCGCGAAATCGCAAGGTCGGGAGTTTTAGCGATATCGATCGCGGCCAAACGCGCTTCAAGAACCCCACCTCGATCCCCCGTCGTTTTCGAAAAGCCCAGCAGTGCAAGACCGGGAACCTTGCCCCCGGAGCCGCCCGGGAAACCTAGAGTAGAATGGATAAGAGCTCGTAAATCGGGGGCAAAAACCTGCCCTTGCAAGCGCTCTTGATAACCGCCGGCGGCCCAATGCCGGTCAAGGCCTCCGGGGTTTCAGGATACGTCAAGATTCAAGCACTTGGCGCCAGTTACAGTCTCGGCTAGGTCAGGGCCTGATGCCTCTTCGGGCCTAAGGCCCGGGTCGTGAGGGGCTTCAAGCAAATGGCCTGACCAGGACCGGCCGCCACCAATAACTACCATTGAACCGCCGCGCCCGCCCCCTCGGCCACCGCCGTGGCTTCTCGCGAGAAGATCACGGCAATGTTCCCTCGGTCCCGAGGACAAAATAAACCGGTCGCGTCCAGGCGGAGAAAGTCGCCGAAAAACACCCATGATGGGCGACATCTGCTCGCGCGAAACGAGGCAAGCCGCGCCGGGCCGCGTAAACCTCAGCTTGATTGGGAAAAAAAGGCAAGCCGCGCCCGCCGTAACGCCTTCATATGAACGGCGTTCCGCCTGGCGCGAGTGGCACCATGCGAAAAGCGTCCAGTCAAGCTTTCCGATGACGCAAGTTGCCATCGCTACCAAAATCTAGTTGCAAAGTCCTCTCTCCGGGCTTCTATTTGATATTTGAAACAATCAAAAACATTCGGGAGGAACAGGCGTGTCAACCATCAAACTGACGGTGAACGGCAAAGCGGTCTCGGCCGATGTCGAAGACCGGACTCTTCTTGTCAATCTGCTGCGCGATCATCTGAACCTGACCGGCACCCATATCGGCTGCGATACCAGCCAGTGCGGCGCCTGTGTCGTGCACATCGACGGGCGGGCTGTGAAGTCCTGCACGGTACTGGTCGGACAGGCCAATGGTGCCGCTGTCACCACCATCGAGGGTATCGCGAAGGGCGATGAATTGCATCCGATGCAGGCCGCGTTTCGCGACAATCATGGCCTGCAATGCGGCTACTGCACGCCCGGCATGATCATGTCGGCGATCGACATCGTCCATCGCCACGGCGGCAAGCTCGACGAGGCGACCGTCCGGCACGAACTGGAAGGCAATATCTGCCGCTGCACCGGTTACCACAACATCGTCAAGTCGGTGCTGGATGCCGCCGGCCGCATGAAGGTTTCGCAGGCCGCGGAATAGCCAGCCAAGCCAAGGTCGGACTTTTGATTCACAAAACCGGCCGCGATCGGCGTTTTTCGTAACGCAGGTCATGCGGTCCGACAGGGAGAGATACAATGGGTGTTGAGGGAATTGGCGCCAGAGTGCTGCGCAAGGAAGACCGGCGTTTCATCACGGGCAAGGGTCGCTATGTCGACGACATCAAGCTTCCGGGCATGACCTATGCCCATTTCATCCGCAGCCCGCACGCCCATGCCAAGGTCAAGAGCATCGACTCCTCGGCGGCGATGAAGATGCCGGGCGTGGTCGGCGTGCTGACCGGAAAGCAGCTCGTCGATGACAAGGTCGGCAATCTCATCTGCGGTTGGGCCATCACCTCCAAGGACGGCACGCCCATGAAAATGGGCGCATGGCCGGCGATGGCGCCTGAGACGGTGCGCTTCGTAGGCCAGGCTGTCGCGGTCGTGATCGCCGATACCAAAAACCTGGCCAAGGATGCCGCCGAGGCGGTTGTCGTCAAATACGAGGAACTTCCCGCGGTCCCCGATATTCGCGCCGCGATCAAGCCGGGTGCGCCGCAGCTTCACCCGGAGGCGCCGGGCAACGTAATCTACGATTGGGCGCTCGGCGACGAGGCCGCCGTCAAGGATGCCTTCAGCAAGGCCGCCAATGTGGTCACGCTTGAGCTGACCAATAATCGCCTGGTGCCCAATGCGATGGAGCCGCGCTCGGCGATCGCTGACTACAACGCAGCCGAAGAGCATTTCACGCTCTATACGACGTCACAAAATCCCCATGTCGCGCGTCTCGTGCTGTCGGCCTTCTACAATATCGCGCCCGAGCACAAGCTGCGAGTGATCGCGCCCGACGTCGGCGGCGGCTTTGGCTCAAAGATCTACGTCTATCCGGAAGAAATGGTGGCGCTGTGGGCCTCCAAGAAGGTGGGGCGTCCGGTGAAGTGGACCGGCGATCGCACCGAGGCCTTCCTTACCGACGCGCATGGCCGCGACCATATCACCAAGGCGGAAATGGCGCTCAGCAAGGACAACAAGATCCTCGGCTTGCGGGTGAAGACCCACGCCAATCTCGGCGCCTATATGTCGCTGTTTTCGTCGGCGGTGCCGACCTATCTCTATGCGACGCTGCTGTCGGGCCAGTACAATATCCCGGCGATCCACGCCGAGATCATCACGGTCTATACCAATACCGTGCCGGTCGACGCCTATCGCGGCGCAGGCCGCCCCGAGGCAAGCTTCCTGATCGAGCGGCTGATGGAAACCGCGGCGCGGCAGTTGAAGGTCGATCCGGCCGAACTGCGCCGCAAGAATTTCATCACGCAGTTTCCGCATCAGACGCCGGTCATCATGGCCTATGACACCGGCGACTTCGGCGCTTCGCTCGACGCCGCGCTGAAGGCGATCGATTACGCCGGTTTCGCAGGCCGCAAGGCGAAAGCCAAGTCCGAAGGCAAGCTGCGCGGCATCGGCTTCTCCTGCTACATCGAGGCCTGCGGCATCGCGCCTTCCAAGGCGGTCGGCAGCCTGGGCGCCGGCGTCGGCCTGTGGGAATCGGCTGAGGTGCGCGTCAATCCGGTCGGCACCATCGAGGTCCTCACCGGCTCGCACAGCCACGGCCAAGGCCATGAGACGGCATTCGCACAACTTGTTTCCGAACGTCTCGGCGTTCCGATCAGCCAGGTGCAGATCGTTCACGGCGACACCGACAAGGTGCAGTTCGGCATGGGCACCTACGGCTCGCGCTCGATTGCCGTCGGCGGCACCGCGATCGTCAAGGCCCTGGAAAAGGTCGAAGCCAAGGGCAAGAAACTTGCAGCGCACCTCCTGGAGGCGTCGGAAGGCGACATCGTCATCGAAAACGGCGAGTTCAAGGTCGCCGGCACCGACAAGTCGATCGCGCTGCCAATGCTCGCACTCGCTGCCTATACGGCGCACAATCTGCCCGAAGGCATGGAGCCGGGCCTAAAGGAAAGCGCGTTCTACGATCCTTCCAACTTCACCTTCCCGGCCGGCGCCTATATCTGCGAACTCGAGGTCGATGCCGGCACCGGCAAGACCAGCTTCGTCAATTTCGTCGCCGCCGACGATTTCGGCCGCCTGATCAATCCGATGATCGTCGAGGGCCAGGTCCATGGCGGCCTCGCGCAAGGCATTGGCCAGGCTCTGCTCGAAGGCGCCATTTACGATGGCTCGGGCCAGCTCGTGACCGCGTCGTTCATGGACTACGCAATGCCGCGCGCCGACGATTTGCCGTCGTTCAACTTGAACCACACGACGACGCTGTGTCCGGGCAATCCGCTGGGCGTAAAGGGTTGCGGCGAGGCCGGCGCGATCGGAGCATCGGCCGCCGTCATCAACGCGATTACGGACGCGATCGGCAACAACAAGCTTGAGATGCCGGCAACACCCGACCGGGTGTGGCACGCCATCCATGGCAGCGCACAGTAAGAGTGTTTTCAAGCGAAGTGGGAACCGGTTCGCGTCAAGAAAACACGACCAAATATGAATTCGGGAGATGAACCATGTATTCAACAACCTACCATCGTCCCTCCTCGGTTGACGAAGCGGCAGCCCTGTTCGCCAAGGGCAAGGAGGCAAAGTACCTTGCCGGCGGCCACACGCTTATCCCCGTGATGAAGCAGCGGCTCGCCTCGCCCTCGGACGTGATCGACCTCGGAAAGATCAAGGACCTCGTCGGCATCGACGCCTCAGGCGATACATTGACCATCAAGGCCGCGACAACGCATTACGATGTGGCGACGAATGCCGCCGCGCAAAAGGCAATCCCCGCATTGGCCCATCTCGCCTCGGTGATCGGCGACCCGGCCGTGCGCCATCGCGGCACGATCGGCGGTTCGATCGCCAACAACGATCCCGCCGCCGATTATCCCGCGGCGCTGCTAGCCCTCGGCGCAACGGTCAAGACCAACAAGCGCAGTATTGCAGCCGATGATTTCTTCAAAGGCCTGTTTGCAACCGCGCTTGCCGACGGCGAGATCATCACCGCCGTATCGTTTCCGATTCCGGCCAAGGCCGGCTATTCCAAATTCCCGCATCCGGCCTCGCGCTTTGCCCTGACCGGCGTGTTCGTGGCCAAGGCCAAATCCGGCGACGTCCGCGTCGCGGCCACCGGCGCTTCCTCTAACGGCGCGATGCGCGTGCCCACCATCGAGGCCGCGCTGAAGGCCAATTGGTCGGCGAGCGCACTCGATAACGTGAAGATCTCCGCAAGCGGGCTTTTGTCGGATATCCACGGATCGGCGGACTATCGCGCCAATCTGATCAAGGTAATGGCGCAGCGCGCGGTTACTGCGGCGGGTTGATCGCGCCAAAGACAACATCCATGCAAGCGGCGCGCGAAAGAAGCGCGCCGCTTTGTTTTTGGTCATAGTCGCCGCAAAAGGTCCTTGCACCATCCTGCGCAAGGCGAGACAATTTCGGTTAAGGAAACGTGCGGGGAATAACAACGTGCTCGACAAATCAGAGCCGCAATCTTCGGGTGGGGCCTCAGGCCCGCTGGCCGGTATTCGCATCGTCGAATTTGCCGGTATCGGGCCCGGGCCCTTCGCCTGCATGCTGCTGGCGGACATGGGCGCAAACGTGGCCACGCTCGACCGCGTCGGCGCCAGGAAGAATCAGAAATCCTCCGCCGGGCGCGGACGAAAAGTGATCGAACTCGACCTGAAGGACAAGGCTGCGATCGCAGCAGTGCTTGACCTGCTCGATCATGCCGACGCGCTGGTCGAGGGCTTCCGCCCCGGTGTGATGGAGCGGCTCGGGCTCGGCCCCGAGGTCTTGCTGGCGCGAAATCCACGCCTCGTCTACGGCCGCATGACCGGCTGGGGCCAGGAAGGCCCGCTGGCGCAGGCCGCCGGCCACGACATCAACTATATCTCGCTCACCGGCGCGCTGGCCGCGATCGGGCCTGCGGAAAAGCCGGTCCCGCCGCTCAACCTGGTTGGGGATTTCGGCGGCGGCGCTCTTTATCTTGTCGTCGGCGTACTCGCCGCCCTCCTGGAGGCGAAGACATCCGGCAAGGGACAGGTAGTGGACGCCGCGATGTGCGACGGCGCGGCGTCACTGATGTCGATGTTTTTCGACTTCGCAGCCACGGGGCGCTGGAGCGAAGGGCGGCAGAGCAACTTCCTCGATGGCGGCGCGCATTTCTACGGCGTCTATCATTGCGCGTGCGGCCATTTTATCTCCATCGGTTCGATCGAGCCGCAGTTTTACGCGGTGCTCCGGCAATTGGCGGGGCTTTCGGAGCAAGCCTTCGACGCGCAGATGGATCGCGCGGCCTGGCCTGCGCTCAGGCAACAGCTGGCGGAAGTCTTCAAGACCAAGACCCGCGATGAGTGGTGCAAGATCATGGAAGGCACCGACGTTTGCTTCGCGCCGGTCCTCACCATGGCGGAAGCCCCTCTGCACCCCCACATGGCGGCGCGGAAGACGTTTGTTCATCGTCACGGCGTGAACCAGCCCGCGCCGGCGCCGCGCTTTTCGCGCACGCCCTCGACAATCCGCGAGCCCGTGACCTCGGATATTTCGAGCCTCGTCAGAGAGTGGCAGGCGCCGAGGTAGAAATCGCAGGGTGGGCAAAGCAAAGCGTGCCCACCACGGCCATAATCATTCAGTAACCGGGTGCGCACGGCGCAAAAATGCGCCTTTGCCCACCCTACAATTATCGCGACTTTGCGTGTCTGAAATCGAGGGATATTTGCCATTCGAATCGCGCGCTCGATTTGCGATGATCCTTGCACCTGGTGAGGACACGATCATGGCGCTGCAGCTTCGGCCGAACTGCGAGTATTGCGACAAGGACCTTCCGGCTAATGCGACAGAGGCGCGCATCTGCACTTATGAGTGTACGTTCTGCGCGGACTGTGTCGAGAGCAAGCTTAGTAACGTCTGTCCGAACTGCGGCGGCGGCTTTGCCCCGCGGCCGATCCGGCCCGCGCGCGAATGGCGGCCGGGGGTGTCGCTGGCGAAGCAGCCGGCTTCGACCAAGCGCATGCATCTTTCATACGGTCTCGATGAGATCGCGGCGCATTCGGCGCGGATTCGGGATATTGCGCCGGAGCAACGCTAGCCATCTTCTCCGTCATTTTGCGAAGAGCGCCAGCGACGAAGCAATCCAAGCCTTCTTCGCGGCGCGATGGATTACTTCGCGGAGCCTGTCATCGGGTGCGCATTCGCGCGACCCGTTTGGCTCGCAATGACGAAATTCATCCCGCCGGCAGAATCGTCCCCTCCACCTCGCCGAACCCGATGCGGTAACCGTCGCCCTGGCACCAGCCGCGCATCACGAGCGAATCGCCGTCTTCGAGAAAGGTTCTGGCGATGCCGCGTGCGAGCTCGACCGGTTCGCTGCCGTTCCAGGAGATCTCTAGCAGGCTGCCGCGTTGATTTTTCTCCGGGCCGGAGATGGTGCCGGACCCTAAGAGGTCGCCGACATTCATGGTGCAGCCGGATGATGCGTGATGCACCAATTGCTGCACCGACGACCAGTACATGTATTTGAAATTGGTGTGGCAGATGCGCCAGGGCTTCTTCATCGAAGCCGCGCGCAAGCCGACTTCGAGCTCAAGGTCGTAATTGTTCAGCCGCGTCTGATGCAGATAAGGCAGCGGCGCCGGATCCTGTTTCGGTCCATGGCGTCGAAACGGCTCGAGCGCCTCGCGGGTGACCACCCATGGACTGATCGAGGTTGCGAACGCCTTGCCCTGGAACGGCCCGAGCGGCACATATTCCCATTGCTGGATGTCGCGCGCGCTCCAATCGTTCAGAATCACAAAGCCGAAGATCATCTCCTCGGCCCGTGCCTCATCGAGCATTTCGCCGATCGGCGACGGCTGCCCGATCACCACACCCATTTCGAGTTCGAAGTCGAGGCGCTTGCACGGCCCGAAAACCGGCAGCTCCGCATTCGGCGACTTCAACTGGCCGCGCGGCCGGCGTACTTTGGTGCCGGCGACCACGACGGTCGATGCACGGCCGTTGTAGCCGATTGGCATATGCAGCCAATTCGGCTGCAACGCGTTGTCCTTGCCGCGGAACATGACGCCGACATTGGTGGCGTGCTCCTTTGAGGAATAGAAATCGGTGTAGCCGGCGACAGCAAAGGGCAGATGCAATTTCGCATTCGCCATCGGCACCAGCGCGCGCTTGCGCAGTTTTTCATTGTCGCGAAATTCGGGATTGTCGTGACGCAGCAACTCGCTGATCCGCGCGCGAGCTTGCGCCCATACCAGCGGCCCCAGCGCCATGAAGGGATTAAGCGTTGGGCCTGCGAAGACGCCGTGGTTGCCGACATCAAGCCGGCCATCCTGTTCGAGCTCCCAGAGATCGAGCACGAAGTCGCCAATCGCGACGCCGACCCGCGGCGCCGGCAACGCCGCTGTCGAGAACACGCCGTAAGGCAGGTTCTGGATCGGGAAGTCAGAGGCAGCATCGACCGGAATGAAGGAGCGCAGCGCGGGATCGTTGGGATTGGGCATTGTTCTCGGTCCTGTTCAACTTCCGTCATTCCGGGGCGTCGCCTAGCAATGAGCCCGGAATCTCGAGATTCCGGGTCTGGTCCTTCAGACCGTCCCGGAATGACGGTGCACCAATAGGCGCTACGGCTTGCCCGGATCGAACCGCTTCTCCAGCCCCTTCCAGCAATCCGCATAATCCTTCTGCAGGGTTGCGGATTTTGCCGCATGCGCCGTGATCCGCTGCGGAAAGCGCGTCTCGAACATGAAGGCCATGGTGCCGGTGAGCTTGGCCGGCTTCAATTCGGAATTGCTGGCATGATCGAAGGCTTCGCGGTCGGGGCCGTGCGGCAGCATCATATTGTGCAGGCTCATGCCGCCCGGCGTGAAGCCTTGCGGCTTCGCGTCATAGACGCCGTAGATCAGCCCCATGAACTCCGACATGATGTTCATGTGATACCAGGGCGGGCGGAAGGTGTTTTCCGCCACCAACCAGCGCTCCGGGAAAATCACAAAATCGATGTTTGCGGTGCCGGCGGTTTCCGACGGCGAGGTCAGCACGGTGAAGATCGACGGGTCGGGATGGTCGAAGCTGATCGCGCCGACCGGCGAAAAACTCCGCAGATCGTATTTGTACGGCGCGTAATTGCCGTGCCACGCCACCACGTCGATCGGGGAATGCGGCAGCTTTGTCACAAACAGCGAGCCGCCCCATTTCACGAACAGTTCGCTCGGCGTGTCCTTTTCTTCAAAGGCCGCCACGGGGGTCAGGAAATCGCGCGCATTGGCAAGGCAGTTGGCGCCGATCGGGCCGCGCTCCGGCAGTTTGAAGGCACCGCCGTAATTCTCGCAGAGATAACCGCGCGCTGGGCCGCTCGTGATCTCGACGCGGAATTTCACGCCGCGCGGAATCACCACGATCTCGCCGGGCTCGGCGTCGATCCGGCCGAACTCGGTGACGAAGCGAAGATTGCCCTGCTGCGGCACGAACAGCATCTCACCATCGGCATTGTAGAAATGCTGATCGACCATCGATTTGGTGATCAGGAAGACGTGCGCGGCCATGCCCCCTTGCGTGCCGGCATCGCCGGCGGTGGTCATGGTTTGCATGCCCTGCAGGAAGGTCATTTCCGTTTTCGGAATAGGTGTAGGGTCCCAGCGTAATTGCTCGACCGAAATTTCCTGCTCATGGCACGGCGCGGTGCGCCACAGCCCGGCATCGACCTTGGCAAAACGCCCGGAGTGCTTGACCGAAGGACGAATTCGATAAAGCCAAGAGCGTTCGTTGCTGCCGCGCGGCGCGGTGAACGGCGAGCCGGAAAGCTGCTCGGCGTAAAGCCCATAGGCGCAGCGCTGCGGCGAATTGCGCCCGATCGGCAACGCGCCCGGCAGCGCCTCGGTCTCGAAGTTGTTGCCGAAGCCGGACATATAGCCCGGTGTGATATTGAGAGAGCTACGGTTGATTGCTTCAGGTGAGGTGTTGATATTCATGGTCATCCTCCTTGCAGGGCCGCCCACATTTCTCGATCGCGCTTATCGGTCCAGATCACGGGGTCGTCGATCCCCGAGGCCTCATCGAAAGCCCGCGAGACGTTGAACGGCAGGCAGTGCTCGTAAATCGCAAAGTCTTGGAATTTCGGGTCCATCACTTCACGCGTCGCTGCCATGGTTTCCTTCAGATTTCGGCCCCCGGCGACGGCAGCTTCCGCGGCACCATAGAGCGTCGTGACGAAATCCCGTGTCATCGCGATCGCCTCGCGCCCGGTCGATACCCCTTTGAGCGCGTCGCCGCGTCCCGGCGCGATCGCCTTGGGATTGAAGGCGCGGATTTCATTCAGCGTCGCCGGCCATTCACGCAAATGCGCGTCGCCGCAATAGCAGGCCGAGTGATATTCGATCAGGTCGCCGGAAAACATCACTTGCGCATCCGGCACCCACGCCACGATATCGCCCGAGGTGTGCCCCGCGCCGAGCTGCATCAGGCGCACCTCGCGCTTGCCAAGATAGATCGACATGTCGCCTTCGAAGGTCAGCGTCGGCCAGGTCAAGCCGGGAATGCTTTGCGCATCCTGAAACAGGCGGGGAAATCGGCCATACTCGGAATCCCAATCCTGCTGACCGCGCTCCTCGACCAGCCGATACGTTTCCTGCGAGGCGATGATGGCTTGCGCCTTGTACGCCGACGCGCCGAGCACCCGCACCGCGTGGTAATGCGACAGCACCACGTATTTTATCGGCCTGTCGGTGACGGTGCGCACCCTTTCGATCACTTTGTTGGCCATCGCCGGCGTTGCCTGCGCGTCGAACACAAGGCAACCGTCGTCGCCGACGATGACCGCCGAGTTCGGATCGCCCTCCGCGGTGAAGGCATAGAGATCGGTGCCGATCTCGGAGAAGGTGATCTTCTTCTCGGCCGTGTCGGTCGTGGATGCGAAACCCTTGGCCATCAATTCCATTCCTCGTGCGATAACTGCGACTCTATCCGCGTCGTTGCGAGGAGCCAACGGGTCGGCGCAAAGCGCCGCCGTCGACCCGTTGGCTCGCAATGACGAATTCAAGCATGGCGATTCATCTATTGTTGTTGCTGCTGTTGCTGGCTCGCTTCCAGCATCCGCCGTTTGGCGAGCCCAATCGCTTCATTGAGCACGTCAAGATCGCCGATATGGTTGGCGAGAATGAGAACCAGCGCCGCATCGAGATCGGCGCTCTGCCCATCGCTCAAGCCGCGATGGGCCTCGACGACGGCGCGAAATGCATCGTCCGGCATGGCGAAATTCGAGCGGGTGGATAGTGCCATTGCTAACCTCGGTGGTGTGAACCTCAGTTGTTGCCGGCGGCGCGCGCTAGCGCCGCGTCAATCGCGCTTCGTGTCGGATGGCGGAAGCGCGCGGCGACATAGCCGTCAGGCCTCAACAAATAGGCCGTGCCGGGCCCGGCATCGTAGCGCGAAGCCACAAGCCCCGCGGAATCGGCAAAACCGCCTTCGCCGCCAATGCGGATCGTGCCGACGCCCTCGGGCGGATCGAAGGCCGCGCCGTTGGCAAATTCAAGCAGGGTGAAACGCTTGCCGCACCCGATGAAGGCGTCGGTCAGATATTCCGATTCGCCGGCAGGCGCGGTGAGCGGCGCGTCGAGCATGGATGCGCCGGGGCGCGGCCCATTGCGCCAATCGTCGCGGTCCGCGGTCGAAAGCGGTGAGTCGTAAATGGAAGGGACCGAGAGACGACCGCCATTGACCATGCGCTTGCCGAATTCGGTTTCCCTGGCCAGCGACAGCACCGCCTTGCGCAGCCGCGCCTCCTGGCGCGTCGCGGGCGCCATGAAATCGGTTGATCGCGTCGATTCGCGGATGTTCTCGTCGGCCGCAGCACTGCGCTCAACGTGATAGCTTTCGAGCAGCGCCTCCGGCGAACTCCTCCTCAGCATGCGGTCGAGCTTCCAGGCGAGATTCTCTGCATCCTCCAGACCCGAATTGGCCCCTCGCGCGCCGAACGGCGAGACCTGGTGGGCGGCGTCGCCGGCAAAGATCACGCGGCCATGGATGAATTTATCCATTCGCCGGCACTGGAATTTGTAGAGCGATATCCATTCGAAATCGAATTTGTCGTGGCCGAGCATGCGCGCAATCCGCGGCCGCACGTTTTCTGGCAATTTCTCGACCGCCGGATCGGCATCCCGATTGAGCTGCAAATCGATGCGCCAAACATCGTCGGGCTGCTTGTGCAGCAAGGCCGAACGCCCGGCGTGGAACGGCGGGTCGAACCAGAACCAGCGTTCGGTCGGAAACGCTGCGCTCATCCTGACGTCGGCGATCAGGAACTGGTCCTCGAAGACTTTGCCCGAAAATTCCGCGCCCACCATTTGCCGCAGCGACGATCGCGCGCCGTCGCAGGCGATGACATAGGCCGCACCGATCCGGTAAGGCCCCTCCGGCGTGTCGATGGTCAGGATCGCGTGGTCGTTGCGTTGCTCCAGGGCGATCACCTTGTTGCGCCAGCGCAGGTCGATCGCCGGCAATTCGCGCACGCGATCCACCAGATACGCCTCGGCATAGAATTGCTGGAGATTGATGAAGGCCGGGCGCTTGTGGCCCGGCTCCGGCAACAAATCGAATTGATAGAGCTGCGAGGCGCCGTGAAAGATCTTGCCGACGCTCCATACCACGCCCTTGTCGACCATGCGCTCGCCGATGCCGAGCCGGTCCCAGAACTCGAGCGAGCGCTTCGAGAAGCAGATCGCGCGCGAGCCCTCGCCGATCCGGTCGGCATCGTCGAGCAGCACGACACGCTGACCGCGCTGCGCCAGATCGATCGCAAGCGACAGCCCGACCGGCCCGGCGCCGACCACCGCCACCGGATATTGCGAAATGTCGCCGCCGGTTCGATCCTGGTCGGGGTCGCGACGATAACCGAACTGGGCCTTTGACTGGACCTTGGATGACTGAAATCTGGTCTGCGCCATGCTCGCCTTGCTTCTGGCCAAGGAACGACGTCCCCGGTACGATGGTCGCGCCTGCAACTATCTAAACTCCCCGCGCTTCTCCCCGTCAACTCAAATTGGAGCGACTTTTGCCAAAAGCGTTTTCGAGCAGGGCCGATGGCGGTTCACGGAAGGGAACCAAGTCCACCAAGGGAATAAGGCTGGATCTCTTCAGATTTGCGCCTTTCCGCCTCAACCGCCTGGCAGCTGAGGTTTCTTCCGCGCTCTCCAGCGAATACCGCGAGCGCTACGGGCTCGATATTCCGGAGTGGCGGGTGCTGGCGACACTCGGCTTCCGCAATGAGGCATGCAGCGCGCAATACATTGCGCATTGCACCCGGACCCACAAATCGACCATCAGCCGCGCGGTCACGGAGTTGGTGACGCGGCAACTGGTGGAGCGGGTCGAGAATAAGGATGACCGGCGCGAATTCGATTTGCGCCTGACGCGGCCCGGCAAGACGCTTTACGATAAACTGGTCCCGCGCCTCTTGCGCAAGGAGTGGGAAATCATGGCCTGCCTCACCGCGCGGGAACGAGAGGATTTCGCGCGTCTGCTCGCCAAGATCGAGAGCAGTCTTGACCTGGTGCAAACGATCGAGGAAGCCGACAAGACGGGTGGTTATTGAGGGCCCGCCTCAGGATGAGGAGCCGCACGCCTATTTCGCAAAGGATCGCGACGGCGCCTTGTGCAGGGCGAAGGCATCGACCTTGTCGCTGGCGCGCGGGTAGAGTTCGGCCACCAGCGGATCGTGGCCGGGGATGATGCGGTCGGGATGGCCGGCAAGGCGCTCGACGATTTCCCAGCCCTGGCACATGTCGCCGATGTTGTAGACGATCGGAAACGGAATGCGGCGATGCAGATTGCCGTAATAATGCGCGGCGTCCGACGCCAGCACTACCGGCCCGCGCGCGGTCGCAACCCGCACCACCTGCAAGCCGTCCGAATGGCCGCCGACGCGATGCACCGTGACACCGGGCGCGATCTCGCCTTCGCCGGAATGAAAAGTGACGCGCTCGCTGTAGACGTGGCGCACCATCAGCGTCACGTGTTCCACCGAGAACGGATGACGCATATTGCCGAAACACATGCAGCGCCCGGTGGCGTAGCTCATCTCGCGGTCCTGCAGGTGAAATCGCGCGTTCGGAAACAGGTCGAGATTGCCGGCGTGGTCGTAATGCATATGGGTTACGACGACGTCCCTGATCGCCTCGGCGTTGACGCCGAAGCGCACCAGCGCGTCGACCGGATTGAGCGTGAGCTTGCGGTTTCGCAAACCGGCTTCCATCGCGTTGAAGCCGGTATCGATCAGGATATCGCGGCCGCCGCCCCGGATCAGCCATACAAAGTAATCAAGGTCCGACGCCGCGGTCTCGTGCGGGTCGGGCGAGAGGTAGTTCATGTGGGGGGTGCGCGGCGACATCGTCGCGTACCGGAGCGCATAGATTTCGCAGGCGTTTTCCATCGGCATGACTTCTTCCGGAGCTTTTTGGCTGACCGCAGGAAGCCACCGCCATGTCAGAAGGTCAAACCCTTAACGCTTGACGTCGGCTCCGTTGGGAACGCGGGTCATCCGCAATGTGTCGCGGCGATGACACCTTGGAGCTGCCTTTGCCAAGCACGTTCGCGGCAGGTCATTCGACCAAATGGCTCGATCGCCGGCCAAAGGGTGGCAGCCGGCCAAAAAAAGGGTGCGAGCCGCGGTTATCGGCGGCTTTCACAGGCAGTTGACAGCGTCAGCGGGCGCGGTTTGATAATGCGATTTTCGTGGGGTAAGGTCGCCGAGGCGCGGGGCTGGAATCGGCGCCTTTTTGGCTGGACTGACGTCGAATGAGAATCCGCCTTCCATTGTTTGCGTTTTTGGTGTGGTCGATCGCGTCGATTTTGCCGTCGAGCGGGATGGCCGCCGACCGATTTGCCCTCGTCATCGGCAACGCGAAATATCCCGACGCGGATGCGCCGCTGAGGGAGCCCATCAACGACGCCCGTGAAATCGCCGACGAACTCAAGCGCGATAGCTTCACCGTCGAGGTCGGCGAGAACTTGACCGGGGACGGCATGCGCAGGGCTTTCGACCGGCTCTACGGTCACGTCAAGCCCGGCAGCGTCGCGCTGATCTTCTTCAGCGGCTATGGCGTCCAGTCCAACCGCCAAAGCTACCTGATCCCGGTCGATGCGCAGATCTGGACCGAGCCGGATGTCCGCCGTGATGGCCTTAGCCTGGAAACGGTGCTGAGCGAAATCAACAACCGCGGCGCCGGCGTCAAGATCGCCCTGATCGACGCCTCCCGGCGTAATCCGTTCGAGCGCCGGTTCCGAAGCTTCTCCGCCGGCCTCGCGCCGGTAATCGCGCCAAATGGGACGCTGGTGATGTATTCGGCCGCGCTCAGCTCAGTGATGTCCGATAATGGCGGCGACCACAGCCTGTTCGTTCAAGAGCTGCTCAAGGAAATTCGCGTTCCCGATCTGATGGCGGAAGAGACGCTGAACCGGACCCGGGTCGGCGTCACCCGCGCCTCCCGCAGCGAGCAGGTGCCCTGGATTTCATCTTCGCTCGCGGAGGATTTTTCGTTCATTCCGGGCGCGCGGCCGATGGCAAGCCTTCCCCAGCCACCGCTCAATGAACCTCTGCCTCCGCCGCGCGTCGAGCCGCCGCTGCCGCCACCTCCGCCGCCGGCAAAGGCAGACTTCCCTACCCCGCCGCCGCCAACGCAAAATCCGCCGAGTAACAACCAGCCGCCGGCGCAGCCGTCGCTCGCCGATGACCCCACCATCAAGAGCCTGAGCATCAGGATCGCGGATAATCCCGATGACGCGGGTGCGCTCTACCGTCGCGGGCAAGTCTATGCCAGCAAGGGTGCTTATAGTCTCGCCATCAAGGATTTCGACGACGCGATCCGGCTCAACCCGAAGGACGTGGAAGCCTACAACAACCGCTGCTGGGCCCGCACCGTGATCGGCGACCTGCAGTCGGCGCTGAGAGACTGCAATGAGGCGCTTCGGTTGCGCCCGAACTTCGTCGACGCCCTCGACAGCCGTGGCCTTGTCAATCTCAAGAGCGGGCAAACCAAGAACGCGATCGCCGATTTTGACGCAGCCTTAAGAATCAATCCGCGGCTGACGTCGTCGCTGTACGGACGCGGCCTCGCCAAGCAACGCAACGGCGCGATTTCGGAGGGCGAGGTGGACATCGCCAATGCGAAGGCGATGGACCCAAATATCGTAAAAGAATTCGTAGGTTACGGGGTACGTTGACGGCAATTTGAGCTCCGGCCACGCACCGCCCGCCAAGCTGCGGAAGGGCGCCGGAGGCATAAGAATTAGAGTGTCGTGGCCGTTTGGGGTTATTCTGGCCCCGGCGACGAGTGGTAAATTTATTGGAATCGCGCAACGGCGCTGGAGGGACTGGCAATGTCTAGAACATATGGAAGGAGAAGTCTTGTTGCGATCATTTCGCTACTCGCGATCGGCGGCGCGCTCTCGATCGGTGTGGCCAAAGCGGCCGAGGATGTGACGGAAGATCAGATTTTGAAGGCGTTGACGCCCGCGAAGAGGGTGCCGCTGACGAGAGGTCTCTCGACCGGCCCGCAAACGCTGCCCGATCCTGCAGCGGCCGCTGCTGAAGGAAAATTCGTCCAGTCGATCCGCAACCGGCCTACCCGATCGCTGTCGAGCGCCGAGCGAGAGGAGATTGCGACCATCGTCAAGGACAAGCCGAAAATCGATCTCGAAATCAACTTCGACTACAATTCCGCCGAGATCAGCGCCAGGTCGTTGCCGTCGGTTCAGGCTTTGGGACGGGCGCTCTCCAATCCCGACCTGAAGGGTTCAACCTTTGTCGTTGCCGGCCATACCGACGCCGTCGGCGGCGAGGCCTACAACCAGGACCTCTCGGAACGCCGCGCCGACTCGATCAAGCGCTACCTGGTCGACAAGGTCGGCGTTGCCGGCGCCGATCTCGTGACCGTCGGATACGGCAAAACTAAACTGAAGGACCCCGCCAACCCGACGTCGGAAGTCAATCGCCGGGTCCAGGTCGTGAACATGGAAAACAAGGCCACCGCGTCCAAGTGAACGGCGATGGCTGGGGTAAAGTTTTTTGCAAGCTAAGCGCGTCCCGCGCCCCGGCGGGACGCTTTTCTCTTTCATGCTCTCCGTCGTTTGCGGGATGATCCGCCAGTACTGCCCCCAAACGGATGGCCTCAAAACGTAAGGTCTGGATTGATCCGGCGATGAACCTCTCCGATTACCTCAAGCCTGCGCTGGCGGTGGCCTTTTTCGCGGTCCTGGCTACTGTCTGGTATTGGTTCGAGCACCGTTCCCGGCCCGAGGAGAAGGAAACGCCGGGCACCGCGGTGGTCAGCGTCACGAAATCCACCAGAGCCTGCTTCTCGGATCAGGTGCGGGTCACCGGCTTTGTCGTGCCGCGTCGGGAAGCCGTGGTCGGGGTCGACCAGGAAGGATCCAAAGTCATCGATCTGCTAGTCCACGAAGGCGAGATGGTCACCGACAATCAGGAACTGGCGCGGCTTACCCCGCCACCGGCCCAACCGGGCGGTGGCGGCGCACGGTCCAATACAGCGGTCTCACTGCGCGCGCCCGCGGCAGGGCTTCTCACCCAGGTCAATACCATTGTCGGGGCGCCGGCCTCACCCCAAGCAGGGCCGATATTCCGCATCGCCGTCAACAACGAAATCGACCTCGATGCCGAGGTGCCCGCGGTTCACATGATGAAGCTCAATCCCGGCGCGAATGTACGGATCAGCCGCGATAATGGCCAGGACGTGGTCGGACGCGTGAGACTGATTTCCCCGCAGATCGACCGCAACACCCAGCTTGGCCATGTCAGGATCACTCTGACCAGCAATCCGTCGCTCAGGATCGGCATGTTCGCCCAGGCCAGCATCGACGCCAAGCGTAGCTGCAACGTTGCGATCCCGCGCACCGCCGTTGACCATCTGACCGTTCAGGTGGTCAAAGGCGATACGGTCGAGATGCGAAGGGTCAAGGTTGGACTGGTGTCCGACAAGTTGACCGAAATCCTTGAGGGCCTCGACATCGACGAAACCGTTGTGGCCGACGCCGGCTCGTCGCTGCATGACGGCGACCATATCAAGACCAAGTTCCCCGAGGACTCCGATCGAACGCAGGTGCGCTGATGGCGATGAATATCTCGGCATGGTCGATCCGGAATCCGCTGCCGTCCGTCGTATTTTCGATCATCCTTTTGGTGCTCGGTTGGGTCAGCTTCACCAAGCTCGCGGTGACGCGGCTGCCGAGCGCCGATATCCCCGTGATCTCGGTTGCGGTCTCGCAATTCGGCGCCGCGCCGGCCGAGCTTGAAGCACAGGTCACCAAGACCATCGAAGACGGGGTGTCGGGCGTCGAGGGCGTGCGGCATATTTCATCGTCGATCACCGACGGATTGTCGCTGACGACGATCCAGTTCGCGCTGGAGACCAACACCGACCGCGCGCTGAACGACGTCAAGGACGCCGTCACACGCGTGCGCGCCAACCTGCCGCAAAACGTCAATGAACCGCTGATCCAGCGCGTCGACGTGATCGGGCTGCCGATTGTCACCTATGCGGCGATCTCGCCGGGCAAGACGCCCGAACAACTCTCCTATTTCGTCGACGACGTCGTCAAACGCGCGCTGCAGGGCGTGCGCAACGTCGCCCAGGTCGAGCGCATCGGCGGTGTCGAGCGCGAGATTCTCGTTTCCCTGGATGCGGATCGCTTGCAGGCCGCGGGGCTTACCGCCGTCGATGTCAGCCACCGTTTGCGCGGCACCAATGTCGATCTCGCCGGCGGTCGTGCTGAAATCGGCAAGAACGATCAGGCCATCCGTACGCTCGCCGGCGCCAAGACCCTCAACGACCTCGCCGGAACCATGATCAGCCTGCCGACCGGCGGCGAAGTGCGCCTCGACGATCTCGGCACCGTCACCGATACCATTGCCGACCGCCGAACCTTCGCCCGCTTCAACGGCGAGCCGGTGGTGGCGCTCGGCATCAAGCGCTCGAAAGGCGCCAGCGACGTCGTGGTTGCCGCCGCCGTGCAGAAGCGCATCGACGCGCTGAAAATTGCCCACCCCGACGTCGATCTTAAGCTGATCGACACCTCGGTTGAATTCACCAAGGGCAATTACGAGGCCGCGATCTCGACCCTGTTCGAGGGCGCCATCCTCGCCGTCGTCATCGTGCTCTTGTTCCTGCGCGATGTCCGCGCCACCATCATCGCCGCGATCTCGCTGCCGCTGTCGATCTTCCCGGCATTCTGGGCGATGGACATCCTTGGATTTTCGCTGAACCTCGTCAGCTTCCTCGCCATCACACTCTCGACCGGTATCCTCGTCGACGACGCCATCGTCGAGATCGAGAACATCGTGCGCCACATGCGGATGGGCAAGTCGCCTTACCGCGCCGCGCTGGAAGCCGCAGATGAAATCGGCCTCGCCGTCATCGCGATCTCACTGACGATTATCGCAATATTCGCGCCGGCAAGCTTCATGTCGGGAATCGCCGGGCAATTCTTCAAGCAGTTCGGCATCACGGTCTCGGTGCAGGTATTCTTTTCGTTGCTCGCTGCGCGCTTCGTGACTCCGGTGCTCGCTGCCTATTTCCTGAAGGACCACCCGCATGACGACCCGCCGCCGGGCCGCGTGCTGAAAGCCTATACGCGGCTGGTGACCTGGTCGGTGCGGCATTACCTGATCACGGTGCTGATCGGCTTCGGCATCTTTGCCGTCTCGATCTGGAGCATCACGCTGTTGCCGCAGGGCTTCCTGCCGGCGCAGGACACCGCGCGCTCGCTTTTGGCGATGGAACTGCCGCCCGGCTCGCAACTCGCCTACACCGAGCAGGTCACCGAGGACATCGTCTCGCGCCTGCGCAAACGCCTTGAGGTCAGAAGCGTGTTCGTCGATGGCGGACGGGTGCCGCCGGGGACGTTCGAGGTGCGCCGCGCCGCGCTGATCGTCAACTACACGCCGAAGACCGAACGCAAGATCACCCAGCGCGAGCTCGAGCTTGAGATCGGCCAGGAGCTCGAAAACGTTCCCGACATCCGGTTCTGGTTCCTCGACGAAAACGGCCTGCGCGCGATCTCGCTCGTCGTCACCGGTGTTGACAGCAATATCGTCAGCAATGTCGCTAGCGAACTTGCCAACCAGATGAAGCGGATTCCGCTGATCGCCAATGTGATTTCCGAAACCTCGCTCGACCGCCCGGAGCTTCGCATTCAGCCGCGGGCCGACCTTGCCGCACGGCTCGGCGTCTCCACCGAAAGCCTGTCGGAAACCATTCGCGTCGCCACTATCGGCGACGTCGGCCCGGCACTCGCCAAATTCGATGCCGGCGACCGCCAGGTGCCGATCCGCGTCCAGCTCGAGGACAGCGCGCGCGGCGACTTGCAGGTTCTCGAGCAGTTGCGGGTTCCGCTCGGCGGCGGCCGCGGCGGCGTGCCGCTGTCGGTCGTCGCCGACATCAAGCTCGACCAGGGCCCGACCAGCATCAACCGCTATGACCGCGAAAGGCAGGCGACGGTTGCGGCCGACCTCGTCGGCACCGCGGCGCTTGGCGATGCCACCAAGAAGATCAACGAACTCCCGGTCATGAAGAGCCTGCCGAAGGGGGTGAGCGTCAATCCCTCCGGTGATGCCGAAAGCCTCAACGAACTGTCGCAGGGCTTTGCGACCGCCATGACCGCGGGCCTGATGATGGTTTACGCGGTGCTGGTGCTGTTGTTCGGCACCTTCCTGC
>DATGGY010000109.1:0-66074 GCA_035308285.1 Bradyrhizobium sp. | reverse complement strand
ATCATGGCAGCCTTGGCCCGCCGATTCAATCGGCGTGTTTGTGAAGTTTTGGTCCCGACGGTTCGCCGCCGCAGAAAAGACCAGATGGTCGGCGGCCGGATTTTGCCGTCAGATGAGTGCCGCCGATGCGACAACATAGCTGTCCTTTTTGCCTCTACGTCCGATAATTGCATCAGATGAGGAGATTTGCGCCATATCGTTGCGCGTCACTCCTGATCCGCCCTGCCCTCGTCCGTTTCACTTCCGATTGTGTTGCAAAACTCTTCAGGTCTCGATCGCAGGGCTCCGTTTTGAGCGCTGGCGGTTCGTTGGTTGCGCTCCCTGGTGTGGGAGCTGCGTTGGTTGGCGCGACGCCTACACAAGGCAGGCCTCTGGCAAAGGTGGCGGGGCGCGGCAGAGAAGCCTGGCGAGCCGCCTGAGGTTTTGCGCGGTTGCTGTCAGCAGCACTTCGTCCCTAACGCCGCTCAAGCCCCGCAGCCGGAAACGGTCGAGCCGGAGAATGCGCTTCATGTGCGCAAATCGCATCTCAACTTTCTTGCGCTCTCGGCGGGACTGCTGGAAGGCTTCCGTGTCGGCCAAGGCGCGGACACGATCTCGCACATCTTCGTTGATGTCACGGGTGACTTTGCGCATAGCCGCGGTCGTACACTGCGGCTTCAGCAAACAGGCCGAGCAGTCCTTCTTGTTGGCCCTGTAGTAGACGATATGACCCTGGTCGATGTTACCGGTGCTGGTCAGCTCCGCGCCACCCGGGCAGACATAAACATTGCGCTCTTGGTCGAAGACAAAATCGGCGCGACTGAAGGTACCATCGGAGCGCGCCGACTTGTCCCACACCGGTACGTGCGGTGTGATGTTGCGATCCACCAGCCATTTGAGCAGCCTGACCGCGCCATAGACCGTGTCGCCCGCTAGCCGCTGGGGCCGCAGATCGAAGCGGCGTTCAACACGATCCACCATGGTCTGGGTGATAGCAATCTCCACGGTTCGGTTTGCCCGAGTGCCCACGGCATCGATGATGATGCCGGCCTTGTTGTCGATCAGGTAGTTCGCATCATAGGCAAAGAATGGGTCCAGGCCTGGCCTCGCAACCCATGTCGCTTGCGGATCGGTGAGTGAGACTTCCTTGGGAGGCTTGTGTCGATCGCCGCCTTTGCCTGAACCGCCAGCGTCCCCACCACCGTCCTCGTTGCCGCGGGCGGTATCTAGCGCGGCGAGGTACTCGCGAACTGCATGAGATGCTTCCTCTGCCTTCGGCCATGCAATCGGCTGGTCGCCGGGCAGCCGCTTTTTCTTGTCTACATCCGCCTTGATCAGGCTCGCATCGATCGAGAACGCTTCGCCCCCAACCAGCCCGGTCGCAATGCACATTGCCACGACAGTCTCAAAGACCCGACGCAGGGCGTCACTCTCCCGGAAGCGATCGTGCCGCGCACGACAGAATACAGAGTGATCGGGGATCCTGTCCTCAATGCCGAGCTTGCAGAACCACCTGTAGGCCAGGTTGACCTGGACTTCAGCGCACAGCCGGCGCTCCGAGCGGAGCGCAAACACGTAGCCAACAATCAGCATCCGGATCATCAGTACCGGATCAATCGAGGGCCGGCCCGTGTGCGAATAATAAGGCGCCAACTCCTTGTGCACCCAACTCAGATCGAGCAAACCGTCGATCTGCCGCACCAGGTGATCGGGCGGAACCACCTTATCGAGATCAAACGAATAGAAAAACTGTCCTTGTCCTTCTTCCCGCCGCCCCATCATGCGCCGCTCCCGCCGATGCCGTCTCCACCAACGGAATCATGGTTCGCGATTCGCATCAAAGGGAGTTTTGCAACACTATCCGGGGAAGACCGGAAGTGGTCAGCCGACAGCCAAAATGACGCGATTGACCCATCTCGGACATTCGACCCTTGCCGGGCGTGGTTGTACTGTAATTCTGCTTAGTGAGGTCCGAACATCCCGAGCCCCGGTCAGAGATCGGGGCTTGGGGGTTTTCAATGTCGATTAAAGTAAGCTGCGAGGGACGACGCCAGCATCACTTGTTGTGGCCCGGAGCAAAGGTGGACGCTCCGCGCGGTGCAGGGGGAGTGGTGTTGTTGTTCTTCATGTCATACGCCGGCGTCAATGTTGAAGCACCCTGCGCAGCACCGCGGTCTTGTGGCGTTGGCGTTGTGGTCTGCATTACGTTACCGGGGGCAACACCCGAAGCACCACGAGAACCGCCCGCCGCGTAGCTCACAGCCGACGAAGCAACGAGCATAACGGCTGCTGCAATGATAGAAGTCTTCTTCATTCCTAGTCCTCCTTTGCGAAGCAGGAAGCGCACCTGCTTTATGATCTAGTAACGTGGCTATGACGAAAAGATACCCGGTCCGTCAAGAAATTTTGTCTCGTTGGCAATGACGCTCCCCGCAAGACCGCTAAATGGCAAAACTATGTTGTTGGAACTTTCTCCATGATTCCCACCACGCCGATATCTGGCGATGCGGCAACACGGGAGGGAGACGATGCAGGGGGCGACAGACTATGTGATTGGTCATGCCGACCCAGAATTTGTGCGCTTGCAACTTCAGGCAAGATGTCTCGAAAGCGTCGCCCGGGCTGCTATATCGGGAAGAGTCTCTTGGGCGCTCAAGATCGTCGGGCGGCCCGCTGCATCTCAAGCGCCCTCGCGATGTCTAAAATGTGCCAGCCGTGCGCGGATGCGCGCCGATGCGATTTTGAACTTTGTTTCGCAGTCCTTAAAATTGGTGCCCGGTCCGTTATCGCCGTCGAGTGTCGGTTGGCCGTACACATTGCAGCCCCACGACCACTGATCGACACGAGCAGAGAGACCGGGATTCTTCCTGATCCGGCCGATTCGCAAACCGCGCGAGACCACCGTGTAGTCATCGCGGTAGCTTTGCCCGTCGATCTTGGTGACGAGAATCCTGCTGTTATTTGGACATGCCGATGACCAGCGCGACGCGCTTTTCGGCGTGCACGGGGGCAGAAGTAACAAATGCCGCGAAAAGCAATGGAACAAATAGCATTGCTCTCACGCAAACCTTTCAATGGAAGCCAAGTGTCGCGACGGCCGCATTGAGCGCCAGTGAAAGGAGTGCCGAAGCGACGCACAAAGGAATCAGCGCCACGAACGCCGCTGCGGTCTTGCGCGCAAAACCCCATCGTTGTCGGCGCGCGATTAGAATCCACGCGAGTGGTGCGAGCGATGTGAGCACGAACCAGCCGACGAAGTTTAGCAGCGGAATACCATAATAGACCGAGCTTTCAACGAGCCAGAGCCAGTAACCGACAAGCACGGCGATTGGATCAAGAAATAAATCCAACAGCACGGCAATTACGCCGGTTGCCAAGGGTACCTGCCACCACAAAGCACGTTGCGTCACCATGTCTTCACCGGGTCTCGCGAGGATGCCCTCGGCAATCAGCATGCATGTGCCGCAGACCCCCATCCAGCCGAAGAAGATGTAGGAGAAAACCCAAACGCGCGACTGCCCAGGGTAGACATAATTCTGTGCCATGAACGAGGAAAGAAAGTCCATCATGGCGGGAAATAGACCGGCGATCACTACAAAGGCGATTGCATCTGCGGCACTGAAACGCCAAGCGATAAACATGATAACTGCGACGCCGAACAACACCCCGGTGATCAGGAACAAAGTGAAATCCGGGCTCAAAGTGGTGTCCTCGCGGTACGGATCAAGTAGGCGACGAGCGCCGGGAGTGCCAGCAGGACGAGGGCTAGACGATCGCCGGCGCTTGCAAGAACTCCGTTGATGAACCAGGGGATGACGATCAAGCAATAAAAACACACTGGCAGCCAACGGCCCAACAACTTCGCACGATGCTGCACAGAATGACGGGGGTCGGTTTCGGGCATATCGAGTCCTTAGCGTCGTTGTTACACATGCACCAGAAAGAAACTTGACGCAATTTCTTTGGTGATACGGCCGTTTTCGCTTATGGGCCTACGGGAGCGAGAGTGAACAAGTGTGGTCCGGCCGTATCGATCAAAGATCGTTTGCGGATGATCGGCCTGCTCAGCGGCGGCGTTGCAACCCGATGCAGAGATACCAGGGGGTGTTGCCGCTTTCTAGACGGAGCAACAAGATCCTAACGGACATGAGTGAGGGTCCGGTGTACAAGCGCTGCAAGCTCTGCCTGGTGGCTGGTACCGGTCTTTGCAAACACCTGTTGCAGCTGGCTGCGTGCTGTCGTGGGAGCCACACCCATCGCGCGCGCGGCCGTCTTCAACCCGCGCCCGTTAGCGATTGCGATCGCGGTTTGAGCTTCGCGAAAGGTGAGTTCGAACGCACTCTGAAGCGATTCCACGCTTAGGTTCTCGCTCAGATCAGGATCGCTGATGAAAAGCACGCCGTAACCCGTTTCGCCGGGCTGGGCGGACATGTCGTGCATGCCGCCCGGCTTCAGGGGAGCCGCAATGAGCAGCAGCGGCCTTAAATCTTCCCGTTCGATCGGCAGCAGCCCAGCCTCCCCGCGATCGACCGCGCGAGCGATGAGTTCGCGGATGGACTGTGTGCTTGCGGCATCTCGCCCCGTAAATCGCTGCCCGACGAAGGTTAGAACCTGCGGATCGCTGGCGATCTCTGCAGCTCGCCGGTTATGCCAGATGATTCTGCTGCTGGTTTGATCGACGACGACTACGCCGACAGTCAGGCGATCGAGAGCGCCTGATACTAGCTCGGAGCGCAGCGTAACGAGATTAAGGCGCATCTGAAGTCGGGCGGCTCGGTCGAGGTGCGGTGCCAAAAGTTGGATGTACTGCAGATGGCGAAGGTCAAATATCAAGCCATCCTCCCACATGGCGGCAATGAGACGGCGGGAGACATGGCCATCCGACCGAGATGCTTCATGACCGTGCAAGTAGCGCCTGACAATCCTCGCTCCGAGTACCTCCCGAGCACCGACGTCTTTCTGCGACCAGAGAACGCTGAGAAAGACCAGCCTGAGGAATCGGACAATCAAATTGTCGAACTCGGCTGCATACTGATCCAATGCTCTGAGGTCGGCTCGAGAGAGCAGAAACGTCCCGCGGCACGTTGCCTCCGATGCTATGGAGGATCGCTGTGAGTAGAATAATCTACCTGGATCTGACCAGAAATCGTTTCGACCGCTAATCAGGTGGCCGATCTCGCCAATGGTCTCGGGCCACAGTTCCGGTCGCTCCACGGACGCATAGATGCGGTCGATCAGCGAGGCCAACTCCCTTTCTCCTGACGGCAAAGCGGCGTCTGACATAGAATGCCTCCGATGGGGACCGATCCTATTTTACGGCCAACTGCGCGTATTCATCCGTTTGTAGGAAGACAGGTCCGCACGTTTCGCAGAGCATGGCCGCGTGAAGCCCCTCAGTATCAAGGCGAAGGGGCGATAGCCGTGCCTGTCCCACACGCCGGAGAATAATACCTATGAACCAGCAATCAGCAAGCGGTCTCGCCGTTCGCGAAGCAGGGAGCTACGGCTCCATTTGGCCAACCATCTTCGGGCGACTCCTGCTGCTCTGTGCGGCGACGGTGGTGGTGCTGCTCCTTATTGCAGAATCCCAGCTCCCGTCAGAACAGCGGCAACAGGTCTTCGACGCCTCGGTGGTCTACCCTTAACCCCGACGTGCGCCATGGGTTGATACTTGAATCCCCATATCGGCAGCGGCTCAAAATGTTCGCGGTCAACATTTCTTGAAATGTAATTTTGGTCACAAGCGTCTTCTGCAAGTCACGTCAATGTTGTCACACCATCCTTTGCAGAGTTGCGACAATGAGACAAACTCTAGCAGACAGTGAAATTGCTGTGCATCAGCGGCGAGAAAAAAATGGCAGCATTTTGGGCCGTTTAGTTGCCCATCTTCATTGTTGCAGGCGCATTAAAGCGGAACGAACTCTGCTCCGCTACCGGGACACCATCGAACGAGCCCGGTGCGATATCCGTCACGAGCTCGTCGGCAGCAATTCGGCCCCATCTTTGCATGAGCCAGATGCCTGCGCGCCACCGTTTCAGTATTGGCAAGTTGAACCCGAGCCATGACCGATATCCAATTCGGTTATTTGTCTCGGCGAATATCACATCTGCGCATTTTGGGACCCTGAAGCGATCCGCCGCCGCTGCCTCGAACAAAGGGAAATTCGTAAACGAACAACTCGCGCCGTTCTGCAGGTTACGCAGCGGCTGGAAAGGATTAAGGACCGCCTTTGACCCGCAAACGCCAAGCGTGTGCTTGGTGGGCTGCCGCAGCGACCGACGTCGTTGATGACCGATCAGCAAGGTGATATTACTAATGACGTGGATAGAAGCATCCGGCTATCTCGCCTCGTTACTCGTACTCGGCACGTTTTGCATGCACACAATGCTTGCGCTGCGAGCTGTCGCCATCTGTAGCAACATGGCTTTTGTGGTCTTCGGGATCGGGGCCGGAGTTTATCCGGTACTCGCCTTGCACGTCATACTCCTCCCGGTGAACGTCGCGCACCTTTTTCGGATGCTTCTGGTTCTGCGCCGGGCAAAATCGGCGGCCGACACCGATTTGTCCCCAGAGTGGCTTCAGCCGTTTATGCGGACGCGACGTATTAGGGCTGGAGATACGATCTTCAAAAAGGGCGACTATGCTGACACCCTCTACCTAGTTGCGTCCGGGCGAGTCGAGTTGCCCGAGATAAGGATGACCCTGCGACCTGGAGATGTGTTCGGAGAGGTCGGCCTCTTCTCTGTCGATCAGCGCCGTACGCAGACGGCAAGAGCACTAAGCGACCTCGAACTCTTCTGGATAACGGCCGACGAACTGATGAGGTTATGCGAGCGAAATCCAGGATTGTCTCTTTATTTTCTTCGTCTCGTCGCTACCAGGCTTGCGACGAATGCCACGCAAAGAAACATATTACACGATGCCAATCGGGTATCCGATAGTGAACGGATTCACATCAATATTCGTGACGAGCAGATGCGGTGTTCCTAACTTTGATCATTCGGATTCTAGCGGTAACGGTGGTGACGTTTGCTGTTTTGGCGTTGGTACCGGGACAGCAAAAGCCGTCCGTCCCATTGCCAACGGGACCAATGCCACCGGTGCTAATCCCTTAGCCGGATTCCGGGCATCCGCTCCGGTTCAAACCGACGGCGACTTCCGCTAATGGCACGAACCGGACCAATCGGGCCGACCAGATGATGTCCGTTGATCGGGCTGTTTCGGAAGTGGCGTTTCGAGCCTGCGAGGGTCGATATTGACCCCATTTCGGACATTACATCTAGCCGCACTGGACAGACAATTTGGCGTAATGGATGATACTTCGAACCGGCTGTGGAATAGCGCCATGGATCTTGGAGATTGGCTGCGGAGCGTTGGCCTCGAGCAGTATGAGGCTATTTTCCGCGAAAACGCAGTTGAAGGCGATGTTCTCTCGGAGCTGACGGAGGGCGATCTCGAAAAGTTGGGTATCCCGCTTGGGGACCGAAAGCGGTTAATGCGGGCCATTAGGGCCGGCGGTGCGGCAAGTGTCGACCAAACGCCGGTCCAGGCAAGGCGTCCGGGTGATGAGTCGTCTCGGACCTTATCCGCGGAGCGCCGCCAACTCACAATCGTTTTTTGCGACCTTGTGGGATCGACTTCTCTCTCAATCAAGCTCGATCACGAGGATATGAGAGACATGGTCCATAGGTATCATCGCTGCTGTGACGCCGTGATTAGTAGCTCTGGAGGTTTTGTCGCAAAATATATGGGCGATGGTGTGCTTGCTTATTTCGGTTATCCGCAGGCGCATGAGGACGATGCGGAACGGGCGGTCAGCGCGTCGTTGGCTTTGGTAGACGAAGTCGCGCGATTGCCGACAGTGCTTGGCATGCCGATGCAGGTCCGGATCGGAATTGCAACGGGTCTGGTAGTCGTCGGCGATCTCATCGGGGAAGGAGCCGCGCGAGAGCAATCCGTTGTGGGCGATACGCCTAATCTGGCGTCTCGCCTACAAGGCCTTGCTGAGCCAAACCAGATAATCATTTCGCATCATACACGTCGCCTCACGGCTGGCTTGTTTGAATATATCGACCTCGGACGTGTACCGCTTAAGGGGTTCGATCAACCTTCACAGGCGTGGAGGGTTGTCAGGCCAAGTGCCGTGCAGAGCCGCTTCGAAGCGCAGCATGAGGAAACACTCACGCCTCTGGTCGGGCGGGAAGAAGAGCTGGAGCTGTTGCAGCGGCGATGGCGGCAAGCCACCGCGGGTGATGGGCGTGTCGTCATCCTGACGGGCGAGCCGGGTATCGGAAAATCTCGCTTGAGCGCGGCGCTGCAAGAACGCCTGAGGTCCGAGCCGTGTGCTCTCGCGCAATATTATTGCTCGTCACAACACTTAGAAAGCCCGCTCTTTCCGGTGATCAGTCATCTCGAACGCGTTGCCGGCTTTGAACGCAGCGAGCCGGGGCCACAAAAGTTTGCCAAACTGGAAGCGCTGCTGCTGCAATCGGGCGCGAGCGGAGAAGCGGTTGCGCTAATTGCCGACATGATGTCGGTCCCGACCAGCGGGAGGTATTTTTTACCCGATCTAAGTCCGCAGCGAAAAAAGGAGAAAATGTTCGCGGCTTTGATCGCTCAATTGGAAAGCCTCACAGTCCAACGTTCTCTGCTTATGATCGTTGAGGATATTCACTGGATCGATCCGACTTCGCTAGAATTAGTGAGCCTTTTCGTCGAGAAAGCGTCTCAGCTGCGGCTATTGCTCGTCATTACAACCAGGCCCGAGTTTTCGCCGCCTTGGCCGAATGATGCTCACGTCGGAACGATCGGTTTGATGCGCCTCAACCGTCAGGAGGCGGTGGCGATGATGAACCGCATCACCGGAGGAAAGCAGCTTCCTGCCGAAATCTCGGACCAGATCCTATCGCGCACCGATGGCGTACCGCTGTTTCTCGAAGAACTGACTAAAACGGTGCTTGAAGGCGGTCTCCTGGAAGAGCATCAGGATCATTATGTGCTCGCGCGGCCGTTGCCGGCGATCGGCATACCCACCACACTCCACGCTTCGCTTATGGCGCGCCTAGACAGGTCGGTGCTCGTCAAAGAGATTGCGCAAATTGGTGCCGCGATAGGACGACAATTCTCTTACGCGTTGCTTCGTGCGGTTTCTGCCATGGAGGAAAGCGTCCTTAAGGATGCCCTGTCCAAGCTCGAAGAGGCCGAGCTGGCGTCTTGCCGCGGCAGACCTCCAGAAGCTACCTACAGCTTCAGGCACGCGCTGGTTCAAGACACTGCTTATTCGAGTTTGATTAGAGGTCGGCGACAAGAACTGCATCGCCAGATCGCCGAAGCGCTGCGCGATCGATTTGCGACGCTGGCGGAATCGGAGCCTGAGATCATTGCGCATCACTTTACCGAGGCCGGTCGGCCGGAATTGGCCATTGAATGGTGGAGCAAAGCGGGTGAACTGAGCCTCAAACGCTCGTCGATTGCAGAGGCAAATTCGCATCTCAAGCGGGCAATAGCCCTTGCAGACCAAGGTGCCGCGGTGCCGCCAAAGGATCGGCTTCGGTTGCAGATTGCCTTTGGCCAAACACTATTGGCTGCCAAAGGGTATGGGGCACCGGAAACGGCTGCCGCGTTCGCCCGGGCGCGCGAGTTGGTCTCAGGAATTGAAGACGCTGATGAGCGCTTCTCAGTCTACTACGGTCTCTGGGTAGGGAGTTACATTCGTGGCGAGCTTGCCCCAATGCGCGAACTCGCCGCGGCTTTCCTGGCCGATGTCGAGCAACGACCCGGACTGCCGGAAACCGCAACCGCTCATCGGATTGTCGGGCTGACCCGTTGGGTCGAAGGGCACTATTTCGAAGCACAAGGACATCTAGAAAAAGCGGTCGCCGAAGCCGCCCTCGAGCTAGACAACTCCCTTGCTTTCCGGTTTGGTCAGGCCCCGCGAATTGCAGCCATGCTCAATCTGGCGCTCGTGCTTGGACCGCTTGATGACGTCGACCGCATGCAGGAACTCCTCTCTGCCGCATGGGCTGAGGCGCAGCAGGGCGGACACATTCCGACGATTGCCTATACCCATGGCCAGACCTGTCTCATTGGAGGATCGTTCGGTTATTCCGAGCTGATAGCGCGTCACGCGACTGCACTCATGGCACTCGGCCGAGAACACGGACTACAATTGTGGACCCCGGTCGCAGTTTTCTTTGATAACTGGGCTCGTTGGCATCAATCTCGCGCGAAAGTTGACATAGGCGAGATGCGCGCCGCATTACAGCAGTTCCACGTCGGGTTTCAACCAATCGTTTCCGTCGGTGCGGTGCTGCTGGCGGAGGTCGAAGCCGACATGGGACGTGTCGATTCTGCGATCTCGTTGCTTGACGATGCACTCGCTGAGGTTCAACGCACGGGGCAGCGTTGGTACGACGCTGAGATACATCGTCAGCGCGGCAGGCTCCTGCTGCGAGACGAACGCAGTGTGGCCGGCGCGGCCACGATTGCTTTCGAAAGAGCCCTGGCGGAGGCTCGCAATCAGAAGGCCAAAATGTTTGAATTACGAGCCGCAACTGATCTTGCTCGCCTGTGGCAAGCCCATGGCCAACCCGCGCGCGCTCAAGAGCTGCTGGGGCCGCTTTGCGATTCGCTACCAAAAAGCCACCGCAGTCCTGACCTCAGCGCGGCGATAGAATTGCTTGAGACGCTCTCGTAATCGGCAGTCCAAACCGCGGCACTTCGCTGTTGGGTCGCTCGATCTGTATCAGGCAGGCTGCTTACTAAGCGCGGCAAACGCGCCCGAAAACTCGGCCCTTGGCATGCCGTGACGACTTCCGGTATTGGCACATTTGAGACATGTCGAGATGTCAGTCTTGAGTCCGTTATTGAATGAAGATCGGACGTGAACCGACATCGCCAAAACCGCAAATCATGCGGCCGGCGGCGCACACAATGCCCTCCAATCTTCATCCGCATCGATGGCCGAGCCCACGGTTTTTAACGGGCGCACGGCGGTTCAGCAGCCACTAACCGACGCATCGGCGAGCGATCGGCGTGCGCATGAATCGCATGAATACTGACGTGTGATGCGCGGTTTCGGAGGAGAGAAATATCGTAGCGTGGAGCAAACGTTAGGCGCTCGATTAGGACGGCGAGATAAAGCAAACTGGCGTTCGCTGGCTCCCTTCGGTCGCAAAGGTTTGTCTGCACATTGGTTTTTGCAAGTTTTCGCGGCGTCAAAATTGCGCGGCGCAACGTGTGCAGATGCCGCCCTCCGAACTTGCCCGATGAATTTCAATCTTGTGAAAGATGGCGCTCGCAATGTGCCTCGATCGGAAGCTTCGCTGTTTGTGCGCCATCATGCGCGTCGATGCGATTTGACGCGATCGACGGTCAGCAGCTCTTGCGTCGGCTCGTTCCGACGTCAATCGTTGCGTGATGCGACGCGATGAAAGTGAGAATTTTCGGATCAGACCTGGTCGGTCTCGTAACGGTGGATCGCGTATCAATCCGCGGACGCAGCCGTTCCTCAAGCAGGTCCAGATCGCGGTCCGCAAGGCGGGCGGCGATCCCAGGCGCATAGGCTCTGGAGCGCGATCGGGCGGCGGCCGGGAAGGAGGAAGGACGCGCCGCTTCAACGCGCGCGGCCGGGGCGCGAAAGTCGTGGCCTCGTTTGCGCGGGAGGGCGCGGACGGCGGGTGGCAGAGAGATTCCGGAGGCCGCTTCCGGGCGAGGCGCGTGGTGGTCAAAGCAAGGGTGGTCCGGCTCAATCCTCAAGCGAGGGGCGCACGGGGGCCGAAAATGCACGGGACGATGAGCAGGGCCATGGATGCCCATCTGCGTTACCTTGAACGGGATGGTGTCACGCGTGACGGCGATCGGGGCAAGGCCTATTCGGCGTTCGAGAACGAGGCCGACGGCAAGGCCTTTGTGGAGCGCGGCCGGGGAGATCGCCACCAGTTTCGCTTCATTGTGGCGCCGGAAGATTCCGCTGAAATGGCCGACCTTCGCGGCTTCACCCGTGACCTCATGCGCCAGATGGAATTGGATCTCGCTACCCGCCTGGACTGGATCGCGGTCGACCATTACAACACCGGTCATCCCCACACCCACGTCATCGTCCGCGGCGTGCTCGATGACGGCCGCATCCTCAATATCGCTGGCGACTATATCGCCCATGGCGTCCGCCACCGGGCGAGCGAGCTCGTCACCCGGGAATTGGGTCACCAGAGCGAGATCGAGCTTCAGACCAAGCTGCAGAACGAGGTCGAGGCCGAGCGGGTGACCCGGCTCGACAAACTGCTCTTGAGCGAGCAGCAGGAGCAGGGCGTGATCGACCTGCGACCCGGGGAGGGGGCGACCTTCCTCGTCCGGGAGAACCGCAACCTCATGATCGGCCGGGTGCGGCACCTGGAGCGCTATGGAATAGCAACCGAGCTTCAGCCGGGACGATGGTCCCTTTCCAACCGCGCGGAGCAAGTCCTGAAGGATCTGGACCACCGCAATGAGGTCATCAACACCATCCACCGGGCCCTCACGAAGAATGAACTCGCCGAGGAGCGTGGTCTTGGCCAATTCGCCCTTCACGGCGAAGGTTTGGGCGAGAGGATCGTTGGCCGGGTCCTGGCCAAAGGCCTGGCCGGAGACGAGATGGGCGAGCGGGTCCATCTGATTGTCGACGGCATCGATGGCCGGGTGCATCACATCGAGTTCAAGGACCCGAACAGGATCGAAGAGGTGGGGCGCGACATGATCGTCGAAGCGGCCCCAGTCGTCTCCGGTCCAAGACCTGCCGACCGCAACATCGCCAGCAATGCCGAGGAGGACAACGGCATCTACCGGCCGAGCAGGCACCTGGAGCGCGTCCGCGACAGCTTTGAGCGGCAGGGCAAGGACCCCGAGGCTTTCGTGCGTTCTCACGTTCGCCGCCTGGAAGCACTGCGGCGGGCAGGCCTTGTCGAGCGGATCGATGCCGACAATTGGAAGGTCCCGAAGGACATCGTCGAGCGTGGGCAGGCCTATGACCTCAGCCAGGGTGGCGACGGCTTAAGAATACGGACGCTCTCGGCCATCGGCCTCGACCGGCAGATTGCCAGCGATGGTGCGACCTGGCTCGACCGACAGATTATTGCCGGCGACCGTTCGGAAATCAGGGACATCGGTTTTGGCAGAGAGGTCAACAAAGCCATCAGCCGTCGAGCTCGGCGACTTGTGGAGATGGGCCTTGCGACCGCCAAGGATGGCAACGTCCGCGTCCCTGTCGACACCGTGGCGACTCTTGAGCGACGGGAGGTTGAGCGTGTCGGCCAGCAGATGGCGAGAGAGCGTGGCTTGACCTACATGCCAGCAAATGCTGGCGAGTATGTCAGTGGTCGCCTCGCCGGCGTTGTTAGCCTCGTCAGCGAACGCTTCGCAGTGATCGAGAACGGACTGGGCTTCCAGCTGGTGCCTTGGCAACCCCTCCTCGAGAAGCGCATCGGCCAGTACATCAGCGGCCTGCAGCGCGACGACGGCGGCATCGAGTGGAGCTTTGGCAGGAAACGAGGGTTGGGGCTGTGAGTATCCCAACATCGGAACCAGCTTGTCGCCATGGGGCCAGACCGGGACCATTCCCTCAAGGCTCTTGCGTTCCGCACGCCCGCTTCGCGGCTTGCGGCCTTGACCGGCTGGCGCCGGCCCGGCAGAGGCTCGCCATGCAGGTAAGGTTGATTGCGAGCGCAGCGCCCCGAACCATACAAAGAGAAGGTAATCGGGCAGCATCTTTGCTTGCTGCGCATGGTGCGGCTTTAGGGATAGCGGCTGCACGCCATGCTCACGCTATGGGGATTCCGTGCGCTGGTTTCTTCGTTTCAACACTGGGAAAGCCATTCAACAGTGTTGCAGGTGGCCGTCAAGCGACCCTCACCGGACGGATCGCATGGAGCGTCTCTGGCTTCAGATGAGTGTAGCGGCGCAGCATTTTCCAATCCTTGTGCCCGGTGACAAGTGCGACCTGTTCGATGGAAAACCCGGCTTCAAAAAGGCGGCTAGTGCCTTCGTGACGCAAATCATGAAAATGAAGGTCATCGATCTTTAATTCTCGGCACTGGCGACGAAATGCTGTTCCAACCGATCGTCCATTGTAGGGAAAAATCCGACCTTCTCGAATATTTGAGAAACGTCCTTGCTCCTCAATGATTTTGCATGCGTCATAGCCTGATACGTCCAACAAAGGAATTCGCTGGTCGTTGCCCTTTTTCTTTCGAGGATCCTTCCGATTTCGTATCAGGAGCATTCGGCTGTTGACGTCGAAGTCGCGCCATTCAACTCTTGCAATTTCGTCTTGCCGCATTGCCGTTGCAACGGCAAATCTGATGATACGGCCAACCGGAATCTTTTGCCGAATGTTTCCTTCGAGTGCAGAAATAACACGATCGAGTTCGTCTTGCGTGGGACGGCGATCACGCTCATTGCCTTTTCCGACAAGGCCGAGGCGTCCGAGCGCTATCCGGGCAAGATCAATCGGTTCAGTTGACACAACGACGCCATGCACTGCGGCGGCGTGCGAAAGGATCGTTTTGATATATCCAAGATCGATGCCGACCGTGACAGGGCCAGCACCCTCGAGGGCGCGCTCCTTTCCAAATTTGATGAGGCGCTCGCGATCAAGCTCGGGAAGGCGAAGATGCCCGAGTCGCTCCTCTAGGAAGATAAGGCTTGCGGTCTTGGAACGTCCAATTTCCTTGGCAACCTCTTCCAGGTCTTTCCGGTGGAGCGCGACGAGATCGCTAAAATATCGCGCATCGCGGGATTTACGGGTTGTGGCCGGTTCCTGGCGATCGATCCGCCGCTCGATATCAATCGCCCATTCCTCTGCGTCCTTCCGACGAAGGAATGTCTCATTGACATATTTTCCTTTTCGTCGGACTTGGACCCTCCAAGAGCCTGATTTGAGCCTGGTGATGGTGGCCACGCGTGTGCGCTCCGTGTGTACTGAGGTGTCGAAAAGCCGGAAAAAATGTCGCGTCCTGGCGTAAAAAGGAGTGCACACGACGTGATCTAATGAGTTGAGTTTGCTATAAAAATGCAGATAAATCAATCACATAGATTTTGTACCGCGCCTATGATGGATTGGACCGACCGGCATTGCCGGACGTTCCATCGCCTGATGACGCGTCGCGGGCGGCTTTACACGGAGATGTTGACTACGGGCGCTATCATTCATGGCGATCGGCGGCGGTTGCTTGGCTTCAACAGATGTGAACATCCGGTGGCGCTCCAGCTCGGCGGCTCGGACCCGCGCGATCTGGCGACCGCCGCGAAAGTCGGCGAGGATTTCGGCTACGACGAAATCAATCTGAATGTCGGCTGCCCCTCGGATCGCGTGAAGGATGGCCGTTTCGGCGCCTGCCTGATGGCCGAGCCTGCGCTGGCGGCGGCCTGCGTCGAGGCGATGAAGCGCGAAGTCAAAGTCCCGGTCACCGTCAAATGCCGCATCGGTATCGACGACCAGGACCCGGAATTGGCACTCGACGTGCTCGCGCGCGGCGTCGTCGCCGCCGGTGCTGATGCGTTGATCGTCCACGCCCGCAAGGCCTGGCTCAGCGGATTGTCGCCGAAAGAAAACCGCGACGTCCCGCCGCTCAACTACGACAGGGTTTATCGGCTGAAGGCTTCAATGCCCCACGTGCCCATCATCATCAATGGCGGCATTGGCAGCCTTGCCGAGGTGAAGCAGCATCTCGCTCATGTCGACGGTGTCATGCTGGGGCGCGTCGCCTATCAGGAACCGTGGCGATTGCTCGCCGTCGATCCGGAACTGTTCGGCGAGGCTGCGCCTTACACATCGATGGCAGACGTATTCGAGGCGATGCTGCCCTATATCGAGCGCGAGCTCGCAGCCGGCACGCGGCTGCATTCGATCACGCGGCATTTCATGGGCGCCTTCCACGGCGTGCCCGGCGCGCGGGCATTTCGGCGTCATCTTGCCGAGCATGGCGTCCGGCCGGGCGCCGGCGTCAATGTCTTGCGCGATGCGGTCGCGCGGGTGGATCTCCGCATCGCGGCCCCGATCGCCGCATAGGGGCGAACGGAACGGCTATCGGCTTGCTGCGTGTCCGCGGTTCAGGCCGATGCTCAATGCGCTTTTCGTTTCGGCGGAGGGCGATCGTCCGGGACGAATGGCGGCGCTGCTAACTCTGCGGATTCCGCTTCCAGCTTCGCCATCCGAAGCAGGTAGGAAAGCATGCACATGTTCAATTCGTCGGACATCTGAAGCAATCGGTCCGTCATTTCCGAAATGTATAGCAATTTCTCGTTCGCTGGTCCCATGTCTCACACCCTCGAAGCCATCAGGCGATTTCCCTGACTATTTCGGTTCGTTCCCGATGGAGATTGGCGCGCGCGACGGCATCCAGATGAGGTCCTTTCCGTTGAACGACAGAAGGCAGCCCCGTTCGCGCGCTGATGGCCCGTAGTGTATCGGCGCTAACATCGATGAGAGCGGCCATCGTCCAGGCGTCTTCAACCAGCGCCGGCAAGCCGAGGGGAACGACATTGAAGCCGGCTTGCTGGAATCGCGGCAGCCACCACGTTTCCATGATCGCGCTGATCTTCACAATGCCTTCGGCGAGACAAAACTCCTGGACCGCTGCCATCAATTGCAGATTGAGGTTGCCGTCGCGCCGGTCACGGACGATGAAATAACGTGACCATTCCCAGATCAGCGGGTCTGAAGGGTATCCCCTCACATCGGCCAGATGAGGAAATATTTCGCTCATCATCGACGGCTTGGTGGTGGGATAAAGCCGGTGACCGCCGACGACCCGGCGTCCCTCAAGCGCCAGCAGATAAATCGTATCTTCGTTGTCGAATATATCGATTTCGCGCTTGTCGGGCTTGCGAAGCGTTTCCCACCGCCGCTCGTCGACGAAGATGTCGTGCCGAATGCGGAAATGCTCTTCGAGAACGTCCTCGTAGAGGTGGCGGTTCGCCACCGAAATCACGTGTATCATACAAGTCCCCTGATCCTTGATGGCTCATGGAACTTGTTCTCAAATCAGCGAGTCGGATATTGGGATTTTTCCCAAGTAATTTCCCGATCAGGGATTGATGATCCCGTTGCGGATCGCGATTGCCACGGTGTGCGTTCGATTGACCGCACCTAGCTTGGTAGCTGCGTTGGCTAAATGTTGTTCAGCGGTTCGCTGGGTGATGTTCAGGATCTCTCCAATCTCCCATGCCGACTTTCCTTGTGAGGCCCAGGCGACCACTTCGCGTTCCCGCCGCGTGAGCCGTGATGGCGGATCTGGTGTCGGATGAAGCAGGTGGCGAATGCGCTCAAAACTGTACATTGCCATCAGGTGCAGCGCGGGTTTGCTGCGGACGTTGAGGTCAAGATCGACGCCGCCGAGCGAGACTGCGGCTTCGTAACCGGTGAGCCCGTGAATGGGAATGATGAAACCCCGTTTCATCCGAAAGTCAGTTGCGCGGCGCATGACTTCTGCCGCACCCTTTTCCCTTTCCGGATCGTAAGGCGCTTCCGCCCATTCAAAGGGATGAATCGAACGTCGGCAGTGACGGACAACGGGATCGACACGATCAAAGCTGTTTTCGGTGTAAAGCTTGAACCACGCGGCGGGCCAACGCTTGGCCAACACCATCTGGGAGAATTTCTGATCCGGATTGGGCAGCCCTGTTACGATAATGGTTTCGAAGCCGAAGCGGCAGAACGCACGCTCAAGCGCGTCCATGGCCACCGGCACCTCGGTGTAGCCGTTCAATCCTTCAATAAAATCAAGCGCCTCCCGGCCATAATCTACGGCAGACATGGGAATCCCTCAGGTTTCTCCAATTTGCTGCATTGGAAAGTGCTTGAGCCATCTTGTTCGGCTGACTCGGCGCAAGTCTACTTATGGTCGTATGGTCGTCAAGTAACCATCGCCGCTGCTTTCAGGGGATGTATCCAGGCCGGACATCCTGACGGCAAAACCGGACCTCGTTGCGATCAACGATGAACGAGCGCGGAAATTGATCCGGACTAGTTGTAGCAATACTGAGATTCTATCTATACGATCTTGCTCGGAGCGTCTCGCTTGTCCTAGCTTCCAATCGCTTTCGAGCGAAGTGGATACTCGTTTGCGGCAACATTACAGCTTCAAACAGTAGTTCCTACGGATAACCGCGCAGCATCAAGCTGTCGGGGCGGACCTCCCAGCTTTCGAGCCGGTCCAGAAAGCTCATGCCGAGCAGGTTGGTCTTCATCTGTCCGTGTGGCACCACGAGTGCCGGTACCGAACGTTCGACGAGCTTGCCGACCGCCAGCCGATCAAGCGTCAGCCGCGCCGCCTTGGTGTGTCCACCCGCGGTCTCGACGTCGACGTCGTATTCGAGCAATTCGAGCGGCAGTCCGGCGGCTTTCGCGGTCTCATAGGTCAGGACGACGGAGGTTGCGCCGGTGTCGATCACCATCGGGGCCGCTACCCCATTGATTTTGGCCTGCAGCGCGAACTCGCCGGCCTGCCCGCGCGAGATCTGTACGGCGCGCGCCGATGACCACGACCGTTTGCGCAGCAATTCAAAGAAGGTGTTCGAGACGTTATTCCTGGCGCGCGTAATTTGGCCGGGATCGCCATAGGCGACCACGGCGCCCGCCGTCGCCAGCAATACCGCCAGGATCAGCAGCGTGCGGCTCACGGTTGGCCTCGCTCATCCAGCGTCAATCGCTTTTCGCACCGGTCGCCGTTTCCGGCGGCGCCAATCCCGCTTCCGCCATCCGCGCCGGCAGTTGCGCCATCACCGCCAGCCGTTCCGCGCTTTCCATGCGGTGCCAGCGCGCGATCTCCGGCAGCGTGCGACCGCAACCGAAACAAAGGTTGGTCCTGGGATCCATCATGCAGACTGCGATACACGGCGTTTCTTTGCTCATCTTTTGATAGTGAATCGGATTTGATGACCTGCCAAGCGAGACGCTACAAACCTGTTCCGGCACTCATGATCGGCTTGTGGCGGGCCCTCTGCTTTTCATCGGTGGTACTGTTGTTCGCGTTTTCCGGTTGCAGCGGAGGCGCTTCCTCCGACATCGGCGCCAGCGCAGACATCACGCGCTCCGGCGGGAAGGTGACGATCACTTCGGTTCCGATGCGCAACTTTGACTTCAGCGTAAACGTGCCGCCATGCATGTCGATCAGGCTTTTTGCGATCGGAAGGCCAAGACCGGCGCCCTGTTCTGCAGACTTGATCGAATTGGAACCCTGACCGAACGAAGCAAGCACGATCGGGATTTCGTCCTCGGCGATGCCGGAGCCGGTGTCCTTGACGCTGAGATATTGCCCGCCCGAAGCGGTCCAACCTACCTTCAGCCAGATCTCGCCGCCCGGCGCGGTGAATTTGATGGAGTTCGACAACAGATTGAGCACGATCTGCCGTATCGCGCGCTCATCTCCCCAAATTCGCGGCATGTCTTGCTCGAACACCTCGTGAATGGTGATGCCGCGGCTTGAGGCACGCAGCTTCAACAGATGATGGCAATCGGCCACGACATGGACGAGCGACACCGCCTCTTCGTTAAGCTCATAGCGCCCGGCCTCGATGCGCGACAGATCGAGGATTTCGTTGATGAGATTGAGAAGATGGACGCCCGAATTGTGAATGTCGGCGGAATATTCCTTGTAGACGGGGACGGCGTGCGCGCCGAAGATTTCGCTTTTCATCACTTCGGAAAAGCCGAGGATCGCGTTCAGAGGCGTCCGCAACTCGTGGCTCATTTGCGCGAGGAACCGCGATTTTGCGATGTTGGCCGCTTCGGCGCGGTGGCGTGCTTCATCCGAGATCGCCTTGGCCTGCTCAAGCTCGCCGATCAGGGCGTCCTTTTCGGCGCGCGCCTCGAGCGTTGCCAGGGTCGTCGAATGCAGGCGGCGGGCAAGCAGCGCGAAATAGCCCTCCGCGGCGAGCGCAAGCAGCGCCAGCACATAATTGTCGAAGGTGCCGCTCAGCACGAAATTCACCGCAATGGCCGACGTCACAGGGGCGGTCGCCGCCAGCGCCGCGATCGGCAGGCTCGCCGCGAGCATGCTCGATACCGCGATCACCAGCAGCATCAGGAACATGATCAGCGTGTTCGAGACCGCGTCGAAGCTTGCGGGATGAATCAGTAGCGCGGTCCAGCACAAGCCGTAAAGCAGGTCGAGCAGGATGAAGCGCGTCCGCCATTTGCGGGTGGTCGTGAGCGACGACGGCTCGGCGAGAAATTTGCTGCAACTGCGGATGATGGCGGCATGAATGCAGAGCAGGCCGCAGGTCCAGGCTGCGGCCGCGGCCGGCGGCATCCAGAAGCCGAACAATAGGCCGCTCGCCACCACCAGCAGCATCACGACGTAGGATGCCGACAGGCGCGTCTGCGCATATTGCCGAAGCAGTTCGCGATCGAAGGCGGGACGGGTTCCGCTGGTGGACGTTAACCGATCGCGGGCCTCGCGCACTCGCTGAGCGGCGGCCCGTCGGTTGGGAATCGGCGCTGCGGCTTGCGGTTCAGCCGGAAGCTGTACTACTTCGGGCTTTTCAGCGGCATTACTCATCAAACAACACAAATCCTGCCCGCCAACCGGACGAGCTTCTGCATTGTCTATCTCTGGCGCTAAATCATTAAGAGCTAGCTTAAGGAACCAAAAAATCACCTTAACGAGAGGTTAAATTAACCTCTCGCCGGTGTATCGCCGGTTCAGCGTTCCAGACGCGCCAGCAGGCTCGACGTGTCCCAACGCTTGCCGCCCATTTTCTCGACTTCCGCATAAAATGCGTCCACTAGCGCGGTGACCGGCAGGCTCGCTCCGTTGCGACGGGATTCGGCAATGCAGATCGAGAGGTCCTTGCGCATCCATTCGACCGCGAAGCCGAAATCATACTTGCTGTCGTTCATGGTCTTGTAGCGGTTCTCCATCTGCCAGGACTGCGCGGCGCCCTTGGAGATGGTGTCGATCACCGCGGCGACGTCGAGGCCTGACTTCTTGGCGAAGTGAATGCCCTCCGAAAGTCCCTGAACGAGGCCGGCGATGCAGATCTGGTTGACCATCTTGGTCAATTGGCCGGAGCCCGCCGCGCCGAGCCGCTTGCACATCCTGGCATAGGCGGCGATCACGGGTTCGGCACTGGCATAGGCGTCCTCGCTGCCGCCGCACATGACCGTCAACACGCCGTTTTCCGCGCCGGCTTGGCCGCCGGACACCGGGGCGTCGACGAACTTGAAGCCCAATTTGCCCGCCGCCGCGTCGAGTTCGCGCGCAACCTCGGCCGACGCCGTGGTGTGGTCGACAAAGGTCGCGCCCTTCTTCATCCCTGAGAATGCGCCGTCAGTTCCGAGCGTGATTGCGCGAAGGTCGTTATCGTTGCCCACGCACGCCATGACAAAGTCCTGGCCTTCCGCGGCAGCCTTCGGGGTGGCTGCGGTCCTGCCGCCGAACTTCTCGGCCCATGCCTTGGCTTTGGCAGGTGTCCTGTTGAATACCGTCACGTCGTGGCGACCCTTGACCACCAGATGTCCTGCCATGGGGAAACCCATAACGCCGAGACCGAGAAAAGCGACTTTAGCCATGTGTGCGACCCTGAGGTTTTGCCGGCGTGTTGCGTTAGCCGGACGTTATATTGAAGAGGGGACGGTGGACCGATCCGGTGCTCGAAACAGGCCCATAGGAACCCGCACCATAGATCGTACCGCCGCAACGGCAACGCCTGCGTTTGGCGGGCGGGCATGGTTTTATGATAGGATGGCGCGATAGTCGAGATTTGAAGAAAAAGGGAGTGAGACCAGATGGGCATGAGCGTAGGCGTGCTCGATCATTTCAACATCCGGACCCGCAGGCTGGCCGACACCGTTCGGTTTTATGAGGAGATTTTGGGCTTGCAGAATGGCGACCGGCCGAACTTTGCCTTTCCCGGCGCGTGGATGTACAGCGAAGGCAAGGCGGTGGTTCATCTGGTCGATATTTCTCCGACCGAAGAGGCGCAGAAGCCCGATTCCGGCGTTGTCCATCACGTCGCCTTCGTCAGCCGCGGGTTTGCCGCCATGAAGGCGCGGCTTAAGGCCAAAGGAATGGCGTTCGATTCGCGGCAGGTTCCAGGCGGCGATCTTTGGCAGATTTTCGTGAAGGACCCCAACGGCGTCATGATCGAGCTGAATTACGAGGCCGCCAAGGAGCAGGATTTGGGATCGGCGCCCGTCGAGCGGGCCGATGACGTCGGGAGGAGGTAGCCTTTTGAACCGCGCCGCTCTATGGGCCGCATCCGAATATTGCATAGCGTTTTCGAGCGAAGCATGCCCTCGGACTTGATCCGGGGGTGGACTCCGGTTCTCGTGAAGAAAACGCGCCAAAACAAAAGAATGGAGCCCGGTTCTGATACGTTCAGAACCGACAAGGCTCCGGGAGATGTGCCGTGAGTGTAACGCAGCAACAGGTCCAGGATGTTCTCGCCAAGGTGGCCTCGCCCCGCGGCGTTGCCCTGACCAATGCAGGTGTGTTGTCGCCGATTGCGGTCAACGACGGCAAGGTGTTCTTCTCGATCAATGTTGATGCCACCGAAGCCCGCACCTGGGAAAGCGTGCGTGCCGCGGCCGAGACGGCGGTGCGCGCCATTCCCGGCGTCAGCGTCGCCATGGTCGCGCTGACGGCTGAACGCAAGCCAGGGGCCTCACCACCATCACCGCCGCCGTCTCGCCACGCGCAGGGCGTGCCGAACGTCGCCAGCCACCGACCGCCGCAAGGCGCGCCTTCTCCGATGTCGAGACAGGCGGAAATTCCTGGCGTCTCCGCCGTCATTGCGGTCGCTTCCGGCAAGGGTGGGGTCGGAAAGTCGACTACCGCGCTCAATTTGGCGCTGGGATTGCGCGATCTTGGTTTGCGGGTCGGCCTTCTCGATGCCGACATCTACGGGCCGTCGGTGCCGAGATTGACCGGCATCCACGAGAAGCCGCAGCTCAATGACGAGCGGAAGATGATTCCAGTCATGCGTTTCGGCCTTGCGATCATGTCGATCGGCTTCCTGGTGGAAGAGGACACCGCGATGATCTGGCGCGGGCCGATGGTGATGTCGGCCATCACCCAGATGCTGCGGGACGTGGCGTGGGGCACGCTCGATGTTCTGGTGGTCGATATGCCTCCTGGTACCGGCGACGCCCAGTTAACACTGGCGCAGAATGTGCCGCTGAAGGGCGCCATCATCATTTCGACGCCGCAGGATTTGTCGCTGATCGATGCGCGGCGGGGATTGGCGATGTTCAAGAAGGTCAATGTGCCCGTGCTCGGCATCATCGAGAACATGAGTTATTTCCAGTGTCCGCATTGCGGTACCCAATCGGACATCTTTGGTCACGGCGGCGCGCGGCATGAGGCGGAGCGCCTTGGCGTGCCGTTCCTGGGCGAAATTCCCTTGCACATCTCGATCCGCACCACCTCTGACGACGGAACGCCGGTCGTCGCGAGTGAGCCGAATGGCGCGCATGCGGCGATCTACCGGGCGATCGCGGCCAAGGTTCGCGATCAGCTCAAAGCCGCCATCGCCGCCGCCTGAGCGAGGCTGCCTGGCGCATATGCGACTTTCGTTTAATCGGCGCAGTCATGCCTTTGTCGCGTTTTCGCTCCCGCGGCTTCCGTGGTAAAGCCCCGCGGTGCGCCTTCGGTTGAGGTGGAAATAGCTTCGCCGAGACAAAAGCTGCGTAATTTGGGAAACGCCCCCACAAGGAGATGCCTGAATGAAGCGTCGTGATTTTTTGAAAGTTTCAGCAGCGGGTGCAGCGGCATCGGCCGTTGCCTCGCCGGCGATTGCGCAATCCTCGCCCGAGATCAAGTGGCGCATGACGTCAAGTTTCCCGAAGTCGCTCGACACTTTGTTTGGCGGTTCCGAGGTCTTCGCGAAACAGGTTGCCGAAATGACCGACAACAAATTTCAGATTCAGCTTTTCGCCGCCGGTGAAATCGTTCCAGGTCTGCAAGCGCTCGACGCCGCCTCGAACGGTACGGTCGAGATGTGCCACACCGCTGCGTACTACTACGTCGGCAAGGACCCGACCTTTGCAATTTACGCTTCGGTGCCGTTCGGCCTGAATGGGCGCCAGCAGAACTCCTGGTGGTATCAAGGCGGCGGTGAGCAGCTCGGTAACGAATTCTTCAAAAAATTCGGCCTCATTGGATTCCATTGTGGCAATACCGGGACCCAGATGGGCGGCTGGTTCCGCAAGGAAATCAAGAGCGTCGCCGATCTCTCTGGACTCAAATTCCGCATTGGCGGAATCGCCGGCCAGGTGCTGCAAAAAGTCGGTGTCGTGCCGCAGCAGCTTGCAGGCGGCGACATCTACCCGGCGCTCGAGAAAGGCACGATCGACGCGGCCGAATGGGTCGGTCCCTATGATGACGAGAAGCTCGGATTCCAGAAGGTCGCGAAATATTACTACTATCCCGGCTTTTGGGAGGGCGGGACCGCTATCCATGCGTTCTGCAATCTCGAAAAATGGAATTCGCTCCCGAAGAACTACCAGGCGATCGTCACCAACGCGGCCGCGAACGCGAATAGCTGGACGGCGGCTCGCTACGACATGCAAAATCCCTCGGCGCTCAAGCGCCTGGTCGCGGGCGGCACGCAGCTTCGCCCCTTCACCAACGAGGTTTTGGAAGCCTGCCTCAAGGCCACCAACGAATTGTGGGCGGAGATTTCCGCCAAGAACGCCGACTTCAAGAAATCAATCGACGCGATGCAGGCCTATCGCTCCGACCAGTATCTGTGGTGGCAGGTGGCCGAATACACCTTCGACAGTTTCATGATCCGCTCGCGCACCCGCGGCTAATCGCATATGACAGGCCCGGCCTCGCGAGAGGCCGTTTTGCGCCGCGGTACGTCAGTTCGTCGCGGTGGCCCAGTTCGACATGGAAATCCGGCGCCGGATGTTCCATGCTGGGCCCAAGGCCTCGAAACGAAGGCTGACACGTCACATCAGCAGGGGAAGGGATATCAATGAAGCGTCGAGATTTCATCAAGGTCACGGGGATTGGCGTCGCGGGGGCGGCGACCATTGCCGCGCCGGCAATTGCCCAGTCGATGCCGGAGATCAAATGGCGCATGACGACGAGCTGGCCCAAGTCGCTCGATACGCTGCACGGCGGCGCCGAGATCATGGCCAAGGTGGTCAGCGAAGCCACCGACAACAAATTCCAGATCCAGACCTTCGCGGGCGGCGAAATCGTTCCCGGCCTGCAGGTCCTCGACGCCGTGCAGAACGGCACCGTCGAGATGGGACATACCGCGTCCTATTACTATTACGGCAAGGATGCGACCTTCACCTTTGGCTCGTCGATACCGTTCGGACCCGATTCGCGTCTCAACCAGGCCTGGTACATGCTCGGCGGCGGCAGGGAAGTCCTCAACGACTTCTACAAGAACTATAACATCATATCGCTGCTCGCGGGTAACACCGGATGCCAGATGGGTGGCTGGTTCCGAAAGGAGGTCACGACGGTTGCCGATCTCCAGGGACTGAAATTCCGCATCGGCGGTTTTGCCGGGCGCGTTCTGCAAAAGCTCGGCTGCGTGCCGCAGCAATTGGCCGGCGGCGACATCTACCCGGCGCTGGAAAAAGGCACCATCGATGGCGCGGAATGGGTCGGTCCTTATGATGACGAGAAGCTCGGCTTTTACAAGGTTGCGCCCCATTACTACTATCCTGGCTGGTGGGAGGGCGGCCCGATGCTTCTGGCGATCGTCAACCTGGACAAGTGGAATGCACTGCCGAAATCCTACCAGAGCGTCCTCGAGCAGGCGGGCCACTATTCCAATAACTGGATGATGGCAAAATACGACGCCCAGAATCCGACGGCGTTGCGCAAACTTCTCGCCAGCGGCACCAAGCTGCACGCCTTTCCGCCGGCGGTCATGGAGGCTTCCTTCAAGGCCGCGAAGGAATTGCACAGCGAGGTCTCGGCGACCAACGCGAATTTCAAGAAGGCCTACGACTCGCTGACGGCGTTTTCGAACAGCGGCTACCAGTGGTTCCAGGTCGCCGAAGTCGGCTACGACAACTTCATGGCGCGGCATTCGCAGAGCTAGTAGGTTCGAACAATCCGCTTCCCAGCGAGAAAACCCCGAAGCGCAAGCGTCGGGGTTTTTCCGTTTGGTCGAAGGCGGATCGCTATTGCTTCGGCGGACCGAAATCGAGCGGCGGCAGCTCCATCTGCGGAACATCGATCTTGATCTGGTTCAAATCGACGTCGAGCGGCTTGTCGAGAAGCGCGGTCACCGTGATCGGGAAGGCGATCACGAGCGCCACCATGATCGCCTGCAATCCGACCCAGGGTAGCGCACCCCAATAGATGTCGGAGCTCTTGACCTCCTTCGGCGCGACGCCGCGCAGATAGAACAGCGCAAAGCCGAACGGCGGATGCATGAACGAGGTCTGCATGTTCACGCACAGCATGACGCCGAACCAGATCAGGGCTGCGTCCGCTCCCACCACGGGGGTCAGTACCTTCTGCGCGATCGGGGCGATCATCGGCAGGATGATGAAGGCGATCTCGAAGAAATCGAGGAAGAACGCCAGGAAGAAGATGAACAAATTGATGAAGATCAGGAACCCCCACACCCCGCCGGGCAGCGAGGTCAGCATGTGTTCGAGCCAGACGCCGCCGGAGACGCCGAGGAAGACCACCGAAAAGCAGGTCGAGCCGATCAGGATGAACACGACCATGGTGGTGATGCGCATGGTGGTCTCGTAGCCCTGCTTGATGAGATCCCGGAGGTAGGGAATGCGGACGGCCTCCAGGCAGATCCACACCACTGCAAAATAGGTGAGGGCAAAGGCCAGCTTGAAGACTAGTCCTTCGGTCAGAAAAATTCCGACGACGGTGCCGATGCCGGCAGCGATCGAGCCGATGATGAGGATTTTCCGGCCGGTTGTCGTGAAATCCTTGCTGTGGATGGCCGCAAGCACGATGGCGCCGACCGCGCCCATGGCGCCGGCTTCGGTCGGCGTGGCAAGACCCATCATCATGGTGCCGAGCACGACGAAGATCAACACGGCGGAGGGGATGATGCCGAGCAGGCATTTTCTCCACAGCGCCCAGCCCGTCAGCGTGCGCGCTTCCTTCGGCACCGGCGGCACGTGGTCGGGCTTGAAGAGGCCGAGCAGGAAAGTGTAGCCGGCAAACAGCGCGATCTGGAAAACCGACGGTCCCCAGGCGCCAAGATACATGTCGCCGACCGACTTGCCGAGCTGGTCGGCCAGCACGATCAGCACCAGCGAAGGCGGCACCAGTTGGGTGATCGTGCCCGAGGCCGCCAGCACGCCGGTGATGTAGCGCATGTTGTAGCCGTAGCGGATCATCACCGGCATGGAGATCAGCGCCATGGCGATGACTTGCGCCGCGACCGTGCCGGTGATCGCGCCGAGGATGAAGCCGACGATGATGACGGAGTAGCCGAGGCCACCGCGGATCGGTCCAAACAGCTGACCCATCGAATCGAGCATGTCCTCGGCCAGACCGCATCGCTCAAGGATCGCGCCCATGAAGGTGAAGAAGGGGATGGCAAGCAAGAGTTCGTTGGAGAGCACGCTGCCGAACACCCGGCCCGGGATCGCCTGGAGGAAATTCAGATCGAAAAAGCCGAGATGGATCGCAAGAAAGCCGAACGACAATCCCACCGCGGCGAGCGTAAAGGCCACCGGGAAGCCGATCAGCATCGAAAGAACCAGGCCGCCGAACATCAACGGCGGCATCGCTTCGAGCGTAATCATTGCGTGGGCCTCTCGTATTTCGCATCGATCGTCAGCTCACCTTGAAGTGCTGCGAGGCGTTTGATGACCTCCGAGACGCCTTGCAATGCGAGCATAACGAAGCCGGACGGAATTACGAATTTGATCGGCCAACGGATCAATCCGCCGGCGTTGCCGGACATTTCGCTGACGGCATAGGCCTGAAGGAAGAATGGCCAGGAAAGATAGGCCAGGAGCAGGCAAGCCGGGATCAGGAAGAAGAGCGTACCGATGAGGTCGAGCCAAAGCTGGCCGCGTTCGGTGAGAAACAGATAAAAGATTTCGACACGGACGTGCTCGTTGCGCTTGAACGTGTAGGAAGCGCCGAACATGACCAGAATGGCGAACATGTACCACTGCAGCTCGAGCCAACCGTTCGAAGAGTAGCCGAAGGCATAGCGGATCATGGCGTTGGCGGCGCTCACGATGCAGGCGGCCAGTACCAGAAGGTTGCAGATGTAACCTATCTTTTCATTGATCAGGTCAATCGCTGCGCTTATGGCCAACAATGGACGCATGGTGCTCTCCTGGGCGGTCATCGAACGCCGCCCGAGGCTTCGATGGACGACGTCTTGATTCCGCGCGCAGGGCTGCGGCTCAATTCCAAGAGCAAACGCAACAACAATCCTCCCCAATTACGCTCTTGCCGTCTTGATTGGGCCAGTCCGGCCAGCGGCTTGTCGAGCGCGAATAGCGTGAAGCAGGCCGCACCATTTCAGCGCGCTTTGGCGCCGTCAATTGGAAAATGGGCAAATTGACGTGAGATCAAACGGTTGCAAGGCAACCGGGTGGCCGCGGGATTTCAACCGCCGGTAACGCTCATGTGCCGGTTAACGCTGGGACGGTTGTGCCTGCGATCGATGATGAAGTCGTGGCCCTTCGGCTTTAAGCCGATGGCGCGGTCGATTGCCGCACCCAGCAGTTCATTGTCGGCAGAGGCCCGGAGCGGTTTGCGCAAATCGGAGGCATCCTCATGTCCAAGGCAGGTGTGCAGCGTGCCGGTGCAGGTGATCCGCACGCGGTTGCAGGACTCGCAGAAATTATGCGTCATCGGCGTGATGAAGCCGAGCTTGCCGCCGGTCTCCTCGACGCGGACGTAGCGCGCAGGGCCGCCGCTGCTCTCATCAAGGTCGGTCAGCGTGTAATGCTTGGCAAAGCGGGCGCGCAACAGCGACAGCGGCACATATTGATCGATGCGTCCGGCGCCGATGTCGCCCATCGGCATGACTTCGATCAGCGTCAGTCCCATGCCCTTGCCGTGCGCCCACTCCATCAGCGAGGGGATTTCCTCCTCGTTCAGCCCCTTCAGCGCCACCGCATTGATCTTCACGGCCAGGCCCGCCGAGCGCGCCGCCTCGATACCGGCAAGAACCTTGTCGAGGTCGCCCCAGCGGGTGATGGCGCGGAATTTGGCGGCGTCGAGCGTGTCGAGCGACACGTTGATGCGGCGCACGCCGCAATCGCCAAGCTCGTCGGCATAACGCGCAAGCTGCGAACCATTGGTCGTCAGCGTTAGTTCATTGAGCGCGCCCGAAGAAAGATGCCGCGAAAGCGATCGCACCAACGACATCACGTTCCGCCGCACCAGCGGCTCGCCGCCGGTCAAGCGCAGCTTCCGCACGCCCTTGGCGATGAATGCCGAGCACAGCCGGTCCAGCTCTTCCAGCGTCAGCAGGTCCGCCTTGGGCAGAAAGGTCATGTCTTCGGACATGCAATAAAAGCAGCGCAGATCGCAGCGATCGGTGACCGACACCCGCAAATAGCTGATGGTCCGGCCGAAAGGGTCGATCATTGGGCGTGACAGCGAAGCGGGGGGACTCGATACCAAAGCGGTCATTTCAGATGGGCCTTCAGCGTGGCAGCCAACAAATGCAGCATTAATTTATGCACGTTGCAACGCATGCACAATCCACAGTTTGCGTGGTGCAGTGCGAGCAATCGCAGAATGATCCCTGTTTTTCGAGAAGATTATGTTCAGAGACCTAGCGGGTGGAGGCGGGAGGCGGCGGGACGGCTTGACCGGGCTCAGGGAACGCCGATCCCGCGGCGGCCGGTGCCGCGGTTTTGGGTTTCTTCCGCTTCGGCCGTATCGGCTTGATCGGGGGCGGCGGTGCAACAGGCTGTAGCTGCGCGAATACCGGATTGGGTTCGATCTTCGTGGTTCCCGATGACATAAGACTGCCGGGGCTGCGGATGACCTGAACTGGAACCGTCGCCGGCTGGAATCCGGTCATGGCATAGCTGACCGTAAATCCGCCCTCGGGGGGCGTCACGCTGACCGCGCACGGGGTCTTGCAGGTTGGCCCAATCGAGGTGCGGGCATCGGCTCCCGGCGGCGTCGACTCGAGCTGGAGCTGGACCGGAGGCGGGGCTGACTTGAAGTAATCCACCGAAAACGATGAGCAGCCGGCCAGACTTGTTGCTGTTGCAGCAATCGCGATGAAACGACGCATGATCGACCGTCACTCCAGATCATGATCCGACTAGGCTTGGATCATGGTCCCATCTCGTGTGTGGGCATCAATCCCGCGCGAACGCCCCGCGCCTGCTGCGAGGTCGCTGCGGCCGACCGCCACATTCCCTAACTTGACCATAGGAGCCTCGGCACAGCCGCGCAACCGGGAGGGTTAATTGATGGTTAACGCGCCCGAGCCAAGAGCAAAATGTAATAAAATCAATATATTACATCGATGAATTGCGCTGGCGCATCAAACTTTCGACGGCCGCCGGCAGCTCGTTCATGTGATGGATCAGCCGATCCGGTTTGAGTTCGGCGATCGGAACCTCGGTATAGCCGAACCCGACGCCGATCACGGGAACGCCGGCGCGGCGGGCGACGCCAATATCGGTTCCGGCATCGCCGACCATGATCGCGGAGGAAATGTGCCCTCCCGCGCGCGCAACCGTCTGGTGCAGAATGCCCGGATCCGGCTTCGCGATGCCAAAGGTATCGGCGCCACAAATGGCGGAAAATCGGGAGCTCAATTCGAGCCGGTCCAACAGAAGTTTTGACAGCCACTCCAGTTTGTTGGTGCAAACCGCAAAGCGGTACCCGCGTATCCGAAGATCATCCAGCGCGCTTTCGAGGCCTTCGAAGGGACGCGAAGCGTCGGCGATATGCTCGGCATAGTAGGCGATGAAGTCGCCGGTCAGGCGCGAGATGTCTGAAGGGCTTGCGGCGCGGCCTTCCAGTTCGAGGCCGCGCTCGATCAGCTTTCGGGCGCCCGCACCGATCATGTTGCGCGCCAAATGAAGGGGAACCGGCGGCAGGCCCTCGCGGTCAAGGACAAAATTGAGCGCGTTGATCAGGTCGGGCGCCGTGTCGACGAGCGTGCCATCGAGGTCGAATACGACGGTGGGAGGCGAGGTCATCGCGAAGCGCTATCGATCTCCGTTCGATCATGCAAGGTGGACATGCTAAACTTATGTACAAACCCGCCAGGCTGGTGGTCGCGGAGCTTGCACGGCGCCTGGATGCGGGGCTCGACCCCTCGGACGTCGCGGCGCGCGTGCTTTTAGCGATCCGCAAGGACGATCTCTACGTGTTCACGCATCCGAAGATGCGCGAGGAAGTCGACGAACGGTTCGCCGCCATCCAGGCGGCGATGGACAGCGTGACCTCGCCCTGACCGAAGGTCATGGCCGTTGGCGCGGGTCGGACAAGCTGGAGAAATCATGAAAGCCACGCTGCGCATCGGCGATCACGTATCCGACCACGGCCTGTTGGGCACGGTGGTGGCTAACATCGAGGCTGGAGAGTTCTCCGCCGATTACACCGCCGCCGGCTGGGCCTATTTGAAGGTGGGCGTGCTTGTGATGACGGACGAGGCCGGCCTCGTTCACTATCCGGATCCCGCACGTCTCACCCTGCCAAAATGAGCCGCCACCCGACCGCGAAACGATGGCTCTCTTGTCTTAAAGGTTACCAATTGGCTCCGGAGCGGCGCATACCGCTGTTCCTCCCGCCAAAACGACGCTAGATAGTCGGCGCCGGACCGCGCCGACAGCGCGACAAGGCCGCGGCTTGACAAGGATTGTTCGCAGGTGAGCATGGACGAACTGAAGAGGCAGGCCGCCGCCCGGGCTCTCGATTTCGTGCAGAATGGCATGAAGCTTGGCCTCGGCACCGGATCGACCGCGAAGCATTTTGTCGAACTCTTGGGCGCGCGGGTACGCGAGGGGCTCGATGTCATTGGCGTGCCGACGTCGGAGGCCACACGAAGCGACGCCATCCGGTGCGGAATTCGCCTGACTACGCTCGACGAGATCGATCGACTCGATCTGACCGTCGATGGTGCCGACGAAATCGACCCCTCGCTCAATCTCATCAAGGGCGGCGGGGGCGCCCTGCTGCGCGAAAAGATCGTGGCCGCCGCATCGGACCGGACGATCGTGATTGCCGACGACGCCAAATTGGTCGAGGCCCTCGGCCATTTTCCGCTGCCGATCGAGGTTATTCCGTTCGGACTGGGTGCCACACAGCGCGCGATCAAAAAAGCATTTGCCGATTGTGGCGTTTCCGGCCAAATGGTGGTCAGAAAGGGCCGGGACGCTCACGTTTTCGTCACCGATGGTGGCCACTGGATCGTTGATGCCCATCTCGGACGCATAGCGGACGCGCCGCGCCTGGCGCAATCGCTGGTTTCCATTCCGGGTGTTGTCGAGCACGGGCTATTCATCGGCCTTGCCAGTATCGCAGTGCTGGCCGGCTCTCAGGGAATTCGTGTCGTTGAGCGGCGGTAGCGCTGCAGTCGAGGAGAATTGGAAAATGAAGGGTCCGTCAAGAATCTTGCTCGCTACCGGCATTGTGCTCGGCTTGGCGCTTTCAGTCCTGCCGCCGGCCCGGGCGCAGCAGCCCGCAAGTCAACCGCCCGCGCCACTCAAGCCGGCTTCCCCCTCCGCGCTCGCGGCGGCAAGGGACCTCTTGGCGGTGAAAAAAGTCAGCGTCGTATACTCAGGCGCGGTCCCCAACATCGTTCAGCGGGCCAAGGACGCCTTCCTCGCGAATAACCTGAACTATCAGAAAGACCTGAACGAGGTCGCGGTTGTCGTCGCGCAGAACTTGGCCGGTCGCGAGAAGGAGATCGGCGAGCAAATGGCAAAGATTTATGCCAGCGACTTTACCGAGCAGGAATTGAAGGACCTCACCACTTTCTACAGATCGGCGCTCGGCCAGAAGTTGCTCGCGCAGGAGCCGAAATCAATTCAGGCCAGCATGAGCTTTATGAGCCAGTGGGCGCAGGCCTTTTCCGAAACGGTGGCGAACGAGTTCCGTGCGGAAATGAAAAAGCGTGGCAAACCGCTTGGCTGATCCACTTTGATCGGAGCAGAGATGGCTGAATTCGATACCGATCTGTTCGTCATCGGAGGAGGGTCGGGCGGCGTTCGTGCGGCCCGGATCGCCGCCACCCATGGCGCCCGGGTCCTGATTGCCGAGGAGTACCGGGTCGGCGGCACCTGCGTGATCCGCGGGTGCGTGCCGAAAAAGCTCCTGGTCTATGCCTCCCACATCCATCACGAGATCGAGGATGCGGCGGGTTTTGGCTGGACGATCCCTCAGGCGGCGTTCGACTGGCCGACCTTGATTGCCAACAAGGACAAGGAGATCGCGCGGCTTGAAGCGGCCTATACCGCCAACGTGGAAAAAGCCGGCGCGCGCGTCCTCAAGACACGGGCGGAATTTGTCGATGCGAACACGCTTCGGCTCGCGAGCGGCGAGACGGTGCGATCGAAATATGTGCTGATTGCCACCGGCGGGGCGCCGAATCACGGCGCTGCCATTCCCGGCATCGAGCACGTGATTTCCTCCAACGAAGTATTCCATCTGCCGTCGCTGCCGCGGCGCATCCTGATTCAGGGCGGCGGCTATATTGCGCTGGAATTCGCCTGCATCTTTGCCGGCTTCGGCTCTGACGTGACGGTCGTCTACCGCGGCGAAAACGTGCTGCGCGGTTTCGACGAGGACGTCCGCGCCCATGTGCGCAGCGAAATGGAAAAGGAGGGCATCACGATCCTCACCGGCTGCACCGTCAACAAGATCGACAAGCATGGCAAGGACTTCACCTCGCATTTGTCGAACGGTTCGAGCATCGCCTCCGATCAGGTGATGTTTGCGATCGGCCGGCATCCGAATGTCGCCAATCTCGGGCTGGAGAAGGCCGGCGTCGCCATCAACCCGGAGAACGGCGGCATCGCGGTCGACGGCTTTTCGAGAACGTCGACGCCGAACATCTATGCGATCGGCGACGTCACCCATCGCGTCAACCTGACGCCGGTTGCGATCCGCGAGGGCCATGCCTTTGCCGACACCGTATTCGGCAAGCGGCAGGTTCGTGTCGATCATGCCGACATTCCGACCGCGGTGTTCTGCCAGCCTGAAGTGGGCACGGTGGGATTGACGGAAGCCCAGGCGCGCGCGCAATTCAGCCAGGTCGATATCTACAAGACGAATTTCAGGCCGATGAAGGCCACGCTCTCGGGCCGCGACACCCGGGTTCTGATGAAGTTGATCGTCGATGCCATGACCGATCGCGTCATTGGCTGTCACATCGTCGGTGATGGTGCCGCCGAAATGGCGCAGGTGCTCGGCATCGCCGTCAAAATGAAAGCGACCAAGGCTGATTTCGATGCGACCATGGCGCTGCATCCCACGGCGGCGGAAGAGCTGGTGACGATGCACACGCCTGCGGCAGGTCACGTGAGAGAAGCTGCGGAATAGACCAGAGCCGCTCTCCGCCTGCCAACCTCTTGACCGGCGGAAGGGAAATCAGGAGACCGGCGAGGGCTCAACGTAAGTTCGCGCATCGATAGGGCATGTTCTCGGTCAAAAGCACCCGCTCTGGCCTCGAGGTTCAATGGGCGCTGAAATTGCAGCCTCGCGGCAATCAGCGTCGGGTACCTGGCCTGGGCGAATTCAGCTCTCGAAGCGCTACTCGCGCCCCATCGTAACCGGTTGCCGCCGCCTTCTCGAACCACGTGCGTGCCTCGGACTTGTCTTGGGTAACGCCTCTTCCGTCCCGATAGAGCATGCCGAGATTAGTCATGCCAAGGGCACTGCCGGCGGCCGCGCTCTTTTCGTACCATTTGCGGGCTTCGGCAAAGTCCTTTGGAACGCCGTTGCCCGTCTCGTAGAGGTAGCCCAGACTTGTCATGGCATCGCCGTTGCCGGCCGCGATCGCCTTCTCGAACCATCTGCGCGCCTCGGCGGGATCCTTCGATACACCAAATCCATCCCGGTAGAAGACGCCGACATTTTTCATGCCGACGGATTCGCCCCCTGCAGCCGCCTTCTCATACCATTTGAGGGCCTCGGCATAATTCTGGGCGACGCCATTACCTTTGTCGTAGAGGTAACCGAGGTTGACCATGGCGTGGACGTTGCCCGCGGCGACACCCTTCTCAAACCACTTGCGAGCCTCGGTGTAGTTCGGCGGCCCGCCCATGCCGATCTCGTAGAGAAAGCCAAGGCTATTCATGGCGTCGGAATTCCCGGCGCTGACTGCCTTCTCGAACAATTTGCGAGCCTCGGTGTAATTCGGCGGCCCGTCGATGCCGGTCTGGTAGAGAAGGCCAAGGCTATTCAGGGCCTCGGCATTTCCGCCGGCGATTGCCTTCTCGAACCATCTGCGCGCCTCAGTGATGTTCTTGGCGACACCGATGCCATCCCGATACAGGGTGCCAAGGTTTCTCATGCCATAAGTGTTGCCGGCGTTCGCCGCCTTTCCGTACCAATTGATGGCTTCGGCAAGATTCCGGGGGATGCCGTTGCCTCTCTCGTACATGAAACCGAGATTGACCATGGCGTTGGTGTCGCCCGCGTTTGCGGCCTTCTCCAGCGACCGCCGCGCGTCCGTGGGTTCGTCAGGCCGCGATCTGGCCGGAGGAATATCCTGGGCTGGCGCGTCGGATTGATGCGATGCCGCCGATCCCGTCGGAGGAACGAAGTAGAAATCGCCGTCGATTGGCGACGACGATACCCACGGCTGCTGCGAGCCGCCGGTCGCTCGTTTTACGGTCAATCCGACTTGATTGAAGGTTTGGAATATATCGAGCCCGGCGCGACGAACCGTGTTGGCAAGCGCCTTTGTGTAGGGGCTGTGGCCATCTGCGCCGTCCTGCGCAACGCTTCCCGGCTGGGTGGCATATGAAATGAGTGTTCCTTCCGGCGCCCGCATCTGCGCAAGCCCGCCTTCGGTGGCCCGCAATCCGCGCCCGCCGAACGGATTGTTTCGGCAGGCATCGAGCACAACGAGATTAAGCCGGGTTCCGGAACCCTGCATCTGGCGCAGCACGACGTTGACATCCACCATCTGGAAATCGACGTCGGCCTCCCGCGTCGGATTGGCGTTGACCGGTACGAGATAGTTCGAGCCATTCACTTGAACGCCATGGCCGGCGTAGTAGAACATTGCGACGTCGGCACCCTGGATCAATTGCCCGAAGCTTTGCACCGCCCTGTCAAGTCCGGCCTTGTCCAGGTCGACCTGAGGGCCGTTGCCGACAAGGGTGAATCCGAGGCCGCGCATCGTGTCGGCCATGAGGGTGGCGTCGTTTTTCGGATTGTCCAGGCGCGTGACGTTCTGATAGGCGGAATTTCCGATGATAAGGGCAATGCGCTTGTCCGCAGAGGCGGGGCCACCGAGCATGCCTAAAGAAACGGTGGTCAGAACGATGAACCAAAGGGTGCGCATCGAAAATCCGACAAGAGGCATTCGAATATCTCGCTATTGAACCTCGTGACCACAATATCGCGCCGGGGCGCCATTTCGCTCTGTGAGATGTCTCACGTAGATAATCTTACAATATTAGGGTGATGCGGAGGTAAACGAAGCAACCCTACTTTTCCGCTTCCATCCATTCTGCCGCACCGCGCCAAAGCGTGTCGCGATGTTCGGGACGGAAAAAGCCGAGATGGCCGATTGCGGTCGTATCCGCATCGGCCGGGGTGACGGTCAGAATTTCCGGCCTGGTCGACGTAAAGCCCGAACAGAGAAGCTCGACCGCCGGCCGTGTCGCCCAGGGGTCGTCGGAGAGGCAAAGCGAGCGCAGCGCACCCTTGTATTTGGCGAAATTCGAAAGCGCTTTGAGATTGGGGTCGTCGAACAGATAGCGTTCGCTCATCACCCAGCCGGCCCACTGCTCAAAGACACCCTTCGGCAGGTCCTCGCCCAGTCCGCTCCAGCCTGGCGCATAACCCAAGAGCTGGGTGAGGGGCCTGCCCACCAAATTCAGGAACGCAAGGACGCGATAGCGTTCCGGCGAGGCCATCAGCCTCCAGTATCCGGCTTGCGCTGCGATTAACAGCGCACGCGAAACCTCGCTGTTGTTGGCGAGAAGTCCAAGCGCCTGACCGCCGAAGGAATGGCCGACATAATGGAGGGGCAGGGCGTGGTAGCGTTCGCGCATCCAGCTCACCGCGGCGGTGCTATCAAGCGCCGCCCAATCCGCCATCGTGGCTTTAAAGCCGACCAGGGACTTCGGCCGGTTGTAGCCGATCAGGGCGCGCTGCCGGGAATCGCCGATGCCGCGGTAATCATAGGTCAGGACCGCGCTGCCGCGCCGGGCTAGATAGCCGCCAAACCCCTTGTAGATCTTGCGCCGCACGGCGGTCGCCGAATTGATCACGACGGCATGGCGCTTGGCCCCGCGGGGCAGGAAAAGCGTCGCGCCCAGAACATAGCCGTCCGCGGCGGGAATGGTGATATCGTCAATGAAAACGTCGTCCAGCGCAGCCTCGGTCATCGCGATTTTCCCAGTGCTCTCGCGATCTCCGAGCAAATGCGAATTCAGCTTTCGCCGCAAGGGGTTGTCAACGAAGCTGTGGCAAAGCCTTGAAGGAGGCCAAAAGGGAAGTCTCAAAACCCGTGCAGCCGGTGGCTCGTTTCCGAAGTTCGTCCAATGTTGCGGCGCCCAAAAACGAACTTCGGAAACGAATGGCGCTGGCAAATCTCATATTTTCCAGTGCCGCTTATCGATTTGAAGCTCCTGGTACGAAAGCGCGGCAGCATCTCAGGAGCTTCAAATCGGCGGCACTGGCGGTTGGCGGTCAGCCTGTGTATAACCCGGCCCTTCGCGACCGCCTCATAAGTGGCGGTTTTTGCTCAGGAGTTAACGTCATGTCCGAGCGGTGGACACCCGACAGTTGGCGCACCAAGCCGGTCAAGCAGATACCCCAATATCCGGATGCGAAGGCATTGGCGGATGTCGAGGCGCAGCTTGCGACGTTTCCGCCGCTGGTTTTTGCAGGCGAGGCCCGCAACCTGAAAAAGGCGCTGGCGCGCGTGGCGGCCGGCGGGGCCTTCCTGCTCCAGGGCGGCGATTGCGCCGAGAGTTTCGCCGAACACGGCGCCAACAACATCCGGGATTTCTTCCGTGTCTTGCTGCAGATGGCGGTCGTTTTGACCTATGCCGGAGCGGTACCGGTCGTGAAGGTTGGCCGCATTGCCGGGCAATTCGCCAAACCGCGCTCTTCGCCGACCGAGGCGGTCAATGGCGTGGAGCTGCCGAGCTACCGCGGCGATATCGTCAACGACATCGCGTTCACGGCGCAGGCGCGTACCCCCGATCCGCAGCGCCAGCTCATGGCGTATCGCCAGTCGGCGGCAACCCTCAATCTGTTGCGTGCCTTTGCCACCGGCGGTTTCGCCAATCTCGGCAGCGTGCACCAGTGGATGCTCGGTTTCTTAAGGGATTCCCCGCAGTCGCGCCGTTACAAGGAGCTCGCCGATCGCATCTCGGACGCGCTGAACTTCATGCGTGCCTGCGGGCTCGACCTCGAGAGCCATCCGGAGTTGCGCGCTACCGATTTCTACACCAGCCACGAAGCATTGTTGCTCGGCTACGAGCAGGCGTTCACGCGCGTCGATTCTACGACCGGCGACTGGTATGCGACGTCAGGCCATATGATCTGGATCGGTGATCGCACCCGCCAGCTCGATCACGGCCACGTGGAATATTTCCGCGGCATCAAGAATCCGATTGGCTTGAAGTGCGGTCCCTCGCTCAAGCCGGACGAGCTCTTGAAGCTGATCGACGTGCTCAATCCGGACAATGAGCCGGGGCGGCTGACGCTGATCAACCGGTTCGGTTCGGACAAGATCGCCGATCACTTGCCGCTGCTCATTCGCGCGGTTCAGCGCGAAGGCCGCGCCGTGGTCTGGTCGTGCGATCCGATGCATGGCAACACGATTTCATCGAATACCGGCTACAAGACCCGGCCATTCGACCGCATCCTGTCGGAGGTGAAGTCGTTCTTCGCCATCCATGCTGCCGAGGGCACCCATGCCGGCGGCGTCCATCTCGAAATGACCGGGCAGGACGTCACCGAGTGTATCGGCGGCGCGCGCGCCATCACCCATGAGGATCTGAGCGATCGCTATCATACGGTCTGCGATCCCCGTCTCAACGCCGAACAGTCGATCGACATGGCCTTCCTGATCGCCGAACTGCTCAAGCAGGAACGCGCCGGCAAGGTCAAGCCGATGCCGGCCGCGGCGGGGCTGTAAGAGTTGCTGCGGCTGTGGCGAGCCACCATCAACACGCGTAACGGCCTCGTCTTCGCGATTCGCTCCGAGCAGGCCGTTCGCGAGGAGCTTTTCGCGCTGGTGCTTTCCTTGCCGCTGGCGTGGCTGATCGGCACGACCGCGATGCGCCGTATCGAGCTGATCGCCGCCGTTGTCATGGTGCTGATTGTCGAACTGCTCAATACCGCGATCGAGAAGCTCGCCGATCGGCTGACCACCGAACATGATGCGCAGATCGGGCGGGTCAAGGACATGGGTTCGGCGGCGGTCGGCGTCGCGCTGGTCACCGCGGGCCTGTTCTGGCTGTTTTCGATCGCCGAACGCATGGGCGCGATCTAAAGCATGCAATTGCAGTTTGCCCGCGCGCAAGGCACGATCACGCCATGACCCAACGCGCCAACCAGTTTTCGATCACGCTGGCCCAGTTGAACCCGACGGTGGGGGATATTGCGGGCAATGCCGCGAAAGCACGCGGCGCGCGCGCGCAAGCTCACGCCGATGGCGCCGATCTTGTGGTTTTTCCGGAATTGTTCATCGCCGGCTATCCGCCGGAAGACCTGGTATTGAAACCGGCTTTTCAATCGGCCTGCCGCGCGGCGATCGAAGAGCTTGCGCGGGAAACGGCCGACGGCGGGCCGGCCGCGCTGATCGGTACGCCCTGGGTCGATGAGGGAAAACTCTACAACGCCTGCGCGCTTCTTGATGAGGGCCGCATCGCGGCCATTCGCTTCAAGTCCAATCTGCCGAATTATGGCGTGTTCGACGAGAAGCGCGTATTTGCCCGCGGGCCGGCCGCGGGTCCGGTGACTGTTCGCGGCGTGCGGGTCGGGGTTCCGATTTGCGAGGACACGTGGGTGGAGGAATCGGAGGATTACGAAAACGTCGTGGAATGTCTCGCCGAGACCGGCGCGGAAATTCTAGTGGTGCCGAACGGCTCGCCTTACGCGCGCGACAAGGGCGATATCCGCCTGTCGATTTCGGTGGCGCGCGTCACCGAGAGCGGGCTTCCCCTGATCTATCTCAACCAGGTCGGCGGGCAGGACGAGCTCGTTTTCGACGGCGCCTCGTTTGCGCTCAATGCCGACCTTTCGGTGGCGGCGCAATTGCCGGCGTTCACCGAAAACATCACGACGCTGCGTTGGACGAGGAGCGAAAGCGGGTGGCGTTGCAATGGGACGATCGCGACTGTCATCGAGGGCGACAAGGCCGATTACGCCGCCTGCATGTTGGGCTTGCGCGATTATGTCGGGAAAAACCGGTTTCCCGGCGTGTTGTTGGGTGTGTCCGGCGGCATCGATTCCGCGTTGTGCGCGGCGATCGCGGTCGATGCTTTGGGGGCCGATCGCGTGCGCGGCATCATGCTGCCATTTCGCTTCACCGCGCAGGTCTCGCTTGACGATGCGGCAAAACTCGCGCGCCACCTCGGCATCCGCTACGAGATGCTGCCGATTGCGAAAGCGGTCAACGGCTTTGAGGAAATCCTGTCGGGCGCATTTGCCGGGCTGCCGCGCGATATCACCGAGGAAAACCTGCAAGCCCGCACGCGCGGCACGCTGTTGATGGCAGTCTCCAACAAGACTGGCGTTATGGTCGTCACCACCGGCAACAAATCGGAGATGTCGGTCGGTTACGCCACGCTCTATGGCGACATGAACGGCGGCTTCAACCCGATCAAGGACATCTACAAGACCGAGGTGTTCCGGCTGTCGCGCCTGCGCAATAGCTGGAAGCCGGACGGCGCGCTCGGGCCATCGGGAGAGGTCATTCCGCCCGACATCATCACGCGGCCGCCGACCGCTGAACTGCGCGAAAATCAGACCGACCAGGATTCCTTGCCGCCCTACGAGACGCTGGACGCCATCCTGGAGCGGCTGGTCGAGCGCGAGGAGCCGCTGGCGAGCATCATCGCAGCCGGATTCGACCGCGAGGTGGTGGCGCGGATCGATCGCATGCTCAACATTGCCGAATACAAGCGGCGACAGGCTGCCCCCGGCGTCAAGGTGACGCGCCGGAATTTCGGGCGCGATCGCCGCTATCCGATCACCAACAAGTTTCGCGACGACGGCAGGCCGCTGCCAAAGTCCGACGAGACGCTGGTGTCGCGCACCGGCCGCGGGTCGGGCGAGGCGTTTGAGGGATAGAGGCGCCTCATCTCCAGGATCAAGCTCGGCAAACAAAGAACGGAATTGATTCAAGAAACCCGATCGGGCCCTAGCGCGCCGGGATAAAGGTCGGGCCCACCGAACGGATCGGCTTGTTATCCGGCGAGGCTCCGGCGGTGTTCGTCGGCGAAGGCGCGGGCGCTGGAGTTGCCTCGGGTACTGGGGACCCACCAACGGTGCTCTTTTTGGGTGCGGGCGATTTCGTCAGCGGCCGCGACATCTTCTTGGCGCCCTCTTCGGTGACGATGATGTCGCCTTGCTGTTCGGCGGCGGCCCTATCGTCGATCGATTTCAGCGCGTCCGACCAGGTCTGCCCGGCGGCCCTGCACGAACAGGATGGATTGAACTCCTGGCGGAAGCGGAATGCATTGGGCGAAGTTGCATAGGGTTGACCGCTGATCGACACCGCCTGGTTCATGTCTTCGCCGGGGTTGCGATAGGTGTAGAGGTTGGCTTCCGCCGCAGGGCATAGCGCCTTGCAGCTCTTTTCGTCATCCGGAAAACGGGCGGGCACGGTCGCAAACGAGATCGGAAAATATCCGCCGTCGCAGCTGCGCACGCAGACCGTGCGGTAGGTTCCGGATTGCGGACCCACATCGACGGGTGGCGCGCCCGGATTGTTGTTGCCGAACAGGTTGCTCAGGAAGTTGCCGGGTCCTTGGCTCTGCACGGCATTGGCATATTGCTGTCCGCAATTATTCTGCGCCAGCGCCAGAAGAACCGAGCGGCGCTGGTTTTCGCGATCGTTGCCGCCGAGGCCGCCGCTACGCAGCCGCTCGAGGCTCGTCGTGATCTGATCGAGATTGGCGCGCATCTGCTGTATCTGGTTGTTCACCGGCCCGCATTGCGCCGACTGGCCGCCGAACAGCGAGAAAAATCCGGAACTGTCGCAGCCTATCCGCTTGGCCTGCGAGGCGACGCGATCAAGTTCGGCCTGCTGCTTGGAGGCGGCTTCCTGATAACGGCGGATCTGCTCGTCCTTGACCGGGTCACCGCCGCCGCGATCGACGGTGGTCAATTGGGCCTCGAGCCGCGCGCACATCGGATTGGCTGCCGATCCCGGCGGAGGCGGATTTACCTGCGCGCTGGCCTCAGCACACAACGCGACCGCGCCGAGAAACGCAGCACAGGCCACGATCGATCTGGACCGGGAGACAGTCAGCTTTTCAGGCATATCCGGCCATTAAGGGGCAACTCCGCGCGAGGCCCTGTGGGAGACCCGAAGGCGCGGCCTGGTGCTGCCGATTTGAAGTTCCTGCGCATTGACGACAAGCTCATAGCAGAAACTTCGCATTGAAAAGCGGCATCAAAAAGTAGGATTTAGCAATCCAGGCCCCATTCCCTTCCGAAGTTCGTTTCACAAACTGCGATATATCACGAAGTTCGGCTGAGCGGGCACCGGCCGGCCTCCATTACCCGCTTCTCGGGGCAGCGTCACGTCGTTTCCACGGCGCCGGCAAGGCGAGGGTGCCTGTCGGGATGGACTGCGCTAACGTTGGCAAGTAATGGCGACGAATTCATTGCAACCGGCATGGCGGCAATTTTCGCCGGCCCTCGGAACCGAGCCGGTTATTTCGTCGGGGTCGACCCGCCGATAGGCGGTGGCTTGGGCGAAACTCCGCGACTGGCAGTAGGATTGGGCGGCATGGGCGCCACACTTCTCGCCTTTGGCCAGGCACTGGTCGACGCCGTAGCCGTCCGCCTGGTTTGCAATGATGAAAACCTGGCTGTCCGCCCATGCTGCCGACCCGGCGAACAGGGACAAACTGGCCAAAAGCGCTGAGATCGATCGCATTACTGCTCCGGTGAATGAGGGGTCGCCCGTAAAGCGATAGCTTCAAAATGTAAACAATGATTAACCAAGGCCCCCGAGGCGGTTTCATGGCCGAAATCAGCCCGTTGTGTTGAGGCGTCGGCCTCTTGACGGCATCCCCTGGGCTAGCCCATGGTGATTTTCATGCACGGTTTTCTCGCCATTTGTGGCATTTGCCGCGAGATTATGAGCTAGCGATTCGCTGGCTGAGGCCGTCTTTTCTCACACGAGATCATTGGACGCCCGGCCGGGAGGGGTTCGGGACTCAATGGAACTACGTCTTTACGATACCTTGACCAAGGAAAAGCGCGTCTTCACGCCGCTCGATCCTAACCATGTGCGCATGTATGTGTGCGGGCCGACAGTCTACGACTTCGCCCATATCGGCAATGCGCGCCCGGTCATTGTGTTCGACGTGCTGTTTCGCCTGCTGCGGCATCTCTATGGCGCTGATCGCGTTACCTACGTCCGCAACATCACCGACGTCGACGACAAGATCAACGAACGCGCCGCGCGCGATTTCCCCGGCCTGCCGCTGAACGAGGCGATCCGCAAGGTCACCAAAGAGACCGAAAGGCAGTTCCACGACGACGTCGATGCGCTCGGCTGCCTGCGGCCGACGGTCGAGCCGCGCGCTACCGAACATATAGCGGAAATGCGCACCATCATCGAGCGGCTGGTGCAGGGCGGTTTTGCGTATGCCGCCGAAGATCACGTGCTGTTTTCGCCGCAGGCGATGAATGCGGCCAATTCCGTGTTGCCGCGCTACGGCGCGCTCGCCAACCGCTCGCTCGACGAAATGATCGCGGGCGCCCGCGTCGATGTTGCGCCGTACAAGCGCGACGCCACCGACTTCGTGCTGTGGAAGCCGTCGAAGCCGGGCGAGCCATCGTGGCCGTCGCCGGCCGGAATCAAGGTGGACGGCCGGCCAGGCTGGCATATCGAATGCTCGGCGATGGCAGATAAGCTATTGTGGGAGGATATGAAGAAGAGGTTGTCTTCCGAAGGTCTAAAGTTCCCCCATCAATTTGACATCCATGGCGGTGGCGTCGATCTCGTCTTTCCTCATCATGAGAACGAACTGGCGCAAAGTTGCTGCGCCTTTCATGAAAATCGCATGGCGAATTTCTGGATGCACAACGGCTTCTTGCAGGTCGAAGGCGAGAAGATGTCGAAGAGCCTCGGCAATTTCGTCACGATCAGGGAGTTGCTTAAGCAACAGCCCGGCAATCCATGGTGGGGCGAAATCATACGTTTAAACATGTTGCGGACCCACTATCGGCAACCGATTGACTGGACGAGATCGGCTCTTGACGAGTCGATGCTGATATACGGCAATTTCCAGCGTGCGGTTGCGGGTGCGAATATGACCAAGGCCAAGTTGTCTTCAGCCGTTGCGGCTGCGTTATCCGATGATGTCAACACGCCCGCCGCGATAGCCGAGTTGCATAAGCTCGCGGCGCAGGCACGTTCGCTGGGCGGTACTCCTGCCGATGCCGCGACCGAGCTAGCTGGCTCGCTGCGGTTGCTTGGATTTGAGCGAGCCGTCGAGCATGTCCGGGAAAGCGGCGTTCGCGAGGATATTCTTAAGTCAATCGAGGAAGTCAAAGCTCGTGAACTTGGCTTAGAGCCCCAGGCACTGGAAGAGCGCATCGCTGCACGCTTGGCCGCTCGTAAGGCGAAGGATTTTAAGAAGTCCGACCAAATTCGAGACGAACTCTCTGCGATGGGTGTCGTGCTGAAAGACGGCAAGGACGCGGACGGAAAGCCAATCACCACCTGGGAGATCGCGCGATGAACGAGCAACGGGTTAGTCCCTCTCCCCTCGCGGGAGAGGGTGGCCTGCGCCAAAGGCGCAGGACGGGTGAGGGGGCGCGGTCTCTCACCGGGGTGGCCCGCCAATTGCGCGCGCGTATGACCGATGCCGAGCGCAAGCTCTGGTTTGCTCTGAAAGACCGGAGGTTTGCGACGTTCAAGTTCCGCCGGCAAGTTCCGATCGGGCCATACATCGCGGATTTTCTTTGCTTCGAATTACGATTGATCATCGAAATCGATGGTGGTCAGCACGCCGATTCCGTTCGAGAGATCGAGCGCGACAATTGGCTCGCGCGAAATGAATTTCGCGTGGTGCGCTTTTGGAATAATGACGTGCTTCAGAATTTGGAGGGCGTGCTCACCAGTCTGGCGGAGCAATTGGATAGAACCCCTCACCCGTCGTCTCGCTCGCGCGAGACGCCACCCTCTCCCTCAAGGGGAGAGGGAAAGAAAAGGGAGATCGCGCGATGAGCCGTCCCGACACACCTTTTCCAAAGCACTGGCGCTATTACATCGTGCTCCAATGGGCTGTCATCGCGGCGGCGGTCGCGATTGCGCTCAAATTGATCGGAGCATTTTGAAGACGATGGGACAGGCCTTGCCCAAACCTGCGCTGCGGCCTTATCTCGCCGAAGACGCGCCCGTGCTCGCGGCGATCTTTGCCGCCAGCATCGAGGGGCTGACCGGCGATGACTATAGCGAGGCGCAACAGCAGGCCTGGGCCAGCGCCGCCGATGACGAAGCCGGATTCGCCAAGCGCCTGGCGTCCGAACTTACGCTTGTCGCCACCCTGCAAGGTTCCCCGGTCGGATTCGCCTCGCTGAAGGGTAAAGACCATATCGATCTGCTCTACGTGCATCCCGGTGCGGTCGGCCAGGGGGTAGCGGCGATGCTGTGCGATGCGCTGGAAAGGCTTGCAAGCGGCCGTGGCGCCACCAGCCTCACCGTCGATGCCAGCGACAATGCGGCGGAGTTTTTCGCCGGGCGCGGCTACCAGGCCAAACAGCGCAATACCGTATCGGTCGGTGGCGAGTGGCTTGCCAACACCACGATGCAGAAGAGTCTCGGCGGCAGCGCCAAATCGGGGGCTCCGACATGACGCGCGAGCGCCTCTATCTGTTCGATACCACGCTGCGCGACGGCGCCCAGACTAACGGCGTGGATTTCACCCTGCACGACAAGCGCTTGATTGCCGGGATGCTTGACGAACTCGGCATCGACTATGTCGAGGGCGGCTATCCCGGCGCCAATCCCACCGACACCGAATTCTTTGCCGCAAGGCCTAAGCTTGCCCACGCGCGCTTCACCGCGTTCGGCATGACCCGCCGGCCCGGCCGCTCCGCCTCGAACGACCCCGGACTTGCGGCTTTATTGGAAGCCAAGGCGGACGCCATCTGCTTTGTCGCGAAATCATCGGCCTATCAGGTGCGCGTTGCGCTTGAGACCACCAACGAGGAAAACCTCGCCTCGATCCGCGACAGCGTAAAAGCCGCAAAGAAGGCCGGCCGTGAGGTCATGCTCGACTGCGAGCATTTCTTCGACGGCTACAAGGAAAATCCAAAGTTCGCTTTGGCCTGCGCGAAAGCGGCTTACGATTCCGGCGCGCGCTGGGTGGTGCTGTGCGATACCAACGGCGGCACCATGCCGCACGAAGTCGAGACCATCGTCGGTGAGGTAACGAAACACATTCCCGGCGATCACCTCGGCATTCACGCCCATAACGACACCGAGCAGGCGGTGGCCAATTCGCTGGCGGCGGTTCGTGCGGGCGCGCGCCAGATCCAGGGCACGCTGAACGGTCTCGGCGAGCGCTGCGGCAACGCCAATCTGTGTTCGTTGATCCCGACCTTGCGGCTCAAGAGCGAATTCGCCAATTCATTCGAGATCGGCGTGACGGACGACAAGCTGACAACATTGATGAAAGTGTCGCGGATGCTCGACGACATGCTCAACCGCGCGCCGAACCGCCACGCGCCCTATGTCGGCGAAAGTGCGTTCGTGACCAAGACCGGCATTCATGCCTCGGCGGTGCTGAAAGACCCGCAAACTTACGAGCATGTTCCGCCCGAAGCAGTCGGAAATCATCGCAAGGTTTTGGTGTCCGATCAAGCCGGGCGTTCAAATGTCATCGCCGAACTCGATCGCGCTCGTATCGCTTACGACAAGAACGACCCAAAATTGGCCCGCCTCGTCGATGAACTGAAGGACCGCGAAGCCGCCGGTTACGCCTATGAGTCCGCCGATGCGTCGTTCGAGCTTCTGGCGCGGCGCACGCTTGGCCGCGTGGCCGACTATTTCCGCGTCGAGCAATTCGACGTCAATGTCGAGCAACGCTACAACGCCAACGGTCAGCGCGTCACGGTGGCGATGGCCGTGGTCAAGGTCAATGTCGATGGCGAGAAGCTGATCTCGGCGGCCGAAGGAAACGGCCCCGTCAATGCGCTCGACGTCGCGCTACGCAAGGACCTCGGCAAATACCAGAAATATATCGAAGGCCTGAAGCTGATCGATTATCGCGTGCGTATCCTCAACGGCGGCACCGGCGCGGTGACGCGGGTGCTGATCGAAAGCGAGGACGAGGCGGGCGAGCGCTGGACCACGATCGGGGTTTCGCCGAACATTATCGACGCTTCGTTTCAGGCGCTGATGGACTCGATCATTTACAAGCTGGTGAAGTCCGGCGCGCCGGCGTGATTTGCAGAGGGGAAGATTTGGACACAACCGTCATTGCGAGGAGCGACGCGACGAAGCAATCCATATTGCTCCGCGGCCGGCATGGATTGCTTCGCTTCGCTCGCAACGACGGTAGACCTTAGGTACCACCCATGATCGACCATATTTCCGTCGGCGTCACTGACCTCGAGAGGTCGGCGCGATTCTATGAGGCAACTTTGGCGCCGCTCGGCTTTTCCAGGCTGGTGACGAGGGTGGGCACGATCGGCTTCGGAAAAAGCTATCCCGAATTCTGGATCAATTTGCGCAGCCGCATGTCGCAGGTCGACCCGGAGAGCGGCTGTCACATCTGTCTTCGGGCGAAATCGCCCGACGCAGTCGATGCGTTCCATGCTTCGGCGTCAGGCGCTGGCGGTAGCTCCGACGGCGCGCCGGGCCTGCGGCCGCACGACCGCGTGCGTTACTATGCGGCCTTCGTCAGGGATCCCGACGGCAACCGCATCGAGGCGGTGACTTTCCCGCAAGCGTGACGCGGCGGCAGTAGTCTGCGGCTAGATTCTTGATTTGACGCGTTTTCTTAACGCGAACCGGTCTCCACTTCGCTGGAAAGCGCTTTAGAGGCGCCGCGCGATTTCGGGCGCCATCTCGACGGGGCCCTCGGCTGCGCGGGCGGCAGCTTGCAGTCGCGGCAGAATATCCTCAACGAGCTCGGCCTTCAGAATGTCGACCGCCAGGTTCGCCCGAATGAATTGCGTCGCGCGCATATGCGCAAGCAGCGCCAGCAGCGGCTCCCAAAAGCTGTCGATGTTGGCAAGCAGCACCGGCTTGGCGTGACGGCCGAGCTGTTGCCAGGTGAGTTGCTCAACGAGCTCCTCAAGCGTACCAATGCCGCCGGGCAGCGCCACGAAGGCGTCGGAATGCTCGAACATCAGCCGCTTGCGCTCGTGCATGTCGGGCGTGACGATCAGTTCCTGAACGCGCTTGAGGGCGTTTTCCCGGGTCGTCAGAAAGTCGGGGATGATACCGGTCACCTTGCCGCCGTGATCGAGCACAGAGCCGGCCAACGCGCCCATCAGGCCGATAGAACCGCCGCCATAGACGAGACGGATACCGTTTTCAGCAAGAATCCTACCGAAGGCTTTGGCGGCTTCTACAAAGCGTGGATTGGTGCCAGGGCCAGAGCCGCAGTAGACACAGACTGTCTTGATCTGATTCATATCGGTCATGTGGCATTGCAGCGTAAAACTCGTCAAGCCTTAACGGATTCGCCTGGGGAATGAAATCTATCGGCAAAGATGCCCGCAAATTGAGAAGAATTTGGGTTCCGCAAGGGTGTACGCCGGGTTTAAAGGCTCTATATGACTGCCGAATGCGGAACCTGAAAAAGCACGCGCCCGAACGGCGCGCCTTGTTGTGCCGGGCTTAACTCGATGTCTCACACTGATTTGGCCCGGGGCGCCAGCGAGGCGCCATCTCCCGACAAATCCTTCGGACAGGCGACCCTGACCGGGACGCTGGCGCGTCTGTGGCCCTATATCTGGCCCGGCGACCGCGTCGATCTGAAGATGCGCGTGGTCTGGTCGGTGGTGCTGTTGCTGCTGGCGAAACTTGCGACGCTGGCGGTGCCGTTCACCTTCAAATGGGCGATCGATGCCCTCACCGGCGCCGATACCGCCCCGGTGCAGGCATCGAACTGGGCGCTGTGGCTGATCGTCTCGCCCCTGATCATGACCTTAAGCTACGGCGGCTTGCGCGTGCTGATGGGCGTCCTGACGCAGTGGCGCGACGGAATTTTTGCGCGCGTAGCCATGCACGCGGTGCGCAAGCTCGCCTATCTTACCTTCGTCCACATGCACGAGCTGTCGCTGCGCTTCCATCTCGAGCGCAAGACCGGCGGCTTGACGCGTGTGCTCGAGCGCGGACGCACCGGCATCGAAGTCATCGTGCGGATGGTGATCCTGCAACTTGTCCCGACCATCGTCGAGGTTTCGCTGCTGATGGTGGTGCTGCTGTGGAAGTTCGACTGGCGTTACGTCGCCGCCACCATGGTCACGGTCGTCGTCTATATGTACTACACCTACATCGCGACCGAGTGGCGGATCGAGATTCGCCGCAAGATGAATGATTCCGATACCGACGCCAACACCAAGGCGATCGATTCGCTTCTGAACTACGAGACGGTCAAATATTTCAACGCCGAGGAGCGCGAGGCCACGCGCTACGACCGCTCGATGGAACGTTACGAGCAGGCCAGCGTCAAAGCCTATACCTCGCTTGCCGTCCTCAATGCCGGCCAGGCGATCATCTTCACCGCCGGTCTCACCGCGACCATGCTGATGTGCGCGTTCGGGGTCCGCAGCGGGCACAATACGGTCGGCGATTTCGTCATGGTCAACGCCATGATGATCCAGCTCTACCAGCCGCTGAATTTCATGGGCATGGTCTATCGCGAGATCAAGCAGGCGATTATCGACATCGAGAAGATGTTCAACGTGCTCTCGCGCGATCCCGAGATCAGGGACATTCCAGGCGCCAAGCCGTTGATCGTGACGTCGGGCAATGTGCGCTTCGACAACGTGCAGTTCGCCTATGAGCCGGATCGCGCGATTCTGAAAGGGCTCAGCTTCGAAGTGCCGGCCGGCAAGACGGTCGCGATCGTCGGGCCATCGGGTGCCGGCAAATCGACCATCTCGCGCCTTCTGTTCCGCCTCTATGACGTTTCGAGCGGCAGGATCCTGATCGACGGCCAGGATATACGCAACGTCACCCAGGCCTCCCTGCGCGCCTCGATCGGCATGGTGCCGCAGGACACCGTGCTGTTCAACGACACCATTCGCTACAACATTCGTTACGGCCGCTGGAGCGCCACCGACGCCGAAGTGGAAGCGGCGGCGCAGCTCGCGCAGATCGACGGCTTCATCCGCATGTCGCCGAAGGGGTACGAAACCCAGGTCGGCGAGCGCGGGCTGAAACTATCGGGCGGCGAAAAGCAGCGCGTCGCGATCGCCCGCACTGTGCTCAAGGCCCCGCCGATCCTGGTGCTGGACGAGGCAACGTCGGCGCTCGACAGCCATACCGAGCAGGAAATTCAGGACGCGCTGGAGCGGGTGTCGCGCAACCGCACCTCGCTCGTGATCGCGCACCGGCTGTCCACGATTGTGGCCGCCGACGAGATCATCGTGCTCGATCAGGGCCGTATCGCCGAGCGCGGGACCCATGGCCAGCTTTTGGCAACTGGCGGGCTTTATGCCAGTATGTGGAACCGGCAGCGCGAGGCCCAGGAAGCGCGGGAGAAGCTCGCGCGGATCGCCGACGAGAGCGAAGCGCCGAACCGCGCCCCGCCGCCGGTCGAAGACACGCTGGTCACTCCGGCCGCAGCGGAATAATCTCAACAAGAACGCCCTCCTTGCCGGAGGGAAGATGACAGTGAGTCCTGATGTCGATCGCCAACTCCATCCGCGCGCAGATACCGCCCATTCATCAGGAGGGCTATCCGTTCATCGGCGGCTTTGCGCTCGCCAGCCTGATCCTGTTCTGGATCTGGACGCCGCTCGGCTGGATCGGCACGGTCTTGACGATCTGGTGCGCGCTGTTCTTCCGCGATCCGGTGCGGGTGACGCCGGTGCGGGACGGTATCGTGGTGGCGCCGGCCGACGGACGCGTCTCGTTGGTGACGCTGACCTTGCCGCCGGCCGAGCTCGGCCTCGGCGACCGGCCACTGCCGCGCATCTCGATCTTCATGAGCGTGTTCAACTGCCATGTGAACCGCAGCCCGGTTGCGGGACGGATCGATCGCATTGCGTACCGGCCCGGCACCTTCATCAATGCCGAGCTCGACAAGGCGAGCGAGGACAATGAGCGCAATTCGCTCGTCATCTCCACGCCTAATGGGCGCATCGGTGTGGTCCAGATCGCGGGCCTGGTGGCGCGGCGCATCGTGTCGTTCGTGCGGGAAGGGCAGACGATCGGTGCGGGCGAGCGCTTCGGATTGATCCGCTTCGGGTCGCGTCTTGACGTTTATTTGCCCGAAGGAACCAAATCGCTGGTCTCAGAAGGTCAAACGGCAGTCGCCGGAGAGACCATTCTCGCCGACTTCAGGCTGAGCGATCAGGGGCGCACTTACCGCGCCAATTAACCATTCAAGGCGTCGAACCGTCCGGACGACGGCCGCAATGGCGGAACGGCCCAGCGCTTGCTATATATGGCTGGCCATGCCGTTCGATCCAAAATACCAGGAAATGCGCCGACGCCGGTTCCGCCCGATCCCGGTGCGGATGTTGGTGCCCAATTTCATCACGCTTCTGGCGATCTGCGCAGGCCTGACCGCAATCCGCCTGTCGACGGAAGGTCGGATGGAACTGGCGGTCGCGGCCATCGTGTTCGCCGCCGTGCTCGATGGCATCGACGGCCGCGTCGCCCGCATGATCAAGGGCCAGTCGAAATTCGGCGCCGAACTCGACAGCCTTGCGGACTTCGTCAATTTCGGTGTCGCGCCCGGGCTGATCCTCTATTTCTGGCAGCTTCGCGAGTTGAACAATGGCGGCTGGATTGCTGCGATGGTTTTCGCGATCAGCGGCGGTCTCAGATTGGCGCGTTTCAACGCGACCATGGACGATCCCAACAAGCCGGCCTATGCGGCGAACTACTTCACCGGCGTTCCGGCGCCGGCCGGCGCCATCACCGTGCTGCTTCCGATCTACCTGGCGTTCCTCGGCCTGCCTAAACCTCCGGCGATGCTGACCGCATTCTATACGTTGCTGATCGGATTCCTGATGGTGTCGCGGCTGCCGGTGTTTTCGGGCAAGACCGTGCGCATGCGTGTGCCGCCGGAAATGGTGCTGCCGGTTTTTGTCTCGGTGGTTTTCTTCATCGCGCTTTTGATCAGTTATCCCTGGGTTATTCTTTCCCTCGGCACCGTGGCTTTTCTCTTGAGCCTGCCGTTGGGGTGGAAATCCTATCGGGATCATCAGCGCAAGGCCGCCGCACAGTCCGTGACGCCGACCCAGGTTGCGCCTCCGGAAGCGGCCCAGCCGTTCGTGTCGACGGCCACTGACGCGCATCAGGACGATCGGCCGGCGCGCCTGAACTGACCAGCCCATAGGAAGCACGGCCGGCCGGGCGGAAAAAACGCCGGCAGCCCGGAATAGGTTTTTGCCGATCTCGTTGCCGTCGGTTATATGGCTGACGACAAATCCCGTCGTTGAAAAAAAATTCCGGAGAGAACGCCGTGACGAATCCCATGCCCGCGCCGCTGCCTGCCCAACTGCTCGAGGCGTTGGCGCGCTATGACACCCCGACTATCTGCAATGCGATGGAAGTCGTAGCACCCGAGCGCCGCCTGATCGGGTACACGACCAAGCCGCTGGTTTGCCCGTTTCCTGGCCTGCCGCCGATGGTCGGCTATGCCCGCACCGTGACCATCCGCTCGGTGCTCAAGTCCGCGCTTCCGCCGGACGAACAGGCGAAGCGCCGCATCGCCTATTACGAATATATGGGAACCGGCTTCGGGCCGCGCATCACGGTGATCCAGGATATCGATGGCCCGGACGTCGGCTACGGCGCGTTCTGGGGCGAGGTGCAAAGCAATGTGCACAAGGCGCTCGGTTGCCTTGGCGTGATTACCGACGGCTCGATTCGAGACATCCCGCAATGGGCGCCCGGTTTCCAGGCGCTGGCGGGATCGATCGGCCCGTCGCATGCCTGGGTTCATGCGGAAAATTTTGGCGGCGAGGTGCGTGTCGCCGGCATGACTGTGCGCTCCGACGATCTCCTTCATGCCGACCAGCACGGGGCGATCGTGATTCCGGCCGACATCGCCGCAAAGATTCCCGAAGCCGCCGAACTCTGCGGCCGCCGCGAAACGCCGATCCTTGAAATCGCGCGAGCTAAGGATTTCAGCCTCGAGAAGCTGAAGGAAGCACTGAAACGGTCGGCGGAAATTCACTGAGGTTGAAATCGCCATGGAACTGCACGGCAAGACCGCACTGATCACGGGATCGACCGACGGCGTCGGCCGCTATGTCGCCACGAGGCTTGCTTCGGCCGGCGCCAAGGTCCTGATCCATGGCCGCGATCGCGAGCGGGGCGCGGCGCTCGTTGACGACATCAAGCGGGGAGGGCGCGGCGAAGTCATGTTTTATCCCGCCGATCTGTCGTCGCTGTCGGAGACGCGACAGCTCGCGGAGGCGGTGAAAGCCGACCACTGCCGGCTCGAATTATTCATCAGCAATGCCGGAATAGGTTCGCGGTCGCTCGGTTCGGAGCGCAGGACCAGCGCCGACGGCCATGAATTGCGCTTTGCCGTGAACTATCTCTCCGGATTTCTGCTCGCCTATCTGCTGCTTCCGATGCTGAAGGCCTCCGCGCCGTCGCGCATCGTGAATGTCGCTTCGCTGGGCCAGCATCCGCTCGACTTCGATGACGTGATGCTTGCTCGCAGCTACAGCGGAACGCGCGCTTACGCCCAGAGCAAGCTCGCCCAAATCATGTTCACGATCGATCTTGCAGAGGAACTGACCAGTTCCGGCGTGACGGTGAATTCGCTGCATCCCGCCACCTACATGAACACCACGATGGTGCGGGAAGGGGGCATAACGCCGATCTCGACGGTCGAGCAGGGGGGCGAAGCTATTTTGCACCTTGCCGTCGGCGACGACGTGGAGGGCAAGAGCGGCCTGTTCTTCAACGGCATGCAGCAGGCGAAGGCCAATCCGCAAGCCTATGATCATGTTGCCCGAAGGCGCTTGCGGGCTCTCAGCCTCGAGCTTACGGGTCTGTCGGCGGCCTGAGCGTGTCGGCGGGTTTTCCTGACGCGAACCGGTCGCCACCCCCGGATTAAGTCCGAGGGCATGCTTTGGTTGAAAACGCTAGCGAGACAGGGCGACCTCCTGGCCCGAATCGGTCTCGCCCTCAAAGCGATTGGGCCCCGCGGGTGCCAGTAGCGCCAATGATTGCGCGGTATGGTCGCGGATGGTCAGGCCGGCCTCAGTGTAGGTCCACCTCCGGCTGGTGAAGAAATTGAATGGACAACCGCGGCCTGGGGCGATGGTGCCGTCGGTCGAGTCCTGCTGGGTGGCGCCGAACGTCATCGCGCATGAGCTGCTGCCCGTAGCTGAAAATGTCCATCGACCGGCAAGGCTGACGGGCGGCGCCGTGGTCCGAGGGCCACTACTGACGGGGGCGGCGGCGGGAGCTGCCGCCACGCCGATACGATCGCTGTTGCTGCAGGCTGCCAGCAACACGGCGCAGACAATAATCGGAACGGCGGCGAGGCGAATATCCATGAAGTGCGCGACTGGCGAGAGCGATGACTATGGTTAGCAGAATGTTGCTGATTTGTCAGCGCAGCACGTGGATTGGGTCGCATCTGGCGTCCGGCCGCAAGATACAGCCAGGATAGTTGGATTGTTCCCTGCAGGGGCCATTCGAAACCGGCTTATCCTTTACGCGTCTTTAATGGCGGGCGACGTAGGGTCCGAGTTGCGCGGCTCGGGGTGGGCCGCGTCACCGTCCAGGACGGCCGGTAGTTCGCGTGCGCGTTGGAGTTTTCCATGGATATCATGACGAGCGTTGGGCTCGTGTTCGGCATCGTCGTCGTTGCCGCGATCATGCTCATGGGCGGCGATTTGCACCTGTTCATCAGCGAGCATGCCGGCCTCATCGTGATCGGCGGATCGATCGCCGCCACCATGATCCGGTTTCCGCTCAGCGCGATCATGCACGGCGTTCCGCTCGGAGCGAAATTTGCCTTCAGCATGAGCCGGCTGTCGGCGCGCGATCTGGTCGACGAGCTGGCGCGCATCGCCGAAATCTCCCGCAAGCAGGGACCCGTCGGTTTGGAAAAGGTTGAAACCGACGAGCCGTTTCTCGCCAAGGGAATTCGTTACGTCGCCGACGGCTACGATCTCGAATTCATCCGCGACAATCTCGAACGCGATCGCGACAACTTCCTGATGCATCTCGACGAAGGCGGCAAGATCTACCGCGCGATCGGCGACTGCTCGCCGGCGTTCGGCATGGTCGGCACGTTGATCGGCATGGTGCAGATGTTTGCCAATATGACCGATCCGTCCAAACTCGGTCCGTTCATGGCGACCGCACTGTTGGCGACGCTGTACGGCGCGGTGATCGCGAATTTGTTCTGTCTGCCGATCGCCGACAAGCTGCACGGCAAGCTGCTCGACGAGGAGACCAATCGCACGCTGATCATCGACGGCATTCTGATGATCCGGGATTCCAAAAGCCCGACGCTGGTGCGTGAAATGCTACTGGCTTACTTGCCCGAAAAACACCGCAATGAAGAGGGCGAGCCGGTCCCGGCTTAGGCCTGCGGACCTCGGCGCGGAGCACCAACAATGGCTAAGAAAAAACGAGGCGCCGCACACGCCGGAGGGCACGGCTGGTACGTTTCCTTCGCCGACCTGATGGGCCTGATGATGAGCTTCTTTGTCATGCTCGTCGCGTTCTCCACGATGGACAACAACAAGCTCAAGATCGTCGCCGGCTCGATGCGCGAAGCGTTCGGCGTGCAGACAGAATCGCGCTACTCCGGCATCATCGAATCCGACGGGCTGCCCACCAGGCCGAAGCTGAAAAATGTCGAGCACATTCCGCCCGACGAATCCTCCAACACGCCGACTCCGGATGAGCAGGAACGAAGCCAGACCGCGGGAGCCCGGCTGAAGGTCGATCGCGAATTTGCGCTGGCCTCGGCCTCGCTGCGGCAGGCGTTGCAGGACATGCCGGAGCTGACCGAGATTTCCAAGCACATCATGTTCGAGGAGACCAAAGAGGGTCTCAATCTGGAGATCGTCGACCAGGATGGCCGCTCGATGTTCCCCGATGGATCGAAGGTGCCGTATGAGCGGACGCGCCGGCTGGTCCAGAAGCTCGCGGCTCCGCTCAAGGCGACGCCATTCCGAATAGCCATCGTCGGGCACACCGCCGCAGGCTTTGTAGCGGCAAAGAGTGAATACGGCGCCTTCGACCTTTCCGCGGACCGGGCGAACCAGGTGCGTCAGATTCTCGAGCGAGAGGGACTTCCGGCGGGCCATATCTTCGCAGTCTCCGGCAAGGCGGACACCCAGCCTTTGTTTCCCGATGATCCCTCGCTGTCGGCAAACCGTCGCGTGACCATCACGTTGATGCGTGAAAATCCACCGCTCCCCCCGGGCTTGAAGCCGTAGCTCCGAACTACCATTATACCTTTTTCGGTCGTGCGGGTTACCTGCGCTCGCAACCGCAAATTTTGCATGGCATGGGCTCAAAATCAGGTAGGCTGTGTTTCAAGCGCAGGTTTATAAGCCGCCTCGCTTTGCGATTGTGCAGCGAAGCACGTTGAGGCTCCAACCCCCATGACCAGTGATGTTGTAGCTCCCGCCGCCGAAACGACGGTGGCCAATGGGCATGGCGAGGCTCATTCCACGGCAGGCTTCAAGGCCCTCCTGATCGGCAGCGTCGGTGTTGTCTACGGCGACATCGGCACCAGTCCCCTTTATGCGCTGCGCGAAGCCGTGGTGGCCGCCAGCGGGCCCTCCGCCGTCGTTGAACCCCACGCGGTCCTGGGGGTGGTCTCGCTGATCCTGTGGGCGCTGATTATCGTCGTGACGCTGAAATATGTGCTGATCCTGCTTCGCGCAGATAACCACGGCGAGGGAGGAACGCTGGCCCTCATGGCTCTCGCGCAGCGCGCGGTCAGCTATGGCGCGGGCACGATCGTCCTGCTCGGGATCGTCAGCGGGGCGCTGTTTTACGGCGACGCGGTGATCACGCCGGCGCTGTCGGTGCTTTCGGCGATCGAAGGTATCAAGCTCGTCACCGCGACGTTCGAGCCGTATGTGGTGCCGCTCACGGTGCTCATTCTGCTGGCATTGTTTGCGGCGCAGTCGCGTGGCACCGCGCGTGTTGCGGCCTTTTTCGGACCGGTGATGTGCATCTGGTTCGCTGTCATCGCGATCGGGGCGATCATTCCGATCATGCGACATCCGGAAGTGCTGCTGTCGTTCAATCCTCTGCTGGCCGTCAATTTCATGCTCCATCACGGCATCATCGGCTTTGTCACGCTGGGTGCCGTGTTCCTGGCGGTCACAGGTGCGGAGGCGCTTTATGCCGACCTTGGCCATTTCGGCAAACGGCCGATCCAGGCCGCGTGGCTCTTCATCGTTTTGCCATCGCTGGCGCTGAATTATCTGGGACAGGGCGCGCTCGTCATCGCCGACCCGAAGGCGATCGAAAATCCGTTCTTCCTGATGTTCCCGGAATGGGCGCTGATCCCGATGGTCGCCCTTGCGACGGTTGCGACCGTGATCGCGAGCCAGGCGGTGATCACCGGTGCCTATTCGCTCACGCGTCAGGCGATTCAGCTCGGCCTTCTGCCGCGATTTGAAATCCGCCACACTTCGGAAACCCATTCCGGACAAATCTATATCCCGCGCATCAACACGCTGCTGCTGATTGCAGTGATGCTGCTGGTCTTGATGTTCCGTTCGTCCAGCGCGCTGGCGTCGGCCTACGGCATCGCGGTGACCGGCACCATGGTGGTCACGGGAATGATGGGTTTTGTCGTGGTCTGGCGCGTTTGGAATTGGTCGCCGCTTGGAGCCGCCGCGCTGATCGCGCCGTTTCTGTTTCTCGACTTGACGTTCCTCGCGGCGAACCTCCTGAAGGTGCTGGAAGGCGGCTGGGTGCCGTTGGCGCTCGGAGCCGTCGTGATGCTTTTGATGTACACTTGGCGGCGGGGCAGCCGGCTATTGTTCGACAAATCGCGCAAGCTGGAATTTCCGCTGGCCGATCTGGTGGCGATGCTGGAGAAACGGCCGCCGCAGCGCGTTTCCGGCACGGCCGTTTTCCTCACCAGCGATCCGGTGAGCGCACCGACCGCGCTGATGCACAGCCTCAAGCACTACAAGGTGCTGCACGAGAAGAACGTCATTCTGACCATCGAAACCGCCGTCACCCCGCGCGTCGATCCGTCGGAGCGGGTGAGGCTGGAACAGGTCGGCAGCACCTTCACCAAGGTGACGCTGCGGTTTGGATTCATGGAATCGCCGAACGTGCCCAAAGCGCTTGCCATCGCGCGAAAGCTCGGCTGGCAATTCGATATCATGTCGACGTCGTTCTTTCTCTCGCGCCGCGCGCTGAAGCCGGCCGCCCATTCCGGAATGCCGCGCTGGCAGGATCACCTCTTCATCGCGCTCAGCCGCACCGCCAATGACGCGACTGACTATTTCCAGATTCCGAGCGGACGGGTGGTCGAGGTGGGAACGCAGGTGACCATCTAGCACCGCGGCCGTTGCCGGAAGCTTCCGGCGCTTGATTTTCGTCGCGTGAGAGGCGAGTTTGAATGCCGGCAGGTCGCCTCCAACGGCCGTAGGGAGATGTGTGAGTGGCGGATCAAAGGCATCGGGTGCACGATTTGACGCCGGACGAAGTGTCGAAGGGGATGGCCGACGGACGCTATCTTCTGGTCGATGTCCGCGAACCGAACGAAGTGGCCGTGGATGCCTATCCTGGCGCGGTGGTGGTTCCCTTGTCGGGCTTTGATCCGCGGGACATTCCCGACCCAAAGGGCAAGCAGGTGGTCTTTGCCTGCCGCTCCGGCAAGCGATCGGTGACGGCGTCGCTTGCAGCCCAGGCCGGCGGCTTTGCCTACGACAAGCACCTTGCGGGCGGGATGCTGGCCTGGAAGGCCGCGGGTTTGCCGACCCAGTCCGGCGGCTGACCGTTCCCATGACGTCCATGAACAAGGTCTTTGCGGATCTGCCCGTCACGATCTTCGAGGTGATGTCGCAGCTTGCCCGCGACAACAACGCGATCAATCTCGGCCAGGGTTTCCCCGACGATCCTGGCCCGGAAGACATCCGCCGCGCCGCCGCCGACGCCGTCATGAACGGCTACAACCAATATCCGTCGATGATGGGCATCCCGGAATTGCGGCAGGCGATTTCCGCCCATTACCAGCGCTGGCACGGCATTGCGCTCGATCCGATGACCGAGGTGATGGTGACTTCAGGCGGCACCGAGGCGCTGACATCGGCCATTCTGGCCGTGGTCGAGCCCGGTGATGAGGTGGTCGTGTTCCAGCCGGTCTACGATTCCTATCTCCCGATCATCCGGCAGGCCGGCGGCATTCCGCGTCTGGTGCGCCTTGAACCGCCGCACTGGCGGCTGACGGACGAGGCGCTGCGAGGCGTTTTCAACCACAAGACCAAAGCCGTTCTCTTCAACAATCCGCTTAACCCCGCCGCTGTGGTCTATCCGCGCGAGGACCTGGAGTTGTTGGCGCGGTTCTGCCAGGAGTTCGATACGATCGCGATCTGCGATGAAGTCTGGGAGCACGTGGTCTTCGACGGCCGAGAGCATATTCCACTGATCGCCATATCCGGAATGCGCGATCGCACGATCAAGGTTGGCTCCGCGGGCAAGATATTTTCGTTGACGGGATGGAAAATCGGCTTTGTTTGCGCCGCCCCGCCGCTGCTTCGGGTTTCCGCCAAGGTGCACCAGTTTCTCACCTTCACCACCGCCCCCAACCTCCAGGCCGCCGTCGCCTATGGCCTCGGCAAGCCGGCGGAATATTTTCATGAGATGCGTAGAGGTCTGGCGCGCAGCCGCGACCGCCTGACCAAGGGACTGGAGAGCATCGGCTTTCCGGTTCTTCGTTCGCAGGGTACCTATTTCCTCACGGTCGACCTTTCGCCGCTCGGCCTCAACGAGATCGATGAGGCGTTTTGCAGGCGCATCGTCACCGACTACAAGGTCGCGGCCATTCCGGTGTCCGCCTTCTACGAGAAGGACCCTGTCACCACGGTCGTGCGGTTCTGTTTTGCCAAGAAGGATGCAACCCTCGACACGGCGCTGGAGCGCCTCTCGGATGCGGTGCACCGCCGATAGGAAGTTAAGAGCGATGCGCAGCGGTCCGACTTGCCTTCATATCCGATGTGCCGTCGCGATCGCGGCGATCGCGTCGCTGCCGCCAACTGCAATGGCCGCCGAGCGCACCGTCAATTTCTACAACTGGTCGAACTATATGGCGCCAGGGGTGCTTGAGGATTTCACCCGGGAAACCGGCATCAAAGTCGTCTACGACACCTTCGATGCCAACGAGACGCTGGAAACACGGTTGCTTGCCGGAAAATCCGGCTACGACGTGGTGGTGCCGACCGCCTATTTCCTGCAACGCCAGATCAAGGCCAAAGTTTTCCAGAAACTCGACAGGGCGAAATTGCCGAATCTCGGCAATGCCTGGCCGATGGTGACGGAGCGGCTCGCCACCTACGATCCCGGCAATCAATTCGCCGTCAATTACATGTGGGGCACGACGGGCATCGGCTACAATGTCAAGATGGCCCAGAAAATCCTCGGCGTCGACGCCAAAATCGATAGCTGGGACATCGTGTTCAAGCCGGAGAATCTTGCAAAATTTAGAGATTGCGGCGTTCACATGCTGGATTCCGCCGATGATATTTTTCCAGCCGCCTTGAGCTATCTCGGGCTCGACCCGAATTCGACCAAGCAGGCCGATCTGGAGAAGGCCGCCGATCTGATCGTCAAAATCCGCCCCTACGTCCGCAAATTTCATTCCTCCGAATATCTGAGCGCTTTGGCCACCGGAGAAATCTGCCTCGTGGTCGGTTGGTCGGGTGACATCATGCAGGCGCGCAGCCGCGCGGCTGAAGCCAAGAACGACATCGCGATCGGCTATGCCATCCCGAAAGAAGGCGCGCAGATGTTTTTCGATAATTTTGCGATTCCCGCTGACGCGAAGAATGTCGCGGAGGCCTATGAGCTGATCGACTATCTCTACCGGCCGGAGGTGGCCGCGAAGAACTCCGACTTTCTGTCGTACGCCAACGGCAATCTGGCGAGCCAGAAGCTCATCGATCCCAAGATTCTTAACGACAAGAACATCTATCCTGACGAGGCAACGCTTGCGAAATTGTTCGTGATCACCGCGCGCGATCCGGCAATCCAACGCGTCATCAACAGGCTCTGGACGAAGGTGAAGACGGGAAGATAGCCTTCTCCCTCATCCTCAAGGAGCCGCGTTCTTGCGCGGCGTCTCGAAGGATGGGGAACGCTGCGAGACGCGCGACGCCGCGCTCCTCACCACGGGGGAGGAAATCAGCGCCAGCGGCGGTGCAACCACAGCCATTGATCCGGATATTCGCGAATCCACCCCTCGATCACTGAGGTGATCGCCTGCATCGTTCCCTGAACATCGATTTGTCCGGAGGCCTCGCGCACCGGCTCGACCTCGTCGGATAATTCGGCGCGGAAGCGATGGTTGGGCAGGCGGATGACCCGGACGCCGTGGACGGGACATTCGATTTGCCGCAACAGGCGCGCAAGCGTCGGGTTGGCCTTGGTCCTGCGGCCGAAAAACGTTACGTCGACGCCATTGGTAAAATACTGGTCGGCAAGGATCGCAACATGCTGGCCGTTGCGGAGCGCTTCCGCCATCTTGAGCGGCGCATCGCGGCCGGCCGGGATCAGTGTTCCCATTTTTACCGCGCGCAGTTCCTCAATGATCCGGTTGGCCGAAGCGTTATTGGGACGGCGAAACAGGATAGCGGCGTCCAGCCCATGCGCCACCGCGGCCACGGCGGGAAGCTCCCAGTTGCCGAGATGGCCCGCAAAGATCAGCGCGGGCTTGCCGTCGAGCCGGAGCTGCGCAAACAGCTCGTGGGTGCGGGGCGGAATTTCGATCCGGCTTTTTTCGGGAAACGCAGGATCGTGCTCCCAGACATGATCGAGATGGGCGAATTCGGCGCCGAGGCGGCCGAGGTTGTCCCAAACACCGGTCAGGATGGTCTCGATTTCTTCACGCGATTTTTCCGGAAAAGCTGCCGTCAAATTGGCGCGGCCAATTCGCTGCTCTCTGGTCATCGGCCCAATCAGGCGGGTGAACTTGCCAAACAGGTTCGCGGTCTTGATGGGATCGAAATAGCGGGTGGTGCGCAGGAGAGCGATGGTTAGCGCGCCTACTGCGGCTTCGCTGACCGGCTTGGTCGCGTCGCGGATTCGGGCTTTGGCGCGAAGCAGCAGAGGATGCATCAGAAACCAACGACGATCTTGCCGAATGCTTTCCGGCGTTCCACGCGCTTCAGCACTGGACGGGATGTCCCGGCTATGCCGGTTCACGGGTCAGGATCAGCACGGCATTTTGGCCGCCGAAGCCGAAAGAGTTCGACATTACGGTGGTGACACGGGCATCGCGCGCTTTGTTGGGGACGACGTCGAAGGGAATGGCCGGATCCGGGATATCGTAATTGATGGTCGGTGGAATCCGTTGGTGTTCGAGCGTCAGCAGCGAGAAGACTGCCTCGACAGCGCCAGCGGCGGAGAGGGTATGTCCGACCATCGATTTGTTCGACGAAACCGGGATTTCCTTGGCGCGCTCGCCGAAGACGGACGAGATTCCCAGATACTCCATCTTGTCATTCTCCGGAGTCCCGGTGCCGTGAGCGTTGATGTAGTCGACCTGGTCGGAGACGATGCCGGCATCGGACAATGCATTGCGGACGCAACCGATGATGGGCTTGCCGTCTGGACTCGATCGGGTGCGGTGGAAGGAGTCGGCGAGTTCTCCGCAGCCGGCAACGATACCCAGTATCGTAGCCCCGCGTGCTTTGGCGGCATCGAGGCTTTCCAGCACCAGTGCACCGGCACCTTCAGCCATGACGAAACCGTCGCGGTTCTTTGAGAACGGCCGGACGGCTGCCTGGGGCGGATCGTTGTGCGTCGACAGCGCCGAAAGCAGCGAGAACCGCACAAAGGTTTCCGGATTAACCGACCCGTCGGTCGCAACGCAAAGCGCGGCGTCTGCCTCACCGCGACGAATGGCTTCGACGCCAAGCTGGATGGCGCTGGCGCCCGAGGCGCAGGCGGTGGATAATGAAATCGGCGAGCCCTTGGTGCCGAATGTCTCGGCGAGATGACCGGCCACCGAGCCGAACAGGAAACGCCGGTGATATTGCATATACTGGCCGCCGCCGCTGACCCGCAGCATGGCATCGTAGTCCACTTCGGCGGTGGATCCGATCGCGCGTGCAAGTTCCTGGCGTTGCGGCCACTCGACCTCAACGGGGGCGACCGCAAGAAAGAGTGGACCCGGAAAATCTCCCTTGGTCCCAATACCGGCCTGGGCAACGGCCTCTTCCGCGGCGATTTCGCCGAGCCGTTCGGAAAGGTCGGTGGAGGAGAACGGTTCAATCGGGATGAAATCGACGGTGCCAGCCATCGTCGTCTTCAACCCGTCGGTGGGAAAGCGCGTGATGGTGCGGATACCGGATTCGCCCGCGGTGAGTTTCTTCCAATTGTCGGCTTTGCCGGCTCCGAGCGAAGTCACGACACCCATGCCGGTCACGACGACGATCGGCCTTCCGAACTTATCGCGCGTAGCTGTCATGTTTTCCCCGTCGGTTGAGCGGCGCTCACTTGACCGTTTCGATCAAGGCCATGCCTTCGCCGCGCCAATGACCAGTCCCAATAACCACAATTTGGGACGGCGGGGTCGACATTTCAACCTCCAGCCCCGTGGGATCGTTGGGCGGAAACAGTGCACCGCGGGACAACGAGAGCGCCGCCAGCGCCACCCCCAAGGGAAATTGTGTCTCCATGGTATGGCCGAACATCGTACCGGTAGCTCGCACCGCGAAATCCGGATGCTCCTTGAGGAAGGCGCGCTCCTCGGAGGTGGCAGGTTCGGCGCCGGTCGCACCCGTAATGATCGCACCCTTGTCGCCTAGCTTGCCGAGCTTGGACCACAACTTTTCAAGCGTCGAGGTAATTTCGCCGGGGTGCTTGCGGCGAGCCATATCGGCCACGACGTTGGTCAGGCGGGCGAAGGGTTTGGCCCCGCGCGCTTCTGCATGTGTCCTGGACTCGATGACAAGAAACGCTCCGCCTGAACCGAGCGCAAAGCCGTTTCTGTCGCCGCGCGCCCAAACCGGAACGAATTTGTCCTTGAGATTGAAGTCGCCGAATTCATAGAGAACGAGCAAATCCTTGCGTTCGCCGTTTTGCGAACCGCCGATCAAGGCGATGTCGCTTTGGCCGGCGGCAATGCGGGCCAGCGCGATCCTTGCCGCGTCGACGCCGGCGGCTTCCTCTCCCATGAAGGTGCGCGACGATCCGGTCACGCCATGGACGATGGCAATGTTACCGGCCAGAAGGTTGGAGAGCTGGGCCAGAAAAAGCGTCGGGCGCAGATCGCTCATCAGCCGCTCATTGAGAAAGCCGGGGGCTGAATTGCCCTTCGCCTCCATTTTCAGGATGTTGGAGTCGACGGCGAGATCGCGTTCGCCGCCGCCGGCGGCGACAACCATGTCCATCCGCGCCAGGATTTCCTTGTTGCCCTTGACGCCCGCAGAATCCAGCGCGAGCCCGGCCGCGTAGGTGCCGATCCGCTGCCAGGCCTCCATCTGGCGCTGATCGCCCTTTTTGGGGATCTGGGCGTCGAGATTTACCGGCGACCAGGGATGCACGATGCAGGGCGCGAAGCTCTTCTCATCGACATTGATCCGGCGCTGCGCGAGCGCTTCCCAATGGGCATCCAGACCCTCGCCAAGGGAGGTCGCAAGACCGATGCCGGTGATCCAGACTTCCGTTGATCCCGCATCCCGAGATTTTGACTCAGTCATGGACGATGGCCTGTTGCGGGAAGCCGATACGCCTGGCCATGGTTTCCATGTATCCGCGCAACTCCGGATTCGGGAAGGGCACGTAAGGAAAAGTGATCGTCGCGCTGCATCTCAGGTCACCGTCGACCTTGACCTTAGCCGAAGTGATAGCAAAACCGGAACCTTCGTGGACGATGCTCGCATTTACCTTCAGCAATTCCCCCGGACTGACGAAACCTCGCATCTTGGCTTCCTTGACCGCACCCAAAAACGGCATGCGCTCGAATTTCGTCAGCGCAATCAGCAGCCAGCCGGAAGTCTGGGCCATCGCCTCGATCAGCAACACGCCCGGCATGATCGGGTAACCGGGAAAGTGGCCCTCGAAGATGGTGTCTTGCTTCGGAACCTGAGCCTCGGCCGCAATGGTACGGCCGCCGACATCAAGGTCGGTAATGCGGTCGATCAGGTGGAAATAATGAAGGTCCATGGCGGGCGGCTACGCGCCCTTTGCCGCGACCAATTCGTCGATGCGAGCGCTGAGGTTTTTCAGGACGAAATACTGCTCGGTGGTCGCCTTGCCGTCGTTGACTTCCTGGGTCCATTTTTCCAACGGCAGCTTGATCCCGAACGCCTTGTCGATCGCAAAGGCGATATCGAGGAAATCCAGGCTGTCGATTCCCAGATCGTCGATCGCATGGCTTTCCGGCGTGATCGTGTCACGCGGTATGTCGCAGGTCTCA
>DATGGY010000108.1:0-15563 GCA_035308285.1 Bradyrhizobium sp. | reverse complement strand
TCACGCTCTCGCAGATGCTCTGCAGCGCCTTCTGCTCGCTCCAGAATCATTCTGGACCCGATTTGCGCAACAAATCGTCGCCGCCCGGCGCCAGCCCGTTTTGCTCGGTTAACGGCAGCATTCTTGCCCAGCCTCGACGGGCAAATCACTTCGACCAAATCGCTTCAGAGATTTGAGACGTTGTCAAACTCGACACCCTTTATTAGGTAGGGTGAGTTAGCCGCAGGCGTAACCCACCTCCTATCAAGGTCGATCGGCGGATTACGCGAAGACGCTAATCCGCCCTACAAACTACTCCGTCTTATGGAGCGGCGGTCGCCGGGTCGAACGGGAGCGGAGCCGAGTTGGCCTCCAGCGCACCAGGGAGGCGTTGATCGAACTTCGACATGATTGATGCGCCGCTACCAAACCGGAAGCGGTAGACCGCCAGGTTCTCGATGACCCGCTGGACATAGTTGCGCGTTTCGGAAAACGGGATGCGCTCCACCCAATCGATCGGGTCCACATTGGGGTCGCGCGGATCGCCGTACAGCTTTACCCAATCGCGAACGCGGCCGCGGCCGGCGTTATAGCCAGCAAAGGTCATGATCTGCGAGCCGCCATATTCCTTCAGCAAGGCGCTAAGTTCGGCCGCGCCCATCTGCGTATTATAGACGGGATCGGAGACCATCCGGTCCCAATCATATTCGACGCCGAATCGCTTGGCGGTGTCGCGTCCGGCCTCCGGCGTGACCTGCATCAGGCCCACCGCATTGGCCGGCGACTTGTCGTGCTGATCGAAGGCGCTTTCGGTGCGCGCGACGGAGTAAATGATACTGCGTTCGATCTCGGGACCGATCGGGCTATGTTGCGGAATGCCGATGGTCGGGAAGGCGTAATGCGCGAGCGCAAGGCCGCGGGCGAGCGCCGGCTTGCCGATCTGCAGCATGGCGCGCGCATCGTTGCGGCGGCCGGTCAGCTCGGCGAGTGCGACCAGCACGCCCACGTCGGTGCTCTGTTCGCCAAGGTCGGCGACGAAGCTTAAGGCCACGTCGCGTTCGCCAAGCGCGTAAAGCATTTCGGCGGCGCGCACCCGCTCGTCAGCGAGCGCTGTACTGTCGGCGGGGTCAGGTGGGCGCAGCTCCAGCCTGTGGAGGCCCAATCTGGCGCGCGCAAGCTGGCCGTAATAGGCGGTGGGATAGCGGGCGGCCGCCTCGTAGCTGGCGCGCATCGCCTCTTTGTCGCCGGTGGATTCGGCGACACGGGCGCGCCAGTAATTGGCGCGCGCCAGCACAATCGGATTGCTCGAGCCGTCGTCGATGTGGGCGAAATGCGCCCGCGCCGTCGTAGGATCATTGCGGTAGCGAAGCGCGATCCAGCCGCACATGAAATGGAAGTCCGCCCGGTAATGTTCGCTGGCCGGCAGGGCCGCATCGCGCACGACCTGGTAGGCGGCGTCAAACCTCTTTTGATCGAGCAGCTTGCGGGCGAGACTGCGCCGTTCGCGCCACCATTCATCGGTGTCCTGTAGCGCCATGGTCTCGGGCGCCGCCGCCAGCATCAGTCGGGTGGCGTCGTCGATCCGGTCGTGTCGGACCAACCAGTGGATTCGGCAAAGCGCATATCCCAAATCGCTCCGCGCCTCGGCCGCGACGTCGTTGAGCAGATCGAGCGCCTTGTCGTCGTTGCCGGCCGCGCAGGCCTTTACGATCGAAAGCTCGTCGCTGCCGAGATGCTGCGCGGCGCGCCTGGCGCCCGCCAGATCCTTGGCGCCGATGCGCTTGTCCATTCGCGCCCGATGGTCCTCGCGCGTGAGCAGGTCGTGGAACATTTCGAACGCGTCCGCTTCCGAGTGCTCGGACAGTTCCTCCGAGCGCCAGGCCTGCCGAACCAGTTTTGCGGCACCCTCACGGTCGCCTTCGGCGAGCAAAGCGCGCGCGAGCGCGAAGCGGCCCTTGGCGCTTGTCGGCTGGCCGCCGACAAAATTGCGGACGGTGGCTGCACCGCCGCGCTCCTGCCACAGGCACGCCTCCGCCCGCTTGCGCATCAGTCCAATGCTCGGCCAACCTGGATTATCGGCGATGAACGTCGCGTATCGGCTGAAGTTCACGTCCGCCTCCGGATAGCGAAGAATGAACCATTCAACGAGCTTGTGCGCAGCCCGATCGCCGATCGTTTTCTGTATCGCGGTTGCCTCAGTTGTCTTGCCCTTGCGTGCCAGATCGATCGCATCCCTGACCGCTGCGAGATCGCCGGAGAGCGGCGCTATGTCCGCAACGGGAGGCGGCGCGTCGTGGGAGCGTGCCGGCTCGTGCTTTGCCGCCGCATGCTTTGCATGCCCGCCCTTCTTGATCGCCGCGTGGTGGTGGTGACGCCGTGCCGCCGCCGCATCATGCGCCTTCTTCGCCGCCTGATGCTTGTGGCCGGGGCGCGCGACCGCAACAGTCGACCATGTGGCTAACACGGCCAGAGTCAGCAAACAGAACAATGGACGCAGGCGCTGGTTCATTCCGTGATTCCCCCGATTCCCCCGCGAGCCGATCGGACGACGCATGATTCATGCGGCTACGCTATGCGCAAGCTACCACGGCGCCCATTCGCCGGTGTCGCGTTTCGGCAACAGCGCCGGGAAACTTGACGCAGATGGCTGCCGATACCGCCTCATGAAAATTCACCGCTACGGGACCGCGCGCTCTCGATCATCACAAGCATTGCGGCGGAATAACGGTGCAGGGTGCTTTGCCGCCTGCGCTTCCGGCAAAGACGACCGCTATTTGGGCTCGCGCTGCCCGCGCCGCCGCTCCACCGTGATCTCCGCCAGGATCGACATCGCGATTTCTTCCGGCGTGATCGCGCCGAGGTCGAGGCCGGCCGGCGCCTTGACGCGGTCGACGGCGGCCGCCTCAAAGCCTTCCGCGATCAGCTTGCCGCGTAGCGCCGCCATCTTGCGGCGGCTGCCGACGAAGGCGTGATAGGCGGCTTGCGTTTTCAGCGCCGTGCGCAACGCGGCTTCGTCGCCCTTGCCTTGCGTCGAGACCACGATGAAGCGCTTGGCCTGATAGAGCTTTTCAAGCGTAAAGCCGTCGACCAGCAAGTCCGCATCGGGCGTCTCCGGCAAATCGGCCGCGGGGGCGGCGACGGTGACATGGTAACCGAGCTGGCGGGCCTGGGCCGCGAGCGACAGCGCCACCGGGCTTCCGCCGAGAATGACCAGCGAAGGATGCGGCAGCACCGGCTCGACGAACACGTCCATGGTGCCCTTGCTCGGACACATGTTGCTCGCAAAGCGCACCCCGTCGCGGTTCTCGCCGGGCTTGACGCCGAGTTCGGCCAGGAGATTTTCCGGCTGCACCGACACCATGCGCGGCTCGCCGTCGGCGAGCGCGTCGCGCGCGGCCTTGAGCACCGCGCCGCGGGCGCAGCCGCCGCCGATCCACCCCGCCACAATGGTGCCGTCGGGGCGGATGATCGCTTTGGCGCCGGCCTTGGCCGCCGTCACCGACACCGTCCGCACTACGGTCGCGAGCACGAAGGCTTCCTCGGCGGCTTTCATCCGCGCCACCAGATCCATCACTTCCACATGCTTGGTCACGGGCGTTGCTCCTTTCACTCCACCTCTCCCGCTTGCGGGGGAGGTCGACGCGCGCGACAGCGCGCGGCGGGTGGGGGAAGTCTATCCACTCGAGCAGCGCGTTTTGCGGAAGTACCCCCACCCCAACCCTCCCCCGCAAAGAGCGGGAGAAGGGGCGCACTTCCGTCGCCGCTACATGCTCGATCTCGTCTCATTTCGTCCTGTCTCACAGCTTCGCCAGATAGGGTTCGAGTTCGGTCAGGCTCTTGAGCGTATTGGCGGGCGCATAGAGATCGATATGCGGCAGCGCCGCCTTGATCCCTGCGGCTTCCGGCGCGTAGCCCTCCCACGCCATCATCGGGTTGAGCCAGACGATGCGACGGCAGCGTTTCGCCAGCGCCGCCATCTCGCGCCCGAGCAGCCTGGCGTCGCCGGTCTCGTAACCGTCGGACACGATCATCACGCAGGAGCGCGAATGCAGGACCCGCGCGGCATGCCAGCGGTTGAAGGTCGCCAGGGACTCCCCGATCCTGGTGCCGCCGCCCGCGCCCTGCGCCATGATCGACAGGCGATCGAGGGCGCGGCCGGCGTCCTTTTCCTTCATCGCGTCGGAGACGTAGGCAAGGCGGGTGTGGAACAGAAAGGCTTCGGCTTCGCGGAACTCATCGAGCACGCCGTGGATGAAGCGCAGGAACACGCCGGTGTACATGCTCATCGAGCCGGAGGCGTCGAGCAGCATGACGAGCCGCAGCGGCTTTTCCTTGCGCTGCCGCTTGACCAGCGAGATCGGCACGCCGCCATGGCTGATATTGCCGTGAATGGTGCGACGCAGGTCGAGCCGGTAACCGTGCCGCCGCGCCAGATCGCGCCGCGTCAGCCGCGTGCGCATGGTCTTGGCCAACCGCGCCGCCGCTTCATGGGCCTGTTCGATCTGCTCGGGGTCGGCCATCTTGCGGAAATCGATTTCGGCAAGATTGTCGGCGCGCGAGGCGCCTTCTTTGCGCCCTTCGCCAGCACGATCCTCGGGAGCGCCATCAGCGGATGGAATCTGATCGGTGGCCGCTTGTCCCGCGGGGGCTTGCGACTTGTTATCCTGCAACGACTTCAGCGAGGGATTGTTGGCCGATTTCGCCGCGCCGATCGTCATCGAGCGCGACCGCACGCGCTTTCCCAGCCAGAACGCATCGAACAGCCCGTCGAATTTGTCCCAGTCGGATTTGCGCGCCGAGAACAGATGTTTGAAGGCGGAACGCAACAGGCCCGGCTTTTCCGCATAGCCCGCCGCCATCAGCGCCGCGGCATCCCGGCCCTCCTGCAGGCCGACGGCAAAACCACTATCGCGCAGGGTTTTGAGAAATGCGGCGAGCTTGGCGGCGACAAGGCGAGAGACCTCGTCGATGTCGTCATAACCGGGAGTGGCGCCGCAACAGCTCATGCGACCTTCCCCAATATCCGCATCGCCACCTCGCGCGTCAGGCGCGACTTGTCCTCATGGGTCTTGAGCAGGCACATCAAGGTCTCGTGCACGGCCTCCGGGGTCTCGCGCAAATCCGTGACGCCGACGCCGACCAGCGCCGCGGCCCAGTCCAGCGTCTCCGCGACGCCCGGCACCTTGCGAAGCTCCTCTTTGCGGATGCCCTCGACCATGCGCGCGATCTGCAGCGACAGCGAGGCGGTCGCGCCATCGATCCGCGCCATGATGATCCGGGCCTCGCGATCGACGTCGGGATAATCGACATAGTGATAGAGGCAGCGGCGGCGCAGCGCGTCGGAGAGTTCGCGGGTGCCGTTCGAGGTCAGCACCACATGCGGAATGGCGGTGGCGGAAATCGTACCGAGTTCGGGGATCGAAACCTGGAAGTCGGACAGAAGTTCAAGCAGGAACGCCTCGAATTCGTCGTCGGCGCGATCGATCTCGTCGATCAACAGCACCGGCGGCCTGGCGCGCCGGATCGCGGCCAATAGCGGCCGCTCCAACAGGTACTTTTCCGAGAAAATCTGGTCCTCGATTGTCTCGGCATCCTCGCCGCGATGCGCCTGGATCGAGAGCAATTGCCGCTGGTAGTTCCATTCGTAGAGCGCGGCGGATTGATCGAGCCCCTCATAGCATTGCAGGCGGATCAGCTCGGTCGAGTGCGCCGCGGCCAGCGCCTTCGCCACCTCGGTCTTGCCGACCCCCGCCTCGCCTTCGAGCAACAACGGGCGCCGCAGCAACTGCATCAGCGAGACCGCGGTCGCCAATTCACCGTCGGCGATATAGCCGGAAGCGGCGAGTGCCTGCGCGATCTCCTCGCGGGTTTTCATGGTCAGGGTGTTTTCCTTCTTCGCTGCATCTTCTCCCCTCCTCCCGCGAAGCGGCGGGGAGGGAGGGGAGTGGATCGCTACGCCGCGAAAACTCCCAGACTCTTCGCCGCCTTCCAGTTGCGCCAGTAATCGTGCGGCATCTGGATATGGGTGCTCCCCAAGAACGAGAAGGCGTCGTTGACGGCGTTGGAGAACGCCGGCACGCCGCCGACATTCGGGCTTTCGCCGACGCCCTTGGCGCCGATCGGGTGATGCGGCGACGGCGTCACGGTGAAGTCGGTCTCCCAATGCGGGGTTTCGACCGCGGTCGGCATGAAGAAATCCATGAACGAACCGGTCACCACGTTGCCGGTCTCGTCGTAACGGATTTCCTGGCCCATCGCTATTGCAAACGCCTCGGTCAGTCCGCCATGCACTTGGCCCTCGATGATCATCGGGTTGATGCGGGTACCGCAATCGTCGAGCGCGTAGAAGCGCCTGACCTTGTAGACCCCGGTATCGACGTCAATGTCCATCACGCAGATATAGGCCCCGAATGGGTAGGTCATGTTCGGCGGATCGTAATAGCTCACCGCCTCCAGGCCCGGCTCCATGCCCGGCGGCACGGAGTTATAGGCCGCCCAGCAGATGTCCTTCATCGACATCGACTTCTCGGGCAGGCCCTTGACGCGGAACCCGTCGATATCCCATTCCAGGTCGCCTTCGTGCACCTCGAGTTTGTAGGCGGCGATCATCTGGGCCTTGGCCTTGATCTTGCGCGCCGCCATGGCGATCGCAGCACCGGCGACCGGTGTTGAGCGCGAGCCGTAGGTGCCCAAGCCATAGGGCGCGGTATCGGTGTTGCCCTCCTCGACCATGATGTTGTCGGCCGGGATTCCGATCTCGGTGGCGATGATCTGCGCCCACGTCGTCTCATGACCCTGGCCGGTGCTCTTGGAGCCGACGCGCGCAATGCCCGCGCCGGTCGGATGCAGCCTGATCTCGCAGGAATCGAACATCGCAATGCCCAGAATGTCGCAGTTCTTCGACGGGCCGGCGCCGACGATTTCGGTGAAGAACGAAACCCCGACGCCCATGATCTCGCGGGTCTCGCCGCGCTTGAACGCCGCGCGTTTTTCCGCCTGTTCCTTGCGAAGTTCGGCGTATTTCACCGTTTCCATCATCTTCTTCATGGCGGTGTGGTAATCGCCGGAATCGTATTCCCAGCCCAGCGCCGAGTGATACGGGAACTGTTCCCGCTTGATGAAATTCCTCAACCGCAACTCCGCCGGGTCCATCTTGAGTTTCTGGGCCAGGATATCCATCGCCCGCTCGATGCAGTAGGCGGCCTCCGTGACGCGGAACGAGCAGCGATAGGCGACGCCGCCCGGCGCCTTGTTGGAATAGATGCCGTCGACCACAAGATGCGCGGTCGGGAAATCATAGGAGCCGGTGACGATGTTGAAGAAACCTGCCGGCCATTTCGACGGGTCGGCGCAGGCGTCGAACGCGCCGTGATCGGCGAGCACATGGACGCGCAGGCCCGTGACCTTGCCGTCCTTGGTCGCGGCGATTTCGGCGGTCATGTGGTAATCGCGCGCGAACGAGGTCGCGGTCAGGTTTTCGATGCGGTCCTCGACCCACTTCACCGGCTTGCCGGTGACGATCGAGGCGACGGCGGCACAAATGTAACCGGGATAGGCGCCCACCTTGTTACCAAAACCGCCGCCGATGTCGGGCGAGATCACGTGGATCTTCTGCTCGGGCAATTTCGCGATCAAGGACACCACGGTGCGGATGACGTGCGGCGCCTGGAAGGTGCCCCAGATCGTCAGCTCGCCCCTGATCTTGTCGAACGAGCAGACGCACTGGCAGGTCTCCAGCGGCGAGGGATGGGTGCGGTGATAGGAGATCATCTCCTTGATCGATACCTCGGCCTTGCGGAAGGCGGCATCGGTCAAGTCCTTGTCGCCGACGGCCCACTCGAAGATGTGGTTGTGATGCTTGCGCGGCCCATGCGCGCCGGTGGTCTTGCCGGCGAGATCTTCGCGCAGCACCGGTGCATCCTTGTCCATCGCCTTGAACGGATCGATCACGACCGGCAGCGGCTCGTATTCGACCACGACCTTGTTGATGCCGTCATCGGCCGCATAGCGGTCGGTAGCGACCACGAAGGCAACCTCCTGGTTCTGGAACAGCACCTTGCCGTCGGCCAGCACCATCTGCACGTCGCCCGCAAGCGTCGGCATCCAGGCAAGGTTGACGGTCTTCAGCGTCTCGGCGGTGATCACCGCCAGAACGCCCGGTACCTTCAAAGCCTCCTCGGAATTGATCGACTTGACGCGCGCGTGGGCATGCGGCGAGCGGACGAAATCGCCGTGCAGCATGCCCGGCAGCTTCAAATCGTCGACATAGTTGCCCTTGCCTTGCGTGAAGCGGGCGTCTTCGACGCGCTTGCGTTTGCAGCCCATGCCTTCGAGGGCGGCGGTGCGTTGTTCCCGCGTGGGAGTGAGGTCGTTCATTCCGCAGCCTCCTTGAATTCAACGCCGTTGATCTTGCTGGCGGCGTACTGGATTGCCTTGACGATGTTCTGATAGCCGGTGCAGCGGCAGATGTTGCCGGAGATGCCGAGGCGTATTTCTTCCTCGGTGGGCCGTGGGTTTTCCTTCAAGAGCCGCTGCGCGCGCACGATCATGCCGGGCGTGCAGAAGCCGCATTGCAGCCCGTGCATCATGCGGAAGCCTTCCTGCAAGGCCGACAGCGAACCGTCGGCGTTGGCGACGCCCTCGATGGTCAGGACCTCGGAGCCTTGCGCCTGTACCGCGAACACCGTGCAGCTTTTCACCGACATGCCGTCGAGATCGACCGTGCAGGCGCCGCAATGGGTGGTTTCGCAGCCGATATGGGTGCCGGTGAGCGAAAGATTCTCGCGCAGGAAATGCACCAGCAGCGTGCGCGGTTCGACGAGGCCCTCAACCTCGGCGCCGTTCACTTTCATGGTCACATGGGTTTTTGCCATTGTCTGTTTCCCCTCTTATTTCGCGCGGGAAGCGGCGCGCTTGAGCGCCCGCGTCACCATGATGCCGCCGACATGCTTGCGGTATTCGACCGGCCCGCGGGCATCCGCCGCCGGCGACATGATCGCTTCGGCAGCGGCCGCGGCCTTTTTCAGCGCTGCGGCGTCAAGGCTGGTCCCGATCATGGCCTTGGCCGCATCCACCGCAAGCAGCGGCGTTTCGTGCAGGTTGGTCAGCCCGATCGCGCAGGAAGCGACCTTGCCGCCCGACATCGTGAGCACGACGGCGGCGGCCGCCGTGGCATAGTCGCCGACTTTTCGTTTCAGCTTCTCATAGGCCGAGCCGTGGCCGGCCGCCGGCACCGGAATCAAAATTGCGGTCAGGATTTCGCCGGGCTCGAGCGCGGTGAAATAAGCACCCTGGTAGAATTCGGTGGCCATGACCTCGCGCGCGCCGGAGGCGCCTTCAAGCCTGTAGGCAGCCCCGAGCGTCATCATCAGCGCCGGCATGTCGTTGCCGGGGTCGCCATTGGCGACATTGCCGCCGATCGTGCCGCGGTAGCGCACCTGCGGATCGGCGATCAGGCCTGCCGCCTCATGCAGGATCGGCAGCGATTTCTTGATGTCGTCGGATGCCAAGAGTTCGTGCTGGGTGGTCATCGCGCCGATCACGATCTTGTTGCCGTCGCGGCGAATGCCCTTCAACCCGGCGATGTCGTGCAGATCGACCAGATGTTCGGGGGTCGCGAGCCGAAGCTTCATCATCGGGACCAGACTGTGGCCGCCGGCCAGGGGGCGGGCTTCGTCGCCCAATGTCGAGAGCAGTTTGACCGCGTCGGCCAGCGTCGCAGGCCGGTGATAGCTGAACGGGCCAGGAATCATCGTCTCCTCCATGCGTCTTTATGTTGTTTGGCGCGTATTCGGTCTTGCGGATTTACGCGTTGGTCCAGACGTCGGCGCGGAGGCTCGTCCCCGAATTTTTCGCAGACAAGGCAGCGCTGGCCACTCCGTCACCGGCGGAGGGAATTCGCACGAGATGCGCCCTAACATGCACGAAATGCGTCAGGGTTCGCGACCTAACCCACCGAGTGACCTCATTTCTTAAAAAGGTAAGAGGTCCTTGGTGAGTTCGCCGAACCAAGCTGGCGGCGGGGCGCATGGATATTTGCGGCGCCACTTGTCCTGAGGGTTGTCCTGCGAAAGACCCGGGAACCCTCCCCACTCCAGAATCGCCACGCGGAGATATGGCACGAAGCCGATACCTCGCCACTCCTCCTCGAAAGTTGCGTCTGCACTCGGGTTCGGAAGGGCAATGGCGTATTCCGGGCCGCCGCTCACATTGTCCTTGTGCAGGACATCCGGCGCAAGCCCACACATGAAGACCCCTTCCTCGCCCCGGTCTCGCTCGCGTAATTCAAAAAGCGCATAGTCGGGCGGCGAGACAAACAGGGGATCGCTATATTCAGGCCATCCTTCTGGCGCGCGGCCGATCAGCGAGACTGTACCGACGACGTGCCAGAACGCACGAAGAGACAGGGGAATCGGTCCCACCCTTTGCTCCAGATCGGCGACATCCGCCAGCAGTGCGGAATCAGGGCGGCGATGAATCGGAAGAGTTACTGAAGGCGCCGTGCCGTCGGGATAAACGTCGAACTGATAGGAATGATTAAGCAGCCTTTCGATGATGTAATCGATATTCGTGGCCACCCGAGTCATTGTCTCCTCGGCGACAGCCCAGGCATCATGAATCAGCGTGGGCGCGCGGACCGAAGCGCCAAGCGCCGTCAACTCGCGCCACACTCCAACGTGTTCGCCTGCCCGATATCGCGCGTAATACGTCATGTGAGCACCCCAACCATCTTGACAAAACCAACCGTTTGCCTGCGATCCGGGCAGGTTAAGATTTGGGCTGCCGTCTCACGACATCTTAGCAGTTTCCGCAATGTTCAAGTTGTTATGGTTGGAGGCGATGAAGAGAGATTGCATACCGTCCTAGGCGTGATGGTTGCGCCGGGCGAGACCGAGCCGGGCCTTGACCTCGGCGATCTTGGCGCGGCTGACGGGGACGCGGTGCGGCGAGGGGCCGTCGAGTTCGATCACCGCGCCGTCTCCCTCCTTGCGCACGAAGGATACGTGCGGGATCGCCACGATATGGCTGCGGTGCACCCGCACGAACTGCCCGGGATCGAGCTGCGCCTCGGCTTCGGAGATCGACCACGGGCACATCCGCTCGCGGGTGCCGTCATGCACCCTGGTATAATGGGCGTCGGCCCGCACGCTGCGCACATCGGCCGTATCTATAAAGTGTGTACCGTCGGCGCCCTCGACCGGCAATCGCGGCGCTGGCGCCGGGCGCGGCGGCTGGCCGAGACCGCCGAGCGGCGCCGAAGTCAATCGCGGGAAGTTCATGGCCGAGCTCCCCGCCTCGGGCGAAGCCGCAAGCGCCGCCTCGAGAGCCGGATCGGCCGTGACTTCGGCCGCGCTTGTCTGCCGGCGCGGATCGGGCACCAGCGACAACAGGAAACCGGCCGCGATGACAAAACAAAGCACGGCAACCACCACCGAAAGGATTTGCGGCGAGGCGACCAATCCTCCGCCCAACTGATGGTGGGCCGCTTCCGATTTGGGAACGAAATGCATGCCGTACATCGCGGTGTAATGCATGCCGGACACCGCGATGCCGAACGCGATCGCACTTAACGTCAAACGGATGCCGTCCTGGCGGGCGAGAAAGGCGCGCAGGCCGCCATAGGCCGCGGCAATCGCGATCAGCACCGAGAGCACGACCATCGCACCATCATGTTGAATCGAAAAATTGCCGGCCAGCCCGTGAATGCCGACATAATGCATGCTGACGATCCCGGCCCCAAGCAACACCGCCGAGGAGATCACGCGCTGCTGCGAGGGCTCGCCGATGCTCAGGAAGAACAGCGACACGCCGACCACGAGCGCGCAGATCAGGAACGAGACAATAGTCGGAAGCAGGAGATAGCCGGCATCCGCCGGAATAGGCGCCGCCAGCATGCCGACGAAATGCATGGTCCAGATGCCGACCGCGAGGAACACCGCCGCGCCCGACAGCAATATGCGACGGCTCGCGCCCGGCGTCGCGCGGACGCGCGCGGCAAGGCCGAAACCGGTGTAACCTCCCAGGATCGCGACCACCACCGAGAGCGCGACGAGATAGGGATCGTGTCCTTCGAACATGACCGTCTCGGCCGCCCGTCGCCACGGGCAAGCCGCCTCCCTCGCCTGAGTTTATCGGCAGCGGTGGAAATGACAATCGACTGATTTTGGCCGCGGTTTGTTGCGACCGGCGCGCGTTGGCGCGCCCGGAAAATCTTTCGGTGCAAAAAATCGCAGCAACGCGAGGCCTCCGAAAACCGACGATCGGCCGATCGGGCGATTATCAAACGCTTTCGCGCCGATCAACCGCAAGGCCTATTCGGCAGCATGCAAGCGCTCCCTGTGGGACGCATGCGCCTTCATGGCCGCGCGTGCCGCCCAACCTCCACCGAGGATAGCCCCGGTGAACCCGCCGCCGCCGGTGAAGGCCGACGCCAAATAGAGCCCGTCAACGGCGGTTTCCGGCACCGGCATGAACCCGCGGGTCTGCGGCGCGAAGCCGTAAGTCCCGCCACCGGGGGTGTTGAGATAGTGGTGAAATGTCTCGGCAGTCGACATTTCCCTCTGGACCACGGCGCCTGCTATTCCCGGGAACCGGCTATCGAGATCGGCGATGATCCGATCCATCCAGCGTTGCTTGCGCGCGCGCTTTGCGTCGGCATCGATATCGGTCCAATTCTCCATCCGGTCGACGCCGACCATCGACAACAGATACGGGCCATTCTGATTGAGCCCGGAGTCGATCTGGTCATAGGCGACGAAACCGTACGGCACCATCCGCGTTCCCGGATCCTCGCCGAGTAGCGTCCAACCATCCCTAAGGTCCGCAAGTCGTTTCACCCAGTTCGGCAGGATCGCTGTCGAATAACCCCGCACGCCAAATTCACGCGATGGCCGGCTGAGCCCCAATGCGACCGTCCATAGCGAGATTGACGGGCGCTGGTCCCGATAGCGCCCGTTGAATCTTGGGCGTATCCGCCCGGGCAGCATGGCGGCGAGCGCGGATGGAGCGGCATTGCCGAATATGACCGGCGCCAAATCCTCCTGCGGGTCTCCGCCGTCCCGAGCGTCATGACGCACCCCGCGAACCCGATCGGCCTCAAGCAGGATCGCGTAAGCTTCCCGCCCAACCTCCACCTCGCCGCCGCCCTCGCGCACGATCGCGGCGAGCCGATCGCTGAGTGTCTGCGAGCCGCCGCGAACATAATGACCGCCGCCCAACAGATAGGAAGCCTGCGGTATGGCAAAGGCGATGAACGGCATCGTGTCGGGATCGTCGGTGTAATACGCAATATTCGGCGCCAGCGCGAGCTTGACAGCCTCGTCGTCGCCGAACAGACGTTGCAGCACCTCGCCAAGCGTTGCATGCCGGTCGCGGATGAGCGGCCAAAACCGCCGCGGCAAAAGCGGCGCGTTCCACAGCCACCAACCGCGGTCGTCGAGATGCTCGCTCAGCGTCGCCACCGCGTGGCGAATCGCGCCGATGCGCTCGAAGTACCGATCAAGCCCTTTCGCCTGATGCGGAAAACGCGCCTTCGTGGCGGCAAGCGCCGCATCGAACCCGCGCGGCAGAACAAAGGGCTCGCCGAGCAACGGGCTTCGTACTTCGTGCAAATCTCCGACATCGACGAATGCGATATCGCGATCAAGACCGAGCGATCGCAGCACCGGCGTCTTCGGATCCTCGACGTCGAGCCCGTCGATCTCGTGCAGCGAAGCCTCGATCGCCAGCGCGCCATGCCGGTAGACCGTCGCCGCGCCGCCGAAATTATGGTTACGCTCCAGCACCAGAACCCGGTGCCCGGCGCGGGCATAAAGCGCGCCGGCGGTCAAGCCGCCGAGCCCGGAGCCGATCACGATGGCGTCGAATTGTCGGGACATGAAACCCTCCATAATGGCGAGTTTCTTGATAGCCGCCCGGCGGCGCAGCCACATTGATTCCGCTCAATGTGGCGTAAGGCGGCGCGAAACGGTCATCGCGGTGTCACAGTCGCCGGAAACCGTTATGGGCCCTACACGATTCCGGCGGCGACCTGTCCGCGCAGCCGTTCCAGGCTGAGCAGCGTGTTGGCGCAGGCCTCCGCGACCTCGACGCCCTTTTTCGCGAAATGCTGGCGGAAGAACTCGAAATGCGCCGCCGTCTCGTGGAACTGTTGCGGCGTCACCACCGCCGAGAACACCGGCACCTCGGTGCGCAACTGCACGTCCATCAGCGCCTTGATCACGGTTTCGGCGATGTATTCGTCATCGATCACAAGCCCGGCGGCGACGATCGCGGTGTAGCGCCGGGTCTTGGCCAACAGTTGTACATGCAGCGGAATCTCGAAGGAGCCCGGCACCTCGAACACATCGATCTGGGCGCGCGCAATGTGCCGCGCCTCGATCTCGGCGAGGAAGGCAAGACGGCATTCGGCCACCACCTCGCGATGCCAGGCGGACTGCACGAAGGCGACCCGCTGCGGCTTTGCAAACCGCTTGTGTTCCGGCGCCGGCAGTGAATCGGCGGTCGGGGAAGGCTCTTTCGCTTGGGAAGAGTCCCTTGCATCGGCAGGTTCTTGCGGCATCTGAAAACGAACCTTGGCGGAAAACGCGCCGACACAAGTTTGTGAGCGCAGGTGCGGAACTATGCCCAAGCGCCACGCCCGCAGCAAGGCGCGCAGCTCCAGAAATCAACATACCCCATGACGGTACCATCGGACTCCATGACAAGGCTCCATCGCGAGATTCGGGTGAAAAAATTAACGATTTGGGCCCCGAACGAATCCGATTCCGGTTTGTTCTCATGACAAAAGTTAACGGCCGTTAAGAGCTGTGGAAAGATTTGCGCTTTGTCTGTGGATGGACTCTCCGTGCGGTTGCACGGATTCCGCAAATCACATCACTTCGTCCCGGCAAGCCCTGATCCCAGGTTGGACCGTCCGGGAACTGCAATCGGCGGCGACGCGAAACACGGGCGCGTGCCGCGTGCGTATCACTCGTATCGGAATTTTGTAAAGGCAAGGTCGAGACGGCATGTCCCTCCTCGAAGGCATTATCGATTCCCGGAACAATCCGCTCGCGGTGGTCGAGGATGTCGCCACCGACAACAATTTGTCGTTCGAGCGCTCCGGCGAAGACGAGGTGACCATCGTCTCCAAGGGCGACTGGACCGACTATCAGCTTTCCTTCACCTGGATGGCCGAGATCGAGGCGCTGCATCTGGCCTGCGCCTTCGACATGAAGATTCCGCAAGCCCGAAAGGGCGAGGTGCAGCGGCTGATCGCGGCGATCAACGAGCAATTATGGGTCGGGCATTTCGATATCTGGACCCATACCGGCATGATCATGTACCGGCAGGCGCTGGTGCTGCCGGGCGGGATGACCGCCTCGACCGCGCAATGCGAGACCATGCTGGTAAGCGCGATCCACGCCTGCGAGCGCTATTATCCGGCGTTCCAGTTCGTGGTCTGGGCCGGCAAATCCGCCGGCGAAGCCATGAGCGCGGCGATGTTCGACACCGAGGGCGAGGCGTAGGCGCGCGGCTAACGCTCACGCTCGTCATGGCCGGGCTTGTCCCGGCCATCCACGGCTTTGGCACCTGAAAAGAAA
>DATGGY010000107.1:0-11608 GCA_035308285.1 Bradyrhizobium sp. | reverse complement strand
GTCGAGAAGATCGCGCGTGCCGCCCCTGGCTCGAAGGTGTTCTGCCGCATCCTTTATGACTGCGCCGGGGCCGAATGGCCGCTGTCGCGCAAATTCGGTTGCGATCCGGAGATGGCGGTCGACGTGCTCGATCTCGCCAAGCGCTCGGGGCTTGAGCCCTATGGCATCTCGTTCCATGTCGGCTCCCAGCAGCGCAAGGTGAAAGCGTGGGACCGCGCGCTGGCGATGGCCTCGACGGTGTTCCGCGACTGCGCCGAGCGGGGGATCAACCTTTCCATGGTCAACATGGGCGGCGGGTTCCCGACTAAGTACCTCAAGGACGTTCCTCCGGTCGTGCAATACGGGCGGTCGATCTTCCGTGCGTTGCGCAAGCATTTCGGCAACCAGATCCCGGAGACCATTATCGAGCCGGGCCGCGGCATGGTCGGCAATGCCGGCATCATCGAGACCGAAGTCGTTCTGATCTCCAAGAAGAGCGACGAGGACGATGTGCGCTGGGTGTATCTGGACATCGGCAAGTTCGGCGGTCTCGCCGAGACCATGGACGAATCGATCCGTTACTCCATCCGCACGCCGCATGACGGCGCCGAAATGACGCCGTGCGTGCTCGCAGGCCCGACCTGCGACTCCGCCGATGTGCTGTACGAGAAGCTGCCGTATCCGCTCCCGGTGACGCTCGAGATCGGCGACAAGGTGCTGATCGAGGGAACCGGCGCGTATACGTCGACTTACTCGTCGGTGGCCTTCAACGGCTTCCCGCCGCTGCGGACCTACCACATCTGACCCTCTCAACCTCTCCCGCTCGCTGGGGAGGTCGACCGGCGCAGCCGGTCGGGTCGCGTGAAGCGCCGCTGGATGCGAACTTTGGCGAAAACCGCAGCTTGCGAACCTGCCGCCGCCTGCGCGACGGACGCGCCATGAAGCAAACCCCGACCACGACCCCCGCCGCCGCGCCTTCGCGCCGCCGCGGCGTCATCGCCACAACCCTGCTCATCCTGTTGGCGGTCATGATCGTCCGCGACATCTTGCTGCGCCGATGGGGTTCGCCGACCCCGCCGTCCGGCGACGTGACACAACGTTCGCACTGATATAGCGAAGGGTTGCGTATTTCAGCCAGCCAATACCCGATATCTTTCGGGTCAGGCACCAGATCGAGGTTTAGATGCCCCGCCGTCTTATTTCCACCGGCTCGCCCTTTGAAAAGGCCGCCGGCTTCAGCCGCGCCGTGATCGACGGAGATTTCGCCTTCGTCGCCGGCACGACCGGCTACGACTACGCCACCATGGCCATGCCGGCGGATGTCACCGGCCAGACACGAAACTGCTTCAGGACCATCGAAGCCGCGCTGCGAGACGGCGGTTTCACCCTGGCCGACATCGTCCGCGCGACCTATTACGTCACCGACGTCAGGGATGCCGATGCGGTATTGGCGGTCTGCGGCGAGAAGCTAGGAGATATCAGGCCGGCCGCAACCCTGCTGGTCGTCGCGGGGCTGCTCAAGCCCGAGATGAAGGTCGAGATCGAAGTGACCGCCAAACGGCGAACCCCCTGACCCACCCCTTTGCGCAGCGTCCATTTTCCGGAGAGAGCAAGTCCATGAGCCCCTCGCAAATCCACGCGAAAATTTCCGGCCCCATTGTCATGATCGGCTTCGGCTCGATCGGCAAAGGTACCCTGCCGCTGATCGAGCGGCATTTCGATTACGACAAATCGCGTTTCGTCATCATCGATCCGCATGAGGACGGCGAGCTCGCCAGGAGCCACGGCGTGCGCTTCATCAAGCAGGCGGTAACCCGCGACAATTACCGCGACTTGCTGGTGCCGTTGTTGACCGAAGGCGGCGGCCAGGGTTTTTGCGTCAATCTGTCCGTCGATACCTCCTCGGTCGATATCATGACCATGTGCCGCGAGATCGGCGCGCTCTATATCGACACCGTCGTCGAGCCGTGGGCCGGCTTTTATTTCGACAAGAAGATCAGTCCGGAAAGCCGCTCGAATTACGCGCTGCGCGAAACGCTGCTCGCGGCCAAGCACAAAAACCCGGGCGGCCCGACCGCGGTCTCCACCTGTGGCGCCAATCCCGGCATGGTGTCGTGGTTCGTCAAGCAGGCGCTGCTCGACATCGCCCGCGATACCAACACATCGTTCAACGAGCCGAAGACCCGCGAGGGTTGGGGCCGGCTCGCCCAAAAGCTCGGCGTCAAGGGCATCCATATCGCCGAGCGCGATACCCAGCGATCGAGGAATCCGAAGCCGATGGAGGTGTTCGTCAACACCTGGTCGGTGGAGGGCTTTGTTTCCGAGGGCATGCAACCGGCCGAGCTCGGCTGGGGCACCCACGAAAAATGGATGCCGGAGAACGGCCGCAAGCATGAGACCGGATGCCAGGCCGCGATCTATCTGCTGCAACCCGGCGCCAACACGCGGGTACGTTCGTGGTGCCCCACACCGGGCGCACAATACGGCTTCCTGGTCACGCACAACGAGTCGATCTCGATCGCCGACTATTTCACGCTGCGGGACGGCCAAAGCGTGGTGTACCGCCCGACCTGTCACTACGCCTACCACCCGGCCAACGACGCGGTGCTGTCGCTGCACGAGATTTTCGGCGCGACCGGCAAAATGCAGCAGAAATGGCACATTCTCGACGAGCACGAAATCGTCGACGGCATCGATGAACTCGGCGTACTGATTTTTGGCCACGCCAAGAACGCCTATTGGTATGGATCGCAGCTCTCGATCGAGGAAACGCGGAATATCGCGCCCTACCAGAACGCCACCGGCATGCAGGTGTCCTCGGCGGTGCTCGCCGGCATGGTGTGGGCGCTGGAAAACCCCACCGCCGGCATCGTCGAGGCGGACGAGATGGATTTCCACCGCTGCCTCGAGATCCAAAGGCCGTATCTCGGCCCGGTGCAAGGTTTCTACACCGACTGGACGCCGCTCTCGGATCGGCCTGGATTATTCCCCGAAGACATCGACACGTCCGATCCCTGGCAGTTCAGGAATGTGCTGGTGCGGTGAGGCGGTCGGCGGAATCTCGCGCCAACTTGGTCGTCATCACCCGCGGAGGCGGGTGATCCAGTAATCACTGGCATATCGATTCCCCTAGGCGTCTCGGCGTACTGGATGCCCCGCTTACACGGGGCATGACAGACTGCGCGAGGTGCCACGGCTTCACCTCTTCATATAATCGAACGCCACCGTCCCGAGCCCGAGCGTCAAATCCGCCCCCGCAAGGGAGGTCACCTATCCTTCATCGGTGGCGCCATCTTTTCGGCGGGCGCAGGCGGCAGCGCCGGCTTTACGCCCTCCTTCTGTGCCTGCGCGCTGGGTTGGGCCGGTTCGGGCGCCGGCGTGGTCGGGCGTACGCCGCTGGGCTTTGATTCCGCAGGCCTGTCGTTTGACTCAGGCGGCGGGGAGGGCTGCGACGGTTGCGTCGTCTGAGCCATGCGGCCGTCGGTCTTCGCAATCTCAACGAGCGAAACGCCGGATATGACGATGCCCGCCACGATGAGCAGCGAGGCAAGAAAAGAATCCCTTCCCGATTGGCGTTCCCTATCGTCCGACGGCATTTTGCTAGGCCCCGCGAATTTGTTCGCGGGACCAACGGGTGCCGGATGGAAATTGTTCCCCGGGAACCGCGCTCGAAAACGGCCTAAAGCGCCAGCAAACCAGCCTCGCCATCTTCCGCGGCGAACGCCAGCAGCGTGCCCTTGCCGTTCCAGGCCAGCGCCGCGACCGGCGCGCCGCCGTTCCGGCGCACCAAAATCTCCGCGCCATCGGTCATTCGCACCATCAAGACCGTGCCGTCGCTGTAACCGGCGGCGAAAATGTCCTGCCGGGGATGGCAGGCGACCATGGTGACGCGCGCCTTGAGCGGCGCCAGCATCGCCGGCTCCTTGCCCATCGGGCCGTCCTTGCTGGCGAATGGCCACAGGATGACGGCGTCCGCGCCGGATGTCGCCAGCGCCTTGCCGCCGGCGCTCCACGACATCGAGCGGACGCGGCCGGGATAGCCGGTCATGCGCATGTGCCTGTTATCGGCAAGGCGCCAGCCGTGCAGCGCCGCCTCGTGCATCGCCGTCACCAGAAACTTGTTGTCGGGGCTGAAGGTAACGGAGAGGTGCGAGCCCGCCCACTCCAAAAAATCCGGCTTGGCCGCCATGTTCGGAAACCACAGCGTCGCGCCGTTATAATGCCCGATCGCGAGCCGCAGGCCCTTCGGCGCGAACGCGAGCCCGCCGACCGTCGAGGGCACGTCGAGCGATTTCTCTTCATTTTTGCCGCCGCGGACAAGGGCGGTCTTGCCGGCCGACCAGGCCACTGCGCCGTCCGGATGCAGCGCGACGTTGTCGATCCAGCGCCGTTTGGAATCGGTCGCAAGCCCCGTCACCTCGCCCTTGGCGTTGAGCGAGGTGACCTTGCCGTCATCGCCGCCCATGACGAGGCGGGCGCCGTCGGATGCCGCGCACAGGATGCCGCCACTTAGAACAGCAACGGTGGAGAGTTCTCCGTCGGCGCTTGCGACGAACACATTTTCCTCGGCGCCGACAAAGACAGCTTTGTCGCCCAGAAAATGCACCGACGTGACCGGCGCGCCAATCGCGATCGCGCGCACCTGATCGGTGACGGAGACAATGGAGGCGGATTCGCCCGGATCGAATTCTGTCATCACGTGGTGATACAGCGTTCAAAGCCTTCGCGGATCGTTTGCTCGGGCAATTCGCGGCCGATGAAGATCAGGCGGCTCTGCCGCGGCTCGCCTTCCCTCCAGGGCCGCTGGTGATCGCCTTCCAGCATCATGTGCACGCCCTGGAAGACGTAGCGGTCGTCATCGTCGCTGAAGGCGAGGATTCCCTTCGAGCGCAGGATCTTCTGGCCTTCGCTGGCGACGAGGTTTTGCAGCCAGGGCATGAATTTGGCGGGATCGAGCGGCTTGTCGGATCGCAGCGACAGCGACTGCATGTCCTCGTCATGGTAATGCTTCAGACCACCATGGCTGTGGTTGTGATCGTTGTGATGACCATGGCCGTGATGGTGATGATCGTGGTCATGGTGATCGTGATCGTCAGCTTCGAGAAATTCCGGTTCGATCTCCAGGATGCGGTCGAGATCGAACGCACCGCGCTCCAGAACATCCGATAGCGCGACTTGGCAGCGCTCGGTACGATGCAGTTTGGCATACGGATTGATCGCCCTGATCCGCGCCTCGACCTCGGCGAGCTCACCCCTGGAGACGAGATCGGTCTTGTTGAGCACGATCACGTCGGCAAACGCGATCTGGTTCTTGGCCTCTGGCGCGTCCTTCAGCCGGTCGCTTAGCCATTTCGCATCGGCCACCGTCACCACCGCATCCAGCCGGGCGTTCCTCTGCACGTCCTCGTCGACGAAAAAAGTCTGCGCCACCGGCGCCGGATCGGCCAAACCGGTGGTCTCGACGATGATGGCGTCGAATTTCCCCTTGCGCTTCATCAAACCGTCGAGAATCCGCACCAGATCGCCGCGCACGGTGCAGCAAACACAGCCATTGTTCATTTCGAACACTTCTTCGTCGGCGCCGATGATCAGGTCATTGTCGATGCCGATCTCGCCGAATTCGTTGACGATCACGGCGTATTTCTTGCCGTGGTTTTCGGAAAGGATGCGGTTGAGAAGCGTAGTCTTGCCGGCGCCGAGATAGCCGGTCAGCACGGTCACGGGAATTTTTTGGGACGTCAATTCGGACATAGTCACTCCGGAAACGGTATTTGAGCCGCCGGCAGCAGGGAGGCCCCTGCCCTAATTAGCCAGCGCGCGCGTCAGCGTCCTTATATTGTGCCTGACCATGTCAATGTAAGTGGGGGCATCGCCCTTTTCATCGGTCAGACTGTCGGAATAAAGCGTCCCGCCGACCTTGGCGCCGGTCTCAGCCGATATCCGTTGCATCAGCCGGGGATCGATCATTTTCTCAAGGAACACCGCCGGGATTTTCTCGCTCCTGATCTGGGCGACAATGCCGGCGATGTCGCGGGCGCTGGCTTCCGATTCGGTGGAAACGCCGAGCGGCGCGATGAACTGGATGCCATAGGCCGAAGCAAGATAGCCGAAGGCGTCGTGGGTCGAAATCACCTTGCGGCGGCTTTCAGGGATTCGCTTGATCGCTGCGCGCACCTCGCCGTCCAGCGCATCGAGCCGCTCCAGATAAGCTGCCGCGTTGTTGCGAAAGACCACGGCGTCCGCGGGGTCGGCGGCAATCAGCCCGTCGCGGATATTGACGACATAAATTTTCGCGTTGGCGACCGATTGCCAGGCATGCGGGTCGGCATCGGAGCCGAGCTTAAGCGGCGCAATACCCTTGGTGGCCATAACGATCGGCGCCTTGCCGCCTGATGCCTGCAATAGCCGGGGCAACCAGCCCTCGAGGCCAAGCCCGTTGATGACGAGAAGCTTGGCGTCGGCGATCTTGCGGGCGTCCGCGGGCGCCGGCACATAGACATGCACGTCGCCATTGGGGCCGACCAAGGTCGTGACGTCGACGCGCGCGCCGCCGACATCCTTCACGAAGTCCCCGAGGATCGAGAAGCTGGCGACGACCTTCAAGGGTTCCTGCGCGCCGGCGGGCAGGATCGTCGTCGCAAGCATCAGCGCGACGAGCCGAAGACGCCGCATTGCTGGAGTCTGGATCCATTTTAATTGAAATGACTCGATGCGCCGGCATCGGCGGTGAGCTCCCTCTCCCCTTGTGGGAGAGGGTTGGGGTGAGGGGTTGCGGTCTATCGTGAGAGCGTAACCCCTCACCCGGATCGTACAGTTGATGCTTCGCATCACCTGCCCGATCCGACCTCTCCCACAAGGGGAGAGGTGAAGAGGAAACCGCGGATTCTAAGCTCATCCATCACGCTACGCCTCGAGGTGGTGGCCGGGAAACAATTGCCTGATCACGCCGCGGACATTGCCGAACAAGACCGAGCCGACATAGAGCATGGTAGCCACCAGGATGATCGCCGGCCCCGACGGCACCCTGGTCTGGAACGACAGCACTAACCCGGCATAGCCGGAGACGATCGCGCTCACCACCGCGATGCAGATCATGCCGGTGATGTCGCGCGACCAGAATCGCGCAATGCCGGCGGGCAGGATCATCAATCCGACCGCGAGCAGCGTGCCGAGCGCCTGAAAGCCATTGACCAGATTGACGACAACGAGCGCAAGAAAGGCGAGATGCGCGGGCGCGCTGGCGCGGCTCACGGTGCGCAGGAAAACCGGATCGACGCTTTCGATCACGAGCGGACGGTAGATCACAGCCAGCGCGGCAAGGGTGATGGTGGCGTTGAACGCGACAACCAGCAGGGTCGGGTCGTCCATGGCGAGAATATTGCCGAACAATACGTGCAACAGATCGATATTGGTGCCCTTGATGGAAACGATGGTCACGCCGAGCGCCAGCGACGCCAGGTAGAAGGTGGCGAGCGAAGCGTCTTCCTTCAGTTCGGTGGTGCGCGCCACCACGCCGGCCAGGATCGCCACAGTGAAGCCTGCGATCAGGCCGCCCACCGTCATCGCGAACAAATTCAGGCCTGAGAGCAGGAAGCCGATCGCCGCGCCGGGCAGGATGGCGTGGGCCATTGCGTCACCGACCAGGCTCATCCGCCGCAGCATCAGGAAGACGCCGATCGGCGCGCCGCCGAGCGAAAGCGCGATCGCGGCGGCGAGCGCCCGGCGCATGAATTCGAATTCGACAAAGGGCGCGATCAGCGCATCGTAAATCATCGGTCAAGCGGCCTTCGAGGCCGCATCATCGACGGCGCAGGCGGCCGCGCTGTCGTCGAACGCCTCGCACATCCGCCGCGCTTCCATGAGATTCTCAACGGTCAGCACTCCGCCCGTCACGCCCCAGGCGACCTCGCCCCGCGCCAGCAGCAGGGTCTCGGGGAAATTGGCGCGCACGAGATCCATGTCGTGTAGTGCCGCCAGCACCGTGCGCCTTTCGCCATGCCAGCGTTTGACCAGCGCGAGCAAATCGGCCGAGGTCTTGGCATCGACGGCGTTGAAGGGCTCGTCGAGCACGATCAGGCGCGCATCCTGCAACAGCACCCGCGCAAACAGCATGCGCTGCATCTGCCCGCCGGACAGCGTGCCGATGGTGCGGTTCTCAAAACCGCTCAAGCCGACGGCTGCGAGCGCCTGCGCGATTCTCCCGCGCGCGTCCTTGCCGATGCCGCCGAAAAAACCGACCTGGCGCCACAGCCCGGTGCCGACGAAATCAAAAACCGAAATCGGAAAGCTGCGGTCGATATCCACCGTCTGCGGCAGATAGGCGATGTCGCGGATGTCGAGACCATCGGTGAGGATCGTGCCGGCCAAGGGTTTGAGGATCCCGACAATGCCCCGGAACAGCGTCGACTTGCCGGCACCGTTGGGGCCGACCACCGCGAGCAGCGCGCCGGGCGCGACCTCGCCATTGAGGTGATGCACGGCCGGATGCCGGTCGTAGCCCAGCGTGACGTCGCGGAATTGCAGTTGGGCGGCCATGCTCACCTCATCGCGAGCAAGACCACGGCCCAAAGGGCGGCCGCGACCGCAAGTGCTGCGGTGAGCCGGGAGATCACCGCCAGGCGCAGGATCGACCACGAAATCGGTTGCGCCGGGTGGGGCGAAGCCGGCCCGTGGCCGTGCGGATGCCCGCGGTCATGGCCGTGGGAATGGGAGGGGGAAGCCATCTTGGAATGTTATATTATAACACTAGCGGAGTCCACCGAATCGCCGGGTTCTATGGCTTCCCGATCATCATGGCGATCGCCGCGGCGAGAAACGGAATCGGCAGGGAAACCGCAGCGCGGAACCAGACAAAACGCGCCGGCATGAACGGAATTTCGTACAATAACAGCCGCTGAAAGGCGAACAGGGCCCAGGCGACCACATAGGCGATGATCTGGGGCATGCCGCCGCCGGCCTTCATGGCTACCGCGCCGATCGAAAAGCCGACCACCGGCCCTCCCGGTGTCGCAGCACCCGCGATTACGGCAGTGAGAACGCCGGCCCAGCCCGAATTCGGACCGAGCCAGCCCGTGATGATCTCCTGCGGAATGACGGCGGCGATGTAGCCCGAGCCGATCACGCCTAGCGCGACGCGCGGCACGATGTTGATGAAATCCATCGAGCCTTCGCGCATCGAGACCGCCAGCACCGTCCGGCCGCGCCGAAGCGCGATCAACCCGACCACCGCCACCGAGCTCCACAGGAAGACGTCGATGATCAGCGCCGTGCTCATGGCACGCCTTTCCGATAAATCCGGACATAGACGAAGCGGCCGAACGCGCCCGCCAGGATCGGCAGCGGCAGCGAGATCACGATGCGCCACAGCGTGAAATCGGTGCCCATGATCGGCAATTCCCACGCCACCGCGCGGCCATACCCGATCAGCGTCCAGCTCACGACCATGGCGATGGTCGCGCCGAAATCGGCGCCGACCGAGAGCAGCGCGCTCGCCACCGGATAGGCGGTGAACGGCCCGCCCGGAATGATCACGCCGAAGGCCGTGCCGATCAGCAATCCCTTCAGACCCGATTTCGGTCCGAGCGAACGCGAGACCTTGTCATGGGGCAATAGCTACGCGATGAACGCGCCGAGCAGGCAGCCCGCCAGCACGCGCGGCAGGATTCCGCCGAACAGCTTAAGGTCGTGGGTCAGGATCGAGGTAACGCCATCGATACCGTCGCGCAGATAGACGAGGCCCGCGCTGACCGCGACCAGCACGCCGATCACGATCATCGACCAACCGATGGGCTTTCGGATGTGTCCGGGACGCGGCTCGCCTTCCGTCTCGGCGGCGTTGCCGGCGGGCTGCGGATCTTTCAGGGGGCTTTCTGACAAGGAATGGCCTGGCGTGAAATGGGGCGGAAGCTGCTGTTGGTCCAGCCGGCGGGGCTCACGTCAGTTGGCGAACCAGCGCAAGGCCTGCGAACAGGCCCAGGATCGATAGCACGACCGACCCCAGCACGTAGAGCAGTGAAAGCCCGATTTCTCCGCGCTCGTAAAGCAGCGCCGAATCCAGCGAGAACGCCGAGAAGGTGGTGTAACCGCCGAGAACGCCGGTCATCAGGAACAGCCGCCAGGACTGCGATGCGTCGCCCTTGAAGGCGAGATAGCCCGCAATCAGGCCCATGATGATCGAGCCGGTGATGTTGATGATGAACGTGTGATACGGAAAATGCGTTCCGAGGAAACGCGGGCAGGTGATGTTGACCAAATGGCGCAACGTCGAACCGAGACCGCCACCGACAAAAACCAGAAGATAATGCATTTTAGCTATTTCCCGAACGAGGCCACCGGCGAAGCCGGTTTTGCCGCAAGCATGCGATCCCCGCAAGCGCAACGGAGCGGCAGCGCAAATGAAAAAGGCGGCAGCTCGATGCTGCCGCCCTTCCCGGATTAATCGCCAATCAGGTCAGGTCTTCGAGAACAGCTCGTCGACATATTCCCAGTTCACCAGATGATCGACAAAGGCCTTCAGATAGTCCGGACGGCGATTGCGATAATCGATGTAGTAGGAGTGCTCCCAGACGTCGACGCCGAGGATTGGCGTGGCGCCATGCACCAGCGGGTTTTCGCCGTTGGGGGTCTTGGAGATTTCGAGCTTGCCGCCCTTCACCGATAGCCAGGCCCAGCCCGAGCCGAACTGGCCGGCGCCGGCGGCGGCAAAATCGGTCTTGAACTTCTCGAGGCCGCCGAGGTCCTCGTTGATCTTCTTATCCAGACGGCCGGGCAGTTTGCTGCCGCCGCCGTTGGGCTTCATCCACTTCCAGAAATGGATGTGGTTGTAGTGTTGTCCGGCATTGTTGAAGAGCGGCGCGTTCTTGCCGAACGAGCCCTTGACGATCTCCTCCAGGGACTTGCCCTCGAATTCGGTCCCCTTCAGCAGATTGTTACCGTTGGTCACATAGGCCTGATGATGCTTGTCGTGATGATATTCCAGCGTTTCCTTCGACATATGGGGCGCGAGCGCGTCATAGGCATAGGGAAGGTTGGGGAGCGTGAAGGTCATGGGGTGATGTCCGAAAAATGGTGGGAGACGTGGTTTAACGAGAACCCCTTATAGAAGGTTCCATCGCGCTTAAACACCGCAATTTGCGCTAGCCGGCCGGCCCCCGTAAGTGCTGCGCCCGCCGTCCCGAGGGATATTTTCTTCGTTACCAGGAATTTTTCCGGCTTTGCCTCGGCGCCGGTAATTTGCCGCGCGCACCTCGCGTATAAGGGAAGGCGAAAGCAGGTGGGGGGAGATGAGCATCGAGATCGAGGTTCTGAACGGCGATACCTCCTGGGCGCGCGCCGAACCGCTGTTGGACACCGTCTGGCCCGACGAAGTGCTCGAGAAACTGTCCTGGGGACAGGTTGAATGGGCCCATGCGGACCTGCGCGTGCTGATCGAGGCGCCCGAAGGCGGCCTTGCCTGTCACGCCGGCATCTATTTCAGGACCGTGACCTGGAACGGACGCGAGGTTCACATCGGCGGCATTGGCGGCGTTGCGACCCACCCCGATTGCCGCCGCCGCGGCTATGCCAGCATCGCGCTCAACGCAGCCGCGCAGACCATGCGCGATCACGACGCCGCGCAGTTTGCGCTTCT
>DATGGY010000106.1:0-18953 GCA_035308285.1 Bradyrhizobium sp. | reverse complement strand
ATCGCCATCGCGCTGGGCGGCTGCACGATGTCGCTGGAATCGCTGACGCGGTCGTCGGCGCCAAAGGAGGAACCCGCGCAGCTGGCGGCCTCCACCAACATCGCGTCGCTCAGCGAGACCATCAAGAACAACCCCAACAATCCGCAGGCCTACAACATGCGCGGGTCGGTATTGGCGCAGGCCGGAAAGACCGAGGAAGCGCTGGCCGATTTCAACAAGGCCATCAGCCTCGATCCCAATTACGGACAGGCGTTCGCCAACCGCGGCCTGATCTATCGCAAGACCAAGCGGCTCGACCAGGCGATGACCGATTATGAACGCGCGCTGGCGCTCGATCCCAGCTACGCACCGGCCTGGCTTGGCCGCGGCATGGTCTACAAGGCGCGCAACCAGGCGGCGGAAGCGCTCCAGGATTTCAACAAGGCGATCGCGCTTCGTCCCGACGACGCGGAGGCCTATTACAATCGCGGCCTGCTTTATCAGAGTGAAAAGCAGCACCAGTTCGCGATCGACGATTTCACCACGGCGAACGGTCTCACGCCGCAACAGGCCGAGCCGCTGCTCGGCCGCGCGCTGAGCAATCTGGCGTTGGGCAACGCCAAGGAGGCCGCGGCCGATCTCGACGAAGCGGTGCAGGACGATCCGCAGAACGCGCAGATCTGGATTACCCGCGGGCTTGCCTACGAACGCCTCGGCGACAGGAACAAGGCCGCCGGTTCCTATGGCCGCGCCATCAACCTTCGCCCGAAGGATGAAACCGCGCGAAGCGGCTTTGCCCGCGTTGGCGGCAGGCCGGGCCAGGCCTACGAGACGTTCTGAAATCACTTCGAGCGCAAAGCGGCCTCCGACCTGATCGGGACAGTGCCGTTCAGAGCAAACGAGAAGCTATTTCGACGGCAAGACCGAGCGGAACATCGATTTCGCCGCCGAAAGCATGTCTTCGGCAACGGACGGTCGTTCACGCGGGGAGGCATCTGCCGCATCAGCCCGTAGATCGAGCGGCGGCCGCGGGTCGGGAATATCGGCCGGCGGCGTCGGACGATGCGGATCATCAACCCGCGCCGCAGGCGGATAAGGCGGTCTGCCATCTGCCGGCGGTGTCGAAACCGAGATCGGCGGCGGCAGCGGCTGGACCGGCGGCACGGTAACGACCGGCGCGGGGGCTGGGGCTACTATGACGCGGGGCGTCTCCGGAACCCGGGCGGCCTCCTGCGGACGCGACGCCTCAGTCGCACCACGCAGCCGCTCGATTGCCGCGCGCGCCAGATCGTTGGCATCCGGAACGTTTTCAGCCGGCGGAGCGACCACCGGGGCAGCAACAACCACAGGGGCAGCGACCACGGGCTCGGCAGCCGGCGCCGGGACCATCGCGGGAGCGGTCCTGGCTGTGGCTTTGTCGCGCGGCGTCGGCTGGTGACGGCGGGTTTCCGCCGGTGCGCTCGGGGGGATGCTGGCCGTCTCGGAAGGCTTTTCAGCCGGCTTTTCAACGACCGGTTTTTCGATCTCCGGCGGAGCCTTCATACCCTTGGCTCTCACCCCGGGCTCCGGGATGTGGCCGAGGTCGGCCGACTTCTCCACCGGCTTGGAATCGCTCCTGGAATTGACCTTTTTCGGGTCGGCGGTAGACGTCGCGGCGGCAGTAGCGGCCGCATCCGCAGCCGGTGGCCTGGTATTAATGTAGTGGTTAACGATATAGGCGCCGACGATGGTCGCAATCACCGACGGAAATATATCCATGGCAAATTTAGAGACCAGTTTCAGCATGCCGACCACTCCCGCGCAGGTCCTGATGGCGGAGCTTTGAGGCAGATCGGTGGCAATTCGGTAAACAACGGGGTTATGGCTTCAACTCCACTTCCAGAAACACGATTTCGCTGGTGCTTTCGTTGAGCACGTCGTGCTCGACGCCCGCCTTGCGGAAATAGGACTTGCCGACGCCGAGCTGGGCCTTGGAACGTTCCCCGTTGGGGGCCACGATGGTCATTTCGCCCGCGGTGACGGGAACGATGACGTAATCCATCGCATGAATGTGATGTCCGGTGGCGCTGCCCGGCGCCAGTCGCCATTCGGTCACGCGCACCTCCGGCGTGTCGACCTGGACGTCAGACCGGGCGCTGATCATTATCTATTCTCTCCACAGGCTCAGGGCACGAACACCAAGAATACGAATACCGCAAATACCACAAGGTGGACCAGCCCGAAAAGGATGTTGGTCCGGCCGGTGCCCAGCGTCAGCATGCAAAGGATCAAAGTCAGGGCCAACAGCACCGTATCCTGGGCGGAAAGCCCAAGCACAAGCTGCTTGTCGAGCACATAGGCGGCCACCGCGACCGCCGGGATCGTCAACCCGATGGTTGCGAGCGAGGAGCCGAGCGCGAGGTTGATACTCTTCTGCAGCTCGTTCTTGCGCGCCGCGCCGACCGCTGCGACGCTCTCGGGCAACAGGATCAAGAGCGCCACCAATATTCCGGCAAAGGCCGGCGGCGCGCCGATCAGCTCCGCACCCGCGTCGACCACCTGTGAGAACTTCTTGGCAAGCAGCACCACGGCCAACAACGATACCAGCAACAACAATGTGCTCAGAACCATCGTCCGGTTCGAGACGTGCGGTCCCTCGTTTGCAACTCCAGTAAAATCGACGACGAAATAATTCCGGTGCCGAACGGTCTGGGTGTAGAGGAACACGCCATACAGAAGGATGGTGACGGCGCTGACGAAGCCGAGCTGGCCGGCCGAATAGACCGGCCCCGGCGTCGTCAACGTGTAATTGGGCATGATCAGAGTGATCGTCGCGAGGACCGCGAGCACGCTGAGATAGAGGTTGGACCCGGTGACCTGAATATCCTGTTCGCGGTAGCGCAGGCCGCCCGCAAGGATGCAGATGCCGACCAGCCCATTACAGACGATCATCACCACCGCGAACACCGTATCGCGCGCCAGCGTGGTCACACCCTGCTCGCCCAGCATGATGGTGGCTATCAGCGCCACCTCGATGATGGTCACCGAGAGCGTCAGCAGCAGCGTGCCAAACGGCTCGCCGATCCGCTCGGCAATCACTTCGGCATGATGGACGGCCGCGAACACGGTGCCGAACAGAATCAGGAGCAGCACGACCGCAAACACCAGCCCCGCGGCCGAAGGCGTGAAGCCGTAGTGAAGCGCGGTGACGCAAGCAAACAGCAGAACGGCGAGCGCGGGAAAAATCCACGCCGATCGCGGCATCGGGCCATGCGTACTCATGGCCATCGAGCGGCCTCACATCCCCTTGACGATGTTCTCGGTCATCTTCTTGGCGTCGCCAAGCAGCATCATGGTGTTGTCGCGGTAGAATAGGGGATTGTCGATACCGGCATAGCCGGAGGCGAGCGAGCGCTTGATGAACATCACGGTGCCGGCCTTCCACACCTGCAATACCGGCATGCCGTAGATCGGCGAGGACTTGTCTTCCTCGGCGGCCGGATTGGTGACGTCATTGGCGCCGATCACGAACGCAACGTCTGCCTGCGCGAATTCCGAATTGATGTCCTCAAGCTCGAACACCTCGTCATAGGGCACGTTGGCTTCGGCAAGCAGCACGTTCATGTGGCCGGGCATGCGGCCCGCGACCGGGTGAATGGCGTATTTCACCTCGACGCCTTCCTTCTTGAGATTATCCGCCATCTCGCGCAGCGCATGCTGCGCTTGCGCCACCGCCATGCCGTAGCCGGGGACGATGATGACCTTTTGCGCGTTCTTCATGATGAAAGCGGCATCGTCCGCCGAACCGAGTTTGACCGGCCGCGCTTCTGCCGCCGCGCCGCCCACCGCCGCAGTCTCGCCGCCGAAGCCGCCGAGGATCACGGAGATGAAGGAGCGGTTCATCGCGTGGCACATGATGTAGGACAGGATCGCGCCCGATGAGCCAACCAGCGCGCCGGTGATGATCAGCGCCGAATTGCCGAGCGTAAATCCGATGCCGGCGGCGGCCCAGCCGGAATAGGAGTTGAGCATCGAGATCACGACCGGCATGTCGGCGCCGCCGATCGGAATGATCATCAGCACGCCGAGCGCGAGCGCGATGACGGTAATCAGCCAGAAATCGATCGCGGCGCCGGTGATCACAAGACCGACGATGAACACCACAAGCGCGATGCCAAGCCCGATATTGATGAGATGGCGCCCAGGCAGGATGATCGGCGCGCCGCTCATGCGGGCCGACAATTTCAGAAATGCGATCACCGAGCCGGTGAAAGTGAGCGCGCCGATGGCGACACCGAGCGACATTTCGACCAGGCTTTGCGGGTGGATGTGGCCCGGCGTGCCAATGTCGAAGGCATCCAGCGCATAGAAGGCGCCGGCCGCGACCAGCACCGCGGCCATACCGACCAGCGAGTGGAACGCCGCCACCAGTTCCGGCATCGACGTCATCGGCACGCGACGGGCGATCACCGCGCCGATCGTTCCGCCGATCGCGACGCCCAGGACCACCAGCGCCCAGGCGATGCCATCGGCGGGCGGATGGCCGGCGAGCGTCGTGGCGACGGCGATCGCCATGCCGGCCATGCCGAGGAAGTTGCCGCGGCGGCTCGATGCCGGGCTCGACAGGCCGCGCAGCGAGAGGATGAACAGGATCCCTGCGACGAGGTATAAGACTGCGGACAGATTGGCGTTCATCGACAAGCCCCCTCCCCTGTCATCATCCGCGAAAGCGGATGATCCAGTAACTCGAAACCGCCGCGACATGACCAACTGTCACGGCGTACTGGATGCCCCGGCTCTGCGGGACATGACGGCATGATCTTGTGTGTCGGCACGCCGTTCACCTGGCCTTCTTCTTGTACATCGCGAGCATGCGCTGGGTGACCAGGAAGCCGCCGAAGATATTCACGCAGGCAAAGACCAAAGCGACGAAGCCGAAGCCGCGCGCCCAGCCGCTGCCGCTCGAGATCATGCCGACGCCGACCGCCAGCAGCGCGCCGACCACGATCACCGAGGAGATCGCATTCGTCACCGACATCAGCGGCGTGTGCAGCGCCGGCGTCACCGACCACACCACGAAATAGCCGACGAACACGGCGAGCACGAAAATCGACAGCCGGAACACGAAGGGATCGACGGCTTGGGCGAGATGATCCATGGCAGCTCTCCTTAATTCTTCGGCTGGAAGTTCGGATGAACGACGGCGCCGTCCCTGGTCAGGGCGGTCGCCTTGACCAGTTCGTCGTCCCACTTCACTGCGAGTGCCTTGGTGGGTTTGTCGACCAGCGTCTCGATGAAGGAGAACAGATTGCGGGCATAGAGGTTCGAGGCCGAAGCCGCGACGCGGCCAGCAAGATTGGGGATACCGACGATCTTCACGCCATCGACCTCGACGGTTTCACCGCTTCTGACGCCCTCGACATTGCCGCCGCGCTCGACCGCGAGATCGACCAGCACCGAGCCCGGCTTCATGGATTTCACCATCTCAAGCGTGACGAGGCGCGGCGCGGGCCGGCCGGGGATCAGCGCGGTGGTGATGATGACATCCTGTTTCTTGATATGCTCGGCGGTAAGCGCCGCCTGCTTGGCTTGGTACTCTTTCGACATTTCCTTGGCGTAGCCGCCGGCGGTTTCGGCCTGCTTGAACTCCTCGTCCTCGACCGCGAGAAATTTGGCGCCAAGACTTTCGACCTGTTCCTTTACCGCCGGCCGCACGTCGGTCGCGGTAACGACCGCGCCAAGCCGTCGCGCGGTCGCAATCGCCTGCAGGCCGGCGACGCCGACACCCATCACGAATACCTTCGCCGCGGGAACCGTGCCGGCCGCCGTCATCATCATCGGAAAGGCGCGGCCGAAGGCTTCGGCGGCCTCGATCACGGCGCGGTAGCCGGCGAGATTGGCCTGGCTCGACAACACGTCCATCGCTTGCGCGCGGGTGATGCGTGGCATCAGTTCCATCGCAAACGCCGCGACGCCGGCATCCGCCATCGCCTTGAGCGCGGCGTCGTTGCCGTAGGGGTCCATGATGGCGACGACCAGCGCGCCGCGCTTGTAGCTGCCAAGCTCGGATGATTCCGGCCGCCTCACCTTGATGACGATGTCGGCGTCCTTGAGCGCATCGGCGCTGACGGTGGCGCCGGCGGCGGTAAATTCCGAATCCGGCAAGCCCGACTTGAGCCCCGCGCCCGGCTCGACGGCGACATCGACGCCGAGCGCCTTGAATTTTTTCACCGTGTCGGGCGAAGCGGCGACGCGAGTTTCGGACGGATCGATTTCCTTGGCGACGGCAATCTTCATGGGGCCTCCGGCGGCGCGGAAAGCTCGCGCGAGCAACTGGCGCTAACTTCGCAAAGGTGGAACCGTCTTGCAACCGGAGCCCCGCGAGTTGGAACGCGGCGCGTTGGTCAAATCGCGCCGCCGGTTGGCGGCGCGAGCCTCATGCATCAGGTCAGGAAGATCGCCATCAAGATGAGGATGATCACAACGGAGGCGGTGCCGTACTTCACCAGCTTGATGAAGCCTTCATAAGTCTGTTCATGGGCCACATAATCGTTGCCGTCGGCGGTCGTGTAGGCCACTTCGCTATGTTCTGCCATCGGTCTCCCCAGTGAATCTCGTCTCGCCGTCGAATTACCGCAATCCCCTCGGCAGGGCAACGCCGGACGCGCAGCTTTGCCCGGCTTATCTGGTCATTTGGGCGGCCAATTGTCCCTGATCCAGCGGGTGAGACCCTCTTCGTTCACCTCTCCCGCTGCGAGCGCGAGAATCATCGCTGTCGCGCTTTCCGGGGGGACCAGAAAATCGATATCGTTGAGGCCTAGAAACACGATGATTGCGCCGAAGGCGGCGCGCTTGTTGCCGTCGACAAACGGATGGTTCCGGGCAATGCCGAACGCATACGCCGCTGCAAGTGCTGCAAGGTCGGTTTCACCGTAGGAAAATTTGTCGACGGGACGGCCGAGTGCGGATTCCAGCATGCCCTGGTCGCGAACGCCGTCCGGGCCTCCGAACAGAGCAAGTTGCTCGGCGTGGAGATCAATCATGATCTCCACGTCCAGCCAGATCGGCTCCTTCATTTTGCAAGAGCCTTATAGGTGTCCGCATAGGTGCTGAACGAACGCCGGGCGATTTCCATCGCCTTGGCGTGCTTCGGGTCATACGGCGAAAGCTTGATGCCGCGCTCGGTCTGCTCGACGATATGGAGCTTGTCGCCTTCCTTCAGTTTGAGCCGAGCCAGAAGGTCTTTCGACAGGATGAGACCGAGCGAATTGCCGATCTTCTTGATCTGGACGAATTCACCTGCAGCGGTATTCCGTGGAACTTGGTTCATGGCGTAGCTCCGTTGTACAAAATGTATAACAGAGAACGATGCCCCGTTCAACAGATGTTTTACGCCCTGCCGTCAACCCATCGCCTCCAGCTCGTCGATCATGCCCGCGATCACCGACAACCCGCCGTCCCAGAACTTGGGGTCCTTGGCGTCGAGCCCAAAGGGCTTGAGCAGTTCGGAATAATGCTTGGTGCCGCCGGCCGCGAGCATCGCCAGATAGCGCTCGGCAAACCCGCTTTGCGCGTTTTCGTAGACCGCATAGAGCGAGTTCACCAAACAATCGCCGAAGGCATAGGCGTAGACGTAGAACGGCGAATGGATGAAGTGCGGTATGTACATCCAGAAATTCTCATAGCCCGGCCGGATGTCGATGGCAGGGCCGAGGCTCTCGCCCTGCACCTTCAGCCAGATCTCGCCGATGCGTTCGGCAGTCAGTTCGCCGTGTTTGCGTTCGCTGTGGATGGCGCGCTCGAACGTGTAGAACGCGATCTGGCGCACCACCGTGTTGATCATGTCCTCGACCTTGCCGGCGAGCAGCGCCTGGCGCTGTCTGACGCTTCTGGTCTCCCCCAATAGGCGCTTGAAGGTCAGCATCTCGCCGAACACGCTTGCGGTTTCGGCCAATGTCAGCGGCGTCGGCGCCATCAGCGCGCCGTTCTTTGCCGCCAGCACCTGATGCACGCCGTGACCGAGCTCGTGGGCGAGCGTCATCACGTCGCGCGGCTTGCCCTGATAATTCATCAGCACATAGGGATGCGCCGAAGGTGTCGTCGGATGCGAGAACGCACCCGGCGCCTTGCCGGGCCGCACCGGCGCATCGATCCAGCGATCGGTGAAAAACCGCTCGGCAATCCTGGCCATTTCCGGAGAGAACCCGCGATAGGCGGTCAGCACCATGTTCTTGGCCTCAGGCCAGGCAATGCTGCCGGTCGCGGCAAAAGGCAGCGGCGCATTGCGATCCCAATGCGGCAATTTCTTCTGTTTGAACCAGGCGGCCTTCAATCGGTAATAGCGATGCGAGAGTTTCGGATAGGCCGCGTGGACCGAGCCGACCAGCGCATCGACGACCTCGCGCTCGACGCGGTTGTTGAGATGGCGGGAATCCGCGACATCCTCAAAACCGCGCCAGCGATCGGAAATCTCCTTGTCCTTGGCAAGCGTGTTGGTGATCAGCGCGAAGGTCCGCTCATTGGCCTTGAAGGTCTTTGCCAGCGCCTGCCCCGCCGCCTTGCGTCTTGCGGCCAACCGATCCTGCAGCAGGGTCAGTGTCGGCTCGATGGCGAGCTCGTTACCGCCGACCTTGAAGCGCAACGCTGAGATGGTCTGATCGAACAGCCGGTTCCAGGCGGCGTATCCGCTCTGGGATTTTTCGTGAAAAAGCTGCTCGACGCGGTCCTCGAGCTGATATGGCTTGTCCTTGCGCAGGTCCTCGATCCACGGACGATAATGCGCAAGCTCGGCCGTCTGCATCGCGCGCTCGATGACGGCATCGTCGATGCGGTTGAGTTCGAGCGAAAAGAACAACAGGTGCACCGACGCATTGGTCAGCCGCTCGGAAACGTCGCCGTAGAATTTCGAGATCGCGGGATCGACGCTGTCGCCGGCATGAACGAGGCCGGCATAGGATCCAAGGCGGCCGGCGAGATCATCGATCGCCTCATAGCGCCTGACCGCCTCGCCGAGCCACGTACCGCCGTCCTCAGCCGCGGTGCGCTCCGCGAGCTTGCCCTTGTAGTCCGTCTCAAACGCGACGCATTCGGCATCCATCGTCGCAAGGTCGCGCGTGACTTCCGGCGCGTCGATCCCGGAGTAGAGGTCGGAAAGGTTCCATTCCGGCAGCTTCCTCGCCTTCGGCCTGGCGGTGGATTTTTTTGCGGGTTTTCTTGGGCTCGATTTACGCTGGGCGGTCGTTTTGCGGAGGGCGGACGGGGAGCGCGAGGTCATCTTGTGCGAAACCTGTGTTCAATCTGAACGGCTGCGGGTGCGAACTAAAGGCGGGACGTCAAAGTTTAAGCGGGCGTTAATCGGCTTCGGCCAGAGTGCCCCGATTCGAGACAAATAGTTGTAGAGTGCGGGGAATACCATGGCTGCCACCATTTTGATCGCCGATGACGATGCGGTGCAACGCCGCCTGGTTGAGAATATGGTGCAAAAATGCGGCTATGAGGCCCTCGTGGTCGACTCCGGCGATGCGGCGATCGCGCTTCTGACCGCCGCCGACGCGCCCGCGATCGACGCCATGGTGCTCGACCTCGTGATGCCCGGCCTCGACGGCATGGGCGTGCTCGCCAAAATCCGCGACGCCGGACTTTCAGTCCCCGTCATCGTGCAGACCGCCCATGGCGGCATCGACAATGTGGTGTCGGCGATGCGCGCCGGCGCGCAGGATTTTGTCGTCAAGCCGGTCGGCATAGAGCGGCTGCAGGTAAGCCTGCGCAATGCGCTCAACACCAGCGCGTTGAAGGGCGAACTTCAGCGCATCAGGCACAGCCGCGAAGGCCGATTGACGTTCGCCGACATCATCACCCGCAGCGACGCGATGGCTGGCGTGATGCACACGGCGCAGAAGGCGGCGGCCTCGACGATCCCGGTGCTGATCGAAGGCGAGTCCGGTGTCGGAAAGGAATTGTTCGCGCGCGCCATCCACGGCAGCGGCGAGCGCAAATCGAAGCCGTTCGTCGCCGTCAATTGCGGCGCGATCCCCGACAATCTGGTGGAGTCGATCCTGTTCGGCCACGAGAAGGGCGCCTTCACCGGCGCCACCGAACGCCACACCGGCAAATTCGTCGAAGCCTCCGGCGGTACGCTGTTCCTTGACGAAGTCTCCGAATTGCCGCTGGCAGCCCAGGTGAAACTGCTGCGCGCCTTGCAGGAAGGCATGGTGGAGGCGGTCGGCGGGCGGAAGCCTGTAAAGGTCGACGTGCGGATCGTCTCGGCGACCAACCGAAAATTGCTCGACCGCGTCAAGAGCGGGCATTTCCGCGAAGACCTGTTCTATCGCCTGCACGTGCTGCCGCTGACGATCCCTTCGTTGCGGATGCGCCGCGAGGACATCCCGCATCTGGTGCGGCATTTCCTGGCGCGGTTCTGCGCCGAGGAGAGCCGCCACATCACCGGCGTCAGCAGTGAGGCGATGGCGCACCTGTCGCAATTGGAGTGGCCCGGCAACATCCGGCAGCTCGAGAATGCGGTCTATCGCGCTGTGGTCATGAGCGAGGGCGATCAGCTGCGGCTGTCGGACTTCCCGCAGGCGGCGGGCGTGCCGTCATCTCTGATGGCCGAGGTCCACAGCGAGCCGCTGGTGGTCGAACCGGCCTTTCATTCGACCTTGCCGGCAATGGTTTCCGGTAATGAAATACCTATCGTGCCCCTTCCCTCGGCAGGAACGCTGCCCTTGCTGACGAATGCTGGGGAAGTGCGGCCGCTTGAGGAGCTTGAGATCGAGATCATCCGCTTCGCAATCTCGCACTATCGAGGCCAGATGTCGGAGGTGGCGCGCCGGCTCAAAATCGGCCGCTCAACGCTCTATCGCAAGCTCGACGAAGCCGCCGACAGCAATCCGTCCGCCGACGGAACGGATCGGACGGACTAAAGATTAACGCGTCGGTCGCCGCCCCTTGGCTGTGGCATAAGCAAGGCAATCGAAGAAAATAGCCGTTTCGGAACATTTGAACCGTTGCCAGGAGGTGACAGACAAAAGCCGGCGGGCGTGGCAATAACGGGCAAATTCGGTGAGGTCAGTTTGTCGTGAGTCGCCCTTGTGACGCTGGCTGCATGAGGGGCGCGCGTGTATCGTCTGCGTATGAATCAATTTGGCAGACGTGCCAAACTTGGAGATTTGGAGCACATTGACTTGCCTGATGCGCTTCCGAACCCGGCGGGCCCGCGTTTTCGCGAAAGCTTTGACGGACAAACCAAAGCTGCTCCTGGACCGGGGCGGTTCACCCAAGGGCTGTGAGAATGCGTGACTGTTGGAAGAACCGTGCTGGATATGACCGCGTCTTGGTAACGGTTGCGGCGGCGTTCCTCACGCTGTCGGCGACTTCGGCGCTGGCGCAGGGCGATCAGATCCGCAGTCCCGCCGAACTCGCGATCGATGCCGCGATCCCGCGCCCTGAACCCGCCAATGTCCCGCCTCCAACCCCTGCCGATTTCAAGCTGGACCCCGTAGCCGCGGCGCCCGAGGCAGCCAAGGAGACCGAGACGGCCGCGCCTGAAGCGAAGCCCGCAGTCAAACCCGCCGACGTCGCCACCGTGCCGATCTCCGAGCCAACCAAGATCGAGACCACCAAGACCGAGACCAGCAAGACCGAGAGCGACAAGAACGAGGGCACCAAGAGCGAAGCAGCCGGCAGCGACGCCACCGCCGCAGCACCCGCGCAAGCCCCGGCCGCGGCCGCATCGGCGCCCGAGCCCGCCCCGGAGCCGGTCAAGGCGGCAAGCAACGTTGCGCCGGAGGACCAACCGGTTGCCGAGAGGCTGCGCGACATGCTGGGTGCGAAATCGCAGCGCTATTTCGACCGCAAGGCGGAACGGGCCGCGGCGGAGAAGTTCTACATCGCACGTGACTTCGCGCCGATCTGGACGCAGGCCGGCAAATTGACCGACAGCGGCAAGGGCGTGATCGCGCGGCTGAAGGATGCAGCATCCGACGGGCTGAACCCGTCGGATTATCCCGCGCCCGATTTTGCGCTCGCGACAACGCCGGATGCGCTTGCTGAAGCCGATTTGAAACTGACCTCCAGCATGCTCGACTACGCGCGCCAGGCCCAAAGCGGCCGGGTGCACTGGTCGCAAGTCTCAGGCGACATTCAATATCCGGAACATCCGACCGATCCAACGGAAGTGCTGAACAATGTCACGACCGCCAAGGATGCGTCGGTGGCGCTCGACGGCTACAACCCGCCGCAAAAGCTCTATCGCGAATTGAAGGCCAAGCTTGCCGAACTGCGCGGCCAGGGCGACGGACCCGTGATCCAGATTGCCGACGGACCGGCGCTCAAATTCACGCCGGCGCGGGGCAAAAAGCAGCCCGAGGTCGTGATGGAAGACGAGCGCGTTCCGCAATTGCGGAAGAAGCTCGGCATCAGCGAAAACGCCGACGACACCCACTACGACGCGACCGTCGCCGAGGCCGTACGCAAGTTCCAGGTTGGTGCCGAACTGAAGGCGAGCGGCGTACTTGACGAAAGGACGATCAAGGCGATCAACAGCCCGAAACGCGATCGCCAGATCGATATCGTGCTCGTCAACATGGAGCGGTGGCGCTGGCTGCCGCGCGAGCTGGGCGCCCCCTCGATCGGCAATGCCTACGTCATTCTCAACATCCCCGACTACACGCTGAAGGTGATGCAGAACGGCCAGCAGGTCTGGACCACGAGGGTCGTGACCGGCCAGCCCGGTAATCACGCGACCCCGCTTTTGACGGAGACGATGAAGTTCATCACGGTCAATCCGACCTGGAACGTCCCGCCGTCGATCATCTACAACGAATATCTGCCGGCGATGCAACAGGACCCGACCGTGCTGGAGCGCCTGGGACTGCGGCTTGAGCAGGCCCGCGACGGCAGCATCCACATCTCGCAGCCGCCCGGCGAGCGAAACGCGCTCGGCCGCATCCGTTTCAACTTCCCAAACAAGTTCCTGGTCTATCAGCACGACACCCCGGACAAGAACTTGTTCGCGCGCGAAGACCGCGCGTTCAGCCATGGCTGCATGCGGGTGCAGAATCCCGATCAATATGCGTCGGTGCTGCTCAATATCACCGAACCGAACGGCCATTACTCGCCGGAAAAGATCCGCAGCATGTACGGGCAAAGCGAGATCGATCTGAAATTCCCGACGCCGATTCCGGTCAACATCACCTACCAGACCGCGTTTGTGGACGATGCGGGCAATTTGCAATTCCGCAAGGACGTCTATGGCCGCGACGCCACCATGTTGTCTCTGCTGCGCTCCGGCAGGAGCCGCGAGCTGGAAGGCGTGGTCGCCCATGCCCAGCCGAACTATGTTCGTCCACCCGCCAACCTGCCGGATGGGGTCAGGTTTGCCAACAACACATGGTCGTCGTCGGGCCCGTCATTCTTCGAACGGCTGTTCGGTGCGCCAACCCCGCCTCCCGCGCCTGTGGGCCGGCGCCAGCAGCAGCGGCATGTGTATGACCGTTAACGGCCAGAATCGGCGTTCAGTCTGAATTATCAAATATTATCAAAGGCCTCGTCCGTTCGGACGGGGCCTTTGACATTAACCATCGTCCACCGAGATTTAACCAAAGGGCTATCTTTCGCCATACTCGGCGGGTTAGCTTTCTTCCAATTTGGGGGGAAGGGTTAGAATTCGATTAACCCTCCCGCATTAAGAGTGCATTTACCCTCTTTCGCCACACGGGGTCGCGAAAGGGTGAGCCGATCGGTCGTCTTTGGGTGGGGTATTCGTGCTGGCTGGTTTCGCACGCCAATTCAATTTGTCGTCTCTGTCCAAGGCCGGATATCAATTCGGACTGACTTCCCTGTTGCTGCTTGCCGGAGCCGGCTCCGTTCACGACGCCACCGCCCTGAACGAGACCCGCACCCTTTCCTTCCACCACACCCATTCCGACGAAGACCTCACCGTCACGTTCAAACGCGACGGCCGCTACGACGAAGAGGCGCTGAAGCAGCTCAACCACTATCTCCGCGACTGGCGCAGCCAGGACCAGACCACGATGGATCGTCATTTGTTCGACATCCTCTGGGAAGTCTACCGCGACGTCGACGGCAAGAAGCCGATCCAGATCATTTCCGCTTACCGTTCCCCCGCCACCAACGCCATGCTCCGCCGCCGTTCGTCGGGGGTGGCGCGTTTCAGCCAGCACATGCTCGGCCACGCGATGGATTTCTTCATTCCGGACGTGCCGCTTGAGCAGATCCGTTACGCCGGGCTGCGGCTGCAGCGCGGCGGCGTCGGTTTCTACCCGACTTCGGGATCGCCCTTCGTCCATCTCGACACCGGCAGCATCCGCCACTGGCCGCGCATGAACCACGACCAGTTGGTTCGCGTCTTCCCGGACGGGCGCACCGTACATATTCCCTCCGATGGCACCCCGCTCAAGGGATATGATCTCGCGCGCGCCGACATCGAGAAGCGCGGCAATGGCGATGATGCTGCGACCGTCAGCAAGCCGAGCCTGTTTGCCCGCTTGTTCGGTGGCAAAGCGAACGACGAAGAGGATGAGGGCTCTGCGGCGCCCACGACGCGAGAAAAAGCCGCTCCGGTCGCCCAGGTCGCCGCCAAATCCGCCGAGCCGGTGCCTGTGCCGCGGGCAAAGCCTTCCGCCTCGACCCTCCAACTGGCCTCGGCCGACATACAGCTTGTGCAACCACCAAAGCCGAAACAGGCGGCGGCCGCGGAGAGGGCCGAACAGAAGCCCCAGACGCCGTCTGACATCATCAACGACCGCGGCTTCTGGGGCGATGCGCCCGCAACACCGCAACAGGCCACGCCTGCGCAAGTCGCGGCCATCAACGCGCGCCGTACGGTGGGCGATCCGCAATCGACCGCCAGCGTCCCCGCCGCATACCAGGCGCTGGCCTATGCGCCGGCCGCTGCCTCACCGGTCGACCGCGCGAATACCGTCGCCGCCGGCGCGCCATTCCCCCGCAGCGCGCGTCCGCCTCCCGCGAGCCGAAACTCCATGGCCGTCACCAACCTCACGAGCGTAGTCGCCAAGGGCACGCAGGGTCAGGCCGGAATGGTAGCGACCTCGACGCGGATCGCCGCCTCCAAGACCAACGACGCCTGGATGCGCGCCATGATGCTGGCGCCGAGCGCCAGCACCTCGATGTCCACCACCGTGCTCGGCGATAGCGATCTGACGCTGATGAGCGCACATTTCATCAAGCCGCAAGCCGTCATTGCAATGGACTTCTCTGACGATCCTCAGATGGGCGTGAGCTGTGACCGTTTTACCGGATCGGCCATTGCCACGCTGACGATGCAATCGTTCGTGCTGCGAACGGCATCGCTACGCTGAGGAGCGTAGCTCGTCTTCACTAACACAATCCACGCTATTGCATTGTCGAGGTCGAGCCAGCCGATCGCGTGTAGACCGTGAGATCTCGCATATACGCCAGACCCTCGGTGCCGCGCGCTCAGGCCGGCAGACCTGCCTTGAGGAGGCCAGCCTCGTGGCGCTGGCGGTCGACGTCGCGCTTGTAGTGCAGGGTGGCAAGGTAGACGGCCACCGAGAATTTCGGTTCGCGCTTGAGGACCTCTGCCGCGTGTGCGGCTGCTGCGACCGCGCTACCCATCTGCGCGAAGGTAGCGGCGAGGAAGGCATGATGCGAGTGGTCGGGCCGTGTGATTCGCGAGAAGGCCTCGGCGGCTTCGGCATACCTCTCGGCGCAATAGCAGGCGCGCCCGAGGTGGTTCCAGAAACGCTCCGGATGGTAGGGGTTGAGGCGCATCGCCTTCCTGATCCAGTCGATGCCCTCCTCCGGCCGTCCAAGCCATGTCAGAAGCTCGCCCTGCTGCACGACGACAAGATCGTAGTTGGGGTTGAGCGTGATCGCCCGCTCCTGATGGTACGCGGCCTTGTCGTGATCGTCGCGCGCCAGGTTCACCGCGGCAAGAATCCGGTGTACGTCGCTGTCATTGTCATCAAGCGCCAGTGCTGTCTCCAGCTCAGCGGCCACTTGCCGAAAGGTGGCATCGCGGTCCGCGCACCAGTCGTAAACCCACATCTGACCTAGCACGCATGCCTTCCAGGCATGGGCGTGAGCATAGCTCGGGTCGAGCGCGACGGCGCGATCGAGCAGGCGCTGCGCTTCGGCGTTGTCCTCGCGGATCGAGCGGTGATGCAGCACCTTGGCAGCCAAGACGCACTCATAGGCGGCCATATTGTCGGTCGGCTTGCGCTTCGCGCGGTCATGCGTGGCAGCCTCCACGCGCCCGGGAAGCGTCGCGACGATCGCGCGGGTCATCTCGTCCTGGATGGCGAAGATATCTTCAAGCTCTCGATCGTAACGTTCGGCCCAGATATGCCGGTCGGTTTCCGCGTCGATCAACTGCACGGTGACGCGGATTCGACCGCCCGCCTTTCGCACGCTGCCTTCGAGGACGTATTCGACGCCGAATTCGCGCGCGACCTCCTGCACCTTCACGGCCTTGCCCTTGTGCACGAAGGTCGAATTGCGCGAGATGACGAGCAGATCGCGAAACCGCGACAGCTCGGTAATGATGTCCTCGGTGAGGCCGTCCGCGAAGAACTCCTGTTCCGGATCGCCGCTCATATTGACAAGCGGCAAAACGGCGATCGACGGCTTTTTTGAGGTCGTTGCCGCAACCGCGGCGTCCGTCGCACCCTCCGGTGCGGCTTTCGGGTCTGGCTCAAACCGAACCCGAAAAACGTGGATTGGGCGGGTGATGTTCTTGACGCTCTGCTCGCCAAGATCCTCGAATGTGATGTCCTCCAGCCGGTCGCCGAGCTGGTCGCGCACCGCGCCGGAAACGCAGATACCGCCAGGTTCGGCGAGCACTTCGAGACGCGCCGCCACGTTGACGCCGTCGCCAAAGATGTCGTTGTCTTCGACGATCACGTCGCCCAGATTTACGCCGATGCGGAATTGCATCCATCGCGCCGGCGAAACATCCGCATTGCGTCGTGCCATCCGGCGCTGCACCTCGGCGGCGCACTGTACCGCGTCGGCGACGCTGCGGAATTCGACCAGCATGCCGTCGCCGGTGGTCTTGATGATGCGGCCGTGGTTCTTCGCAATCGCCGGGTCGATGAGTTCGAGCCGATGGGTTTTGAGGCGCGCGAGCGTTCCCCTCTCGTCAGCCTCCATGAGTCGACTGTAGCCGACCATGTCGGCGGCGAGCACCGCCGCCAGCCTGCGCTCTGGTCCGGGCACATCCATCTCTTCGGGTTCCTGCCCCGAAGTCTAACAGATGAGGGGTCTCAACCCAAGCTTGGGACGCGCAGAAAAGGCCGCCTCGGCCAGCCCGTCACAGCATCCCGAGCGCATGCATATAGGTTTCCAGTATGGTCTCCTGCTCGGCGCGTTCGTTGGCGTCCTGTTTGCGCAGGCGCACAATGGCGCGCAACGCCTTGACGTCGAAACCATTGCCCTTCGCCTCGGCATAGACGTCGCGGATGTCGTCGGAAATCGTCTTCTTTTCTTCTTCCAGCCGTTCGACGCGTTCGATGATGGCCTTGAGCTGGTCTTTGGCAAATTTCGTCGCCGGTGCTTCCTTGACGGCGGCAGCAGAGGTGGCCATCGGATACTCCTGAATGAACGCTAAGGGGGTGGGGTGGAGGAAGCGCCGCACGCTTCATCACGCACCGCATCCTTGAAGAATGACCCTCTGGATTGGGACGCCTCGCGTCAAGGCAGCATCGCCGCTCATCCACAGCGCGCCCACAGGAGAAGTGGCTTCCGTCCCTATCGTCATTGCGGGGAGCGTTAGCGACGAAGCAATCTTTGCTTGGCTCATGGATTGCTTCGCTTTCGCGCGCAATGACGGTTTTCAATGCCCTAGATGGGCCTTCTTCATGGCCGCCAGTTGCTCAGGGCTGGCCGTTCCCTGATGGGTCGCCTTCCAGGTCTCGTAGGGCATGCCGTAGACCGCCTCACGGCTCTCGTCCTTGCTCATGGCCACACCCTTGGCATCGGCCTCCTCCTTGAGCCAGTTTGACAGGCAGTTACGGCAGAAGCCCGCAAGATTCATCAGGTCGATATTCTGAACATCGGTGCGGGAGCGCAGATGTTCGACCAAGCGCCGGAACACGGCAGCTTCAAGTTCCGTTCTGGTTTTGTCGTCAGTCGTCATGACCTGCTCTCGCTGTTTTTCCAATAATACAAGCCAATAGGTGGGAGGCCGTCACAGATTTTCCATATCGCGCCGCAAACATTAACCCCCGGCGAGTAGAATTCGGGCTATCCCAGTGGCCTGAAATAGCCCATCGGCCGCTGACAGTCCGGACGGGCTCACGCGAAATCGTCAATAATTTGTTATAGCTTCACTGAATGACCGCAAGAGATTCTCACCGTCCCGCCCGATTCTCCAGGCGTATGGCCGCCGGATTATGGCCGGCGCTGATGCTCGCGATCACTTGCCTGTGGAACGGCTCGGCGGTGGCCGACTTTCGTCTCTGTAACAATACGGCGAGTCGGGTCGGCATCGCGCTCGGCTACAAGGATGCCGAGGGATGGACCACCGAAGGCTGGTGGAATGTGTCCTCGCGAAGTTGCGAGACCCTGCTGCGCGGCACGCTGGTCGCGCGGTACTATTATATCTATGCGCTCGATTACGACCGTGGCGGCGAATGGTCGGGACAGGCTTTTATGTGCTCTCGCGACAAGGAATTCACCATCAAGGGCTCCGACAACTGCCTGGCGCGCGGGTTCGACCGGACCGGCTTCTTTGAAGTCGACACCGGCGAGCAGCGCGCCTGGACCGTGCAACTCACCGAATCCAACGAACAGCCTGCGCAGCGCGTGCCCGGTATTCCAGGCACGATCGGACCGGGCGGAGCCGGAAACATTCCGGGCATGTCCAATTCGCCAGGCGGATTGCCTCCGGGCGCGACTGGTCTGCCGCCAGCCGCAGCGCCCGGGACCAAGCCATGAGGCGCCTGCGCCGTATCAAGATTCTTGCAACGCTTGGCCCAGCCTCTTCCGACAGC
>DATGGY010000105.1:0-18571 GCA_035308285.1 Bradyrhizobium sp. | reverse complement strand
GAACGGCGGCGGGCGGAAGCGGAGATCATCCACCTGGCGCGCCACGACGCGCTGACGGAACTTCCAAACCGCGTAGAATTCAATGTGAAGCTCGAAGAGGCGAGCAAGCGCCTGAAGCGGAACGGAGGCACGATCACCGTCATGATGATCGACCTCGACAAATTCAAGGCCGTCAACGACACGCTTGGCCATCTTGCCGGCGATCGGTTGCTGATCGAGGTAGGCCGACGCCTGCAATCCACCATCCGCGACACCGACGTGCTGGCGCGCCTGGGCGGCGACGAGTTCGCGATCATTCAGGAAGGCGGGCCCGACCAGCACGAAGGGGCCATTGCGCTCGCGCTTCGGATCATCGACGTGATTTCCCGCCCCTTCGATCTCAACGGCCACGAAGCCAGCGTCGGCGCCAGCATCGGAATTGCGATGGCGCCGGAGAATGGCGTCGAGCCCGAGGAGCTGCTCAAGCGCGCCGACCTCGCGCTCTACAGCGTCAAGGCAGGCGGAAGAAACGATTTCCGGCTGTTCCGGAACGAGCTGCTCGAGATCGCCCATACCCAGCGGTCGGCGGAAAACGAGCTGCGCGAGGCGATCGCGCTGGAACAGTTTGAATTGCATTACCAGCCGGTGGTGAACGTCAGGACGCGACGGCTCTGCGGCGTCGAGGCGCTGGTCCGCTGGCGGCATCCGGCCAGGGGCCTGATCGCGCCGGATCATTTCATCCCGCTCGCGGAATCCACCGGCCTGATCGTGCCGCTCGGGGAATGGATCCTGCAACGGGCCTGCGCCGATGCCGCCTCATGGCCCGCGGACATCAAGCTCGCCATCAATATCTCGGCCGTGCAGTTCAAAAAGAGCAACCTGTTCGACGCCATCCTGCGCACGCTGGTGGAGAGCGGCCTTCCGCCGGAGCGGCTCGAACTCGAGATCACCGAAACCTCGCTGCTTGAGAACCAAGACGCCCATCTGACGACGATAAGGCAATTGAAGAATCTCGGCCTCTCGATCGCCCTTGACGATTTCGGCACCGGATTTTCATCGATCAACTATCTGACGATTTTCCCCTTCGACAATATCAAGATCGACAAGTCGTTCACCAAAGGCATCCTCAACCGCGGCGACTGCAAGGCGGTGGTCGCCTCGACGCTGGCGCTGGCCCAGGGTCTTGGCATCGTCACGACCGCCGAAGGCGTCGAGACCGAAGAACAGCTCGAATATATGCGCGCGGCGGGCGTGGAGCTCGCCCAGGGCTATTTGTTCGGCCGGCCCATTCCGGTTACGGAGTTCGGCGGGCAGCGGGCAGCGATGCTGACCGCGCTCGTCGCCTGAGCCACGGCCGCGATCGCACCAACCTCCCGCACACGATGCCACGCGGTTGGTTCGGCAGCATCCGGTCAATAGCGGTCCATTCATCATCGCTGAGTTCGTGGCGCACGATTGCTCCCGTCTCGGGCTTGAATCACGTACGTAGCGGAGCCGCTAATGCTCTGAATTCACTTCCGGCGCATCGCAGACATGACCGGACTTGGCTCTGACTTGACCTCGTCGCAAATGACCCTGAGCTTCCGTTCGCAGCCTACTGAACGGCAGCTAACTAGGTTTGTCTGTCGATCGAGCCGGTTGACTTTTCTGCTTTCGCTCGGGGCGCTCGTCAACCGGTAAGGGCGATCCGCCCGTCGCGGTTTTCGAGACATCGGTCGATGTGGCCTGCACCTTCCCGAGCCACTGCGCCCAATAATCGATGCAGGCGCGAATCTTTGGCAGGCGATGTCGCTCCTGCAGCATTAGCGCATGGATAGGCACGTACTGGCTATCGATCTCGTCTTGCAGCAACGGCACCAGCTCACCACGGCGAATCAACGGCGCGGCCAGGAGGTCCATGAGCCGCCCCACGCCGACGCCCTCGCGCGCCAGCGTCAGGATGAGGGCCACGTTGTCGCTGCTCGTGTATGCGCGGACCTGGTATGCGGCTTCACAGCCTGAATTCCTGAGCGGCCAGCGGTTCATTTCAGGATTCGCGGTGTAGCCGATCAGGCGATGCCCCTCGAGCTCGGCCACCTTTTGCGGCATCCCGAATCGTTTGAGGTAGGCCGGTGAGGCCACCACCGTCCGGCCGAAGCCCCCGATCCGCCGCGCTACTAGCGTTTCACTTGCGAGCTCGCCGGTGCGGACAGCAATGTCGATGCCGTCGTGCGCCATGCCGACCAAGCGGTCGTCGGCGCGAAGCTCGATGTGCAGGTTGGGATAGCGCCGGTACAGGCCGTCCAAGCTCGGCGCTATCACGGTTTCGGCGATCACAAGGCTCACGCTCACGCGCACCCATCCGCTGGGCCCGCTGATCCTGCGGCCGAGCTCGCTACCCAGTTCCGCTGTGGCGTCGAGGACGCGACGACCGTAGGCCAGCATCTTATGGCCTTCTTCGGTCAGGCTGAGCCCGTGGGTGTTGCGATGGATGAGCCGCGCGCCGCAAGCCGATTCCAACCGCGATAGCGAACGGGTGATCTGGCTGACTGGGACATTGCGCTCGCGCGCGGCCGCAGAAAGCGTGCCGAGCTCCGCGATGCGGGTGAACAAGGCCACGTCGTCGAGTTGGAGTTTCATCGGCCAAGCGTGGCTGGTTTTGCGCAAATTGCAAGACCGTTTCCTTGCGAGATCGGTTTCCGGCCCAGCGTCGCAATCCATACTCCACGGTCTATCTACCCGCTGCATTGAGGAGTCGCCCTTGTCCGGAGCATCGTTGCCGACCATCAAGGTGCCGTTAACCTTCATCGCGCCGACCGCCACAAAGCCGCGCGTGCTGATGTCCGCCAACCACGCCGAAGCCAACAGGCGGACCGGCGATCTCCGGTCGCTGCCAGTCGACATCGCCGACGCTCGAAGCTTGTCAGAGCCCCCAACCCTGGATCGCGAGGGATTTGCCCTTGAGAAGCACCGGACTAGCGTGGCTGACTTTTACGATCCGGCAGCCGTCGAGCAGGTCTACTACGCCGAGATCGCCGAGTTGCTGAGGCGCGCGAGTGGGGCTGCGGAGGTCCATGTCTTCGATCATACGTTGCGCGTCGAGGACGAGGCCAAGCGCCGAGTACATGGCACGCGGCTGCCGGTGACCGTCGCGCATAACGACTACACGGAGCGATCGGCAATGCAGCGCGTGCGAGACGTCCTCGTGCCCGAGACGGCCGAACGCTTTCTGGCCGGCCGATTTGCAATAGTGAATGTCTGGCGGTCGTTCGGAGCCTCGCCCGAACGCTTTCCTCTGGCGGTAGCCGACGGCCGCACGGTACTCCAGACCGACTATGTCACCGTTGACCTTGTCTACCCGGACCGCACTGGCGAGGTCTACTACACCGCGCACTCGAGCGGGCAGCGCTGGTTCTACTTCTCGCAGATGCAACCAAACGAAGCCATGCTCTTCAAGTGTTTCGACTCGACGCGCGACGGGCGCACGCGATACACGGCGCATACAGGGTTCGCTAACCCGCATGCGCCGGCGGAAACGCCGCCTAGGGAGAGCATCGAGGTGCGGACGCTGTTGTACTTTGCTTGATTCGTGCTCCGGCGCAGAGGAGACTTGGAGATGAACTACCTGAGAGGCAGTTGTCACTGCGGGAACGTCGAGTTCACCCTCTTCACGGAGAAGAGCGCAGACGATTTGGTGCCGCGCAGGTGTTCCTGCTCGATGTGCAGGAGACATGGCGCCAGCTATATCTCTGATCCGGGCGCTCGCTTGGTTTTGCGGCACCGCGATCCGTCGTTACTGAGTGTCTACAGGTTCGGCCACGGCACGGCGCAGTGGATCATCTGCTCCAGGTGTGGCGTGCTCACAGCGGTGCTTTGTGAGATCGACGATCGTCTGCGCGCAGTGGTCAGGGTGCAATCAATGGTGGAGCACACCTTCCTGGCGCCCGAAACACCGACTGACTTCGAGGCTGAATCCGTCGCCGAGCGGCTTGAGCGCAGGGCAAGGACCTGGATAGGTACCGTTGAAGCGTCCCCGCCATTGCCCAGTTGCGCGCCGGAGATAACACTTGGGCGGGAGTGATCGCCAACAGGAAGCGTCCGGAATCCGCGTGCTGCTGACTTTTTCCGCGTTGAAAATGCGACGGAGGAGCGTCCGGAGGTTACGGAGTTCGGTAGGCAGCGGGCTGCGATGCTGACCGCGCTCGTCGCCTGAGCCACGGCCGCGATCGCGCCATCCTCCCTCACACGCCGCACGCCACGCGGTTTGTTCGGCTGCCTCGGTTCGATGGCGGTCCATTCATCATCGCTGAGCTCATGGCGCGTGATTAGACGCTCCGGTTTCGGAGCTTGAATCACGCCCGTTGCGGAGCCGCTAATGCTCTGAATTCACTTCCGCTTTCGGCGGCATCGCAGACGTGGCCGGACTCGGCTCTGACTTCACCTCGTCGCGAATGGCCCGAAAGAGACATTGGATCCCCGCTTCGCCCCTTCCTTAAAGCTGGTTGGAGCGGATACGATGCCTGTCAGAACCTCTGAAGGGCAGAGAATGAGGCGGCGCGAGTTCATCTCGCTCATAGGCGGTGCAGCAGCCGGGTGGCCACTCTCGGCCGGCGCGCAACCGCGCAGCATGGCCGTGATCGGTTTCCTGAGCGGGCGGGCGCCGGAGGAATCGGCCCATCTGATCGAGTCCTATCGTCGTGCCGTCAAAGAGGGTGGCTTCGTCGAAGGTCAGAACATCGCGATCGAGTTCCGTTGGGCGCGCGGCGATTACGGCCGCTTGCCCGCCCTTGCAGCCGATCTGGTAAGCCGCAACGTCGCCGTGATCAGCGCGGTCGGAGGCGATCCCTCGCCGCTTGCCGCCAAGGCCGCCACCGCGACCATCCCGATCATCTTCAGCTTCGGTGGTGACCCAGTCCGTGCCGGCATCGTCGCGAGCTTCAACCGGCCTGGGGGCAACGCCACCGGAATCAGCACCGCGGTGAACATGATAGAGCCCAAGCGCTTGGGCCTGCTCCGCGAGCTTGCGCCCGGTGCTGCCCTGGTCGGCGCGCTGATCAATTCCAGCTACGCGCCGGCGGTGCGTCAGGCGCGCGATCTTGAAGAAGCGACGCGTGCGCTCGGCCAACATCTCATCGTCGCCAAGGCCAGTACCGACGACGAACTTGAGGCCGCGTTTGCCTCCATGGCGCGCGAAGGCGTCGGCGCGCTGATAGTCGGAGCCGACCCCTATTTCGATATCCGCCGCGATCGCATCGTGGCTCTTGCCGCGCAGCAACGGCTGCCGACCATCTACCATTTTCGGGAATATGCACTGGCAGGTGGGGTGATGAGTTATGGCCAGAACTTCGCCGAGCTTTACCGCCAGGTCGGACTTTATACCGCCAAGATACTCAGTGGAGCCAAGCCGGCCGACCTGCCCGTGCAACAGATCGACAAGTTCGAGCTGATCATCAATCTCAAAGCAGCAAGGGAGCAGGGCATCGCCATTTCGGCCAACCTGCTCTCGCTCGCCGACGAGGTGATCGACTAAGGCCCGCGGCTTCTCATATTGGCAGATCGCGCCTATGCTGCGCAATTCGGTCGCCATCGGGGCTCGGCGGACTTTGGCAAGCCGTCCCCCCCGACAGATTTGTTCACAGCCTCAATTCAGCGGCAGCCAGACGATCTCGCACGGGCCGTTGCAACTATTGCAGTGCGCCGGCTGGGCGAAGGTGTTGGCGAGCTCCCATTCCTGCGCCTCGTTGCTCCACTGCGCGGTGGCGTGGGAGAGGATGTCGTCCGAGCGGCAGTTGGAGCAGACCGGCGTGGACCGCGTCGAGAGTGCCGATCGCCGGTCGGCCTTCTGCGCCGGCTCTTGCCTGGCGTGAAACGGATTGAGAAGTAAAGGGTGTGTCATGTCGTGCCCCCCGAAGCTACCCCACGCGAACTTTACCGCCTTGGCCGGGTTTGTCTGCACTGGATGCGGGAGGCGTTTGCAAATTTTGTGGATTGTGTCGAATGGGCCGATGATATTGAGCGTCATTCCGGGATGGTGCGCAGCACCAGACCCGGAATCTCGAGATTCTCCGATGTGCAAGTGCACATCGTAGTTCGATGCTTCGCATCGCCCCGGAATGACGGTTTTGGTCGCCGCAGCATCGTCCCGCGAAGGCGGTTCAAGGCCCCTTACGGACGGTGACGATCTGGATCTCCTGGTTGACCGCCGCCTTCGGATGCTCGGCGTCCAGCAATTGTTCTTCGCCCAGACCAATCGCCTGAATGCGCTTTGGCGAGATTTTGAAGGTCGTCACCAGCGCGTCACGGAATGACTCGGCCCTCCTTTGGCTGAGCGTGAGACTGTCCTCGCGCCGGCCGGTCGAATCCATATGGCCGACAATCAGGAAGCCGAACGACAACATCTTAAGATCGCTCAGCGCGTCGGCGACGCGGCCGAGCATCCGATAGGAATCGGGCCTGATCACCGGAGAGTCGGGATTGAACTGGATGTCGAGGTCGAGATGCGGCAGCTTGCGTAATTGTGGCGCAATCGGCGGCCGCTTCAGCGCTACCGCGTTCGCCTTCGACTTGATGCGGTCGATTACCTGTTGATGCAAGGCGGCAACGTCCACATCCGCCGTGGCGTCGAGAGCGGAAAGCCGATCGACGATGTCCTCCGCCGTGGCGGCCTGCTGCGCGCGCACTGACGTCGCCGTCAGCGCGAGCATCAGACAAACCGTCGACATGGCCACATCGCGCCGGCGGTTTTTGCCCCGTTGCATCAGCGATACCCCGCCTCGCTGATGGCCTGTTTGCAGCTTAGCGTCATCCCGCGCGGCGTCTTGGAGAGGCATCCGATAACGTCGGCATAGCCGAACTGCGGATCGGCGCAAAAGTGTTTTCGGTCGTATTCGCAATTCCTGCGAAGGTTGGCGCGTGCGGTCAAGCGCTTCTGGATCGCGTCGAAGGCCTTGATGTAATCAGCCCTGCATTGCGGCGAAAGCGTATCCTGATTGCGATAGAGGCACTCCTTCAGGCGCGGCGCGTCGAAGCTGAGGCCGAAGCAATTGGCATCGATATCCTTGCCGCAGCTTTCGCCCAGTATTGCCGCGCTGCTTTCAAAACTCATCGTCTCGGCGAATGCCGGCGATGTGGCGGCGATCACAAGAATCAGCGCAAAGGAGCGGGCCTGAATCATGGCCTCATCTCAACTGATGAAGTCCTCCACCGTCAAGGCCCGAAATGGGCGGAAGCCGGAAGTTCGAGGGTGGCGCGTCCGGCTTCCATGCGCGGAAGGCCGCGCTCCCACGCTTGGCGATCTTGTCCGCGTCGGGCTGACGATGTACGCCAATCTCACCCGCACCGTGGTGCAGAAGAGGAAGAAGACCGACCATGCATGTTGCGAGCGCTTCCGCGGCAACTGCCGATCGAACGGCGCTGATCCGGCAGGCCTTCCGCCTTGAATACATCACGCTTGCCTGGATGACGATCGAAGCGGTGGTCGCCATCGGCTCCGGTGTCGCCTCGGATAGCCTTGCCCTCATAGCCTTCGGCATCGATAGCCTGATCGAGCTTACGTCCGCCATTGTCCTTGTCTGGCGCCTGAGGGTTGAACTCCGGCACGGCCAAACCTTCGCCGAGACGGCGGAGCGAACGGCCTCCCGCATCGGTGGGGCCTTGCTGTTCGCGCTTGCCGCCTATGTGGTCGCATACGCCGGGTGGAAATTGTGGATGCGGCAAGGCGCGGAATTCTCGCTACCGGGTCTCATCGTCAGCGGCTTCGCCATACCCGTGATGTATTTCCTATCGCGGCGCAAGCTGCGACTGGCCACGGCGCTCGGCAGCCGCGCGCTCCGCGCCGACGCCGTCGAAGGCATTACATGCGGCTGGCTCGCCTTCGGCGTGGTCGGCGCCCTCCTGGCGCAGCGCCTTGTCGGCGCGTGGTGGCTGGACGCGGTCGCTTCGCTTGGAATCGTGTGGTTCCTCCTCCGTGAGGGCCGCGAGGCCTGGGAGGGCGAAGATTGCTGCGATCAATGCAGCAGTCAGCAAGATCGGCCGCGGGCGTAAATGCCGCAAACGGAGGCCGATAGTCCCGCCGCGAGGTGAATGCAGCTTGCTACCAGACTCCCGGGATCAGGCGATAGCGTACCTTTTCCTCATATTCGACATAGCCCGGCAGTTTCTCGATAAGGAATTTTTCCTCGTCGAACGCGCGCCAGATCAGCACCGGCATGATCGCGACAAGGACGAGCACGCCCACCATGAGCCAAGCGCGATTCCCATGCCGAACAGCATGACGAGCGCGCCGGCATACATCGGATGCCGCACGCGCTACGAGGCGGCAGAGCGGGAACCGATGCCATCCGGCAAAACCCTCCAACGCTGAGCACGCGAGTGTCCTGCGGCAAATAAAGGCCCCGCCGGACGGAATCCGGCGGGGCGTGTCAATGTCTTTGGAGTCCCCCTCTGAGAAAGGGGCCGAAAGCTATTTCAACGAGCTGTTGATCGAGTTGAACTGGGTATTGAGCTTGGTCCCGATACCGTTGACCACCGCAATGATCGCAAGCGAGATGCCGGCTGCAATGAGGCCGTATTCGATCGCGGTCGCACCGGATTCATCCGACAAGAACTTCGAGATAATACGGGGCACATCTGTCTCCTTTACATTGTGACGACGCCTTATGGCGTCGTTGGAAATAGAGAAAACAATCTACGATAGTGTTAATTGCCACGTACAATCTTTAATCACGAAACTGTCAGCGCGTTGATCTTGGCGCCGCAAGTGAACCCGCCGGACGAAGGGGGATGTCGAACCCACCGAGCCCGGTGGGGATAAAGCTACGCTCTAAGGTTGCATGTAACAGCCCAGCACAATTTGATGCAAGCCCTGCCGGGAGCGCGCGGCGTATGATGGTGAACAAATCGATACCGGCGAATTACTGGCACGTCCGGACGCAAGACGACCGCACGCCAAACCGCTGGTTATTTCAAGGGGATCGCTCGATGACGAATTGCGACTGCGAAGAGGAACGGAAGATACCCGCTCCCGAAATCTGGGAGGCGATCAGAAAGGCCGCGACCACGGCCGGCACGCTGATGAACCTGAGGAATTGATCAACTGAAAGCATGTTCGTCGTCCCCCCAACGACCTTCAATTCTTGGTCTGCGAAAGATGCTCCTGGCCGGTCAGAATCTGGTCCGAGATCACCGCCCCGGAGATCGTCAACAGCGCCAGAATGGTTATGACCGTTATGGTTTTCATGGGGTCAACGTTGGTGCCGATTGTGGCCGAAAACGTCAGAGCTTGGCGCATTTTTGCGACGAAAGCGGGAAACAATCGTGGCCGACGGCACATGAGGCGGCGGAACGCGCTTTGGCGGGAAGAAGAAGCTTGCAGGAGCAAGGCTTCATCCTTCGAGACGCATCGCAAGCGATGCTGCTCAGGATGAGATCATGAACTGGCCTCCCACCACGCACATCGCGCGAGGCGGAGAGAAGATGAACCTCGTCGAGTGCGCTCTTGCGCACGCCCTTCACGGACGATCGGCGACGCAGGTCCAGTCGAGCCGCTTGCCGAGGGAGGCGGCGGAACCAGCGGGGCATATCGGCTTGGTCATGAGCAGCCAGAAGCAAAAGAGGACAGCGACCAGCGCCACGCTGAATAGCAGACGCGGATTCATTTATGAGCCCCAGCCCTTCGCATTGCCGTCACGGCAATGGCGGAGCATCGCAAGCCTTTTCAATGGCCGCCCCGCGCCGCATAGATCTGATAGAACGCAATCATGATTTCAAACGCAATCAAGAGCACGATGGTGATTTCGAGACGGAGCGAGCGGCGGGTGTCGATGATGTCGGCCAGCGTATCGGCGGTCTCGGCGACCACCGAAAGCTTGCGGTTGAGCGTATCGACCCGCTGCTTGAGTTCATATTCATCTTCCAGGCGCGCATAGAGCCGTTCGAGATCCGGTCGGTCCCACAGTGCATCGGGCTTCTCGGCGACCGCGACGCGGCCGGACACGTTGTGCTGCACGAGCAGCGCTTCTCCGATCAGCTTCAGGATGCCGCGCCGGTTGCGAAAGAGTTTTGCGGAAGTCGCCAATTCCCGCACAAATGGCTCGATGGTGTCGAACACCTTGGCCACCTCGCGCTCGTCATGGGCGAGCACGACGCTCTTGGCCAACGCATCGGACACCAGCAGGAGCCTCGCCAGCGACATGTCGCGGACATGAATCGGTCCGCCCGCCGCCACCTGATCCTCGTTTTCGCCGAGGAGCTCGATCGCGGCGGTTTCTTCCTCCACCGGGGTCAATCGCCCGCCGATGCGCGGCGATAGCCTTTCGAGAAAGGCCGCCTCTTCTTCGGTCGACGTGGCGAAAAACACCACGACACCATAGCGAAACACAACCGCAATGCCGTGCTTTCCAATCCGCAACGCAAGCGGGACAGCCGAAAGCACATCCTTCTCAAAGCCAGCCGTATTGATCCGGTCGCCCAAATTGAGCGCGTGCGCGGTGACGCGGGTCACCGGGGTTTCGGAGCGAAAGACGGAATTCTTCATGACAGGCAGCCTTTGCGCCGGCAAAGCCTATCATCATCGGAAAATCGTTGCGACCCGTTGGCCGGACCGGCTCAAAGCAGGCCCGGCGGGTCGGCGATCCGAAAATTCGTCGCGTGGGAAATACGCCCCCTCGCTGCTTTTTTCAGAAGACATTCCGCTAGATGTCGCGCAAAGTCAGAAGAGCACACTCTTTGAGCCTTGTTCGATCCTTCTCACCTCCCGCGGCGACCTTAAGAAGCTGCTCCGCGGCGAAAGCTTGTATTTCAGTGCTACGTTTCTGTTTCGGAAGAGTGAGAATCACCTCGTTCAGGACAGCCCTAAGGCGACCGATCTCCTCGGGATCAAAGATGTTGAGCTTGATTTCACTCATGACACCCTCCCCTTTCGAATTCCCGCGGCGCATGGCTGTGTCGTCAAGGCCGACATCTTGTGGTTGAAGTCAATCTGATCCGCGCATTGAACGCTTTGATGCAAATCAATGACAACATCTTTTTTTTCTGAGCGCGGCGTCACCCGAAGTAAGCGGCAGGATTGTCCTAAGCGAGATTCCTTATCGACCGCTGGCCAGATTCGCCAGAGTTGCGATCTGGTATTGGCTAGCCTTCGCGGACCAGGCACAAGTAGTCCGCCAATTGACGATCGGCCATGAGCCGATCCTTCTTGAGGAGGGGCACATGTGCCAGATCTGCAGGCGGAGTTTCATGCGCGGCGCGGCCGCGCTCGGTGCGGCCGGCGCAACCGGCTTGCTTTCATCGCCGCTGATGGCGCAGGCCGTGGGCGATACCGGCGCATCAAGGCTTCCGCCGCGCGGCGAATTCACCATCGCCGGCGCCTATGTGATGACGATGGACACCGCGCTCGGCGATATAGCCACTGGTTCGGTGCATGTGAGGAATGGCGAGATCGTCGCGGTCGGCAAGGATGTCGCTGGCGGCGGCGAGAAGATCGACGGCAAAGGCCAGATCGTGATGCCGGGCATCGTCGACACCCATTGGCATATGTGGAACACGATTTTCCGCAGCTTTGCCGGCGACAAACCGGAGGAAGGCTATTTCCCGACGGTAGCGCGCTTCGGGGCGCAGATGACCCCCGACGACATCTTCCAGAGCACGCGGCTATCGGCTGCGGAAGCAATCAATTCGGGGATGACCTTTGTGCACTCCTGGTGCCACAATGTGCGCAGCACGGCGCATGCCGAGGCCGATATACGCGCGCTTGCCGAGGTCGGCATCCGCGCCCGCCATTCCTGCGGCTGGCCGCAGGGCTTGCCGGACACCCAATCGGCCGATCAGGCGCCGATCGAGAGCCTGGCGCGGGACTGGAAGCGCTGGTCCAACGAAGGCCTCATCGCGCTCGGCATGGCATGGCGGGGACAGTTCCGCGCCGGCCCGATCAAGCCGGAAGTCTATCAGCCGGAATTCGACAACGCCCGCAAGCTTGGCCTACCGATTACGGTGCATGTCGCGAGCGCGCGGAAAGCATTGAACCAGATCGAGCCGCTCTACAAGGCAAAGCTGATGGGCAAGGACGTCCAGCTCATCCACACGCTGTCGGCCAACGCCGCCGAACTCGACATGATCAAGGAGACGGGTTGTTCGGTCTCGGTATCGCCCGGCTCCGAACTGCGCATCGGTTACGGCTATCCGCAGATCGGCGAGATGCTGGCAAGAGGCATCCCGCTCGGCATTTCCGTGGACACTTCGGCGCTGACGGGAAGCTCAAACCTTTTCGGCGTGCTCAAGCTTGCGCGCGACTCCGAGAACGCCAAGGCCGAAAGCGAGTTCAAGATGACGGCGCGCAAGGCGCTCGAACTCGGCACCATCGGGGGCGCGCGCTCGATGGGGCTCGGCGACAAAATAGGATCGCTCACACCGGGCAAGCGCGCCGACCTGATCGCGATCAGCCCCAATACGCTCAACATGGCGGTCGTGACCGACCCGGCGCATCTCGTGCTCGAAGCTACAGTTGCCGAAAACGTCGACACCGTCGTGGTCGACGGCCGTATCCTCAAGGCGCGCGGAAAACTCGTGGCGGTCAATACGCCAAAGGTCATTGCGGGGGCCCGCGCCGCACTAGCCGGCGTGCGCGAGCGCACCAAGTGGCGGTGAGGTCTTTCGGGAGAAACGACGGCGGCGGGGCCGCCCCGGCAAACTCATTCGGGTGCCCGTTGCTTTACTTTGATCGCCACGCCTCTTCCGGCTTCCTTGCTGCTGATGTATATTCCATCCATTGCACCTTGGGAGCTGCCAGCGGGACGTGCCGAAGTCCCGATTTTTTTAGCGGCAGCGTTGAGGCCGTCGGCAGGCATCACACCTGAATAGACCGAATTTTTTTGCCGGTGCCACCAGCACTTACACCGTCATGTGCGCCCGCACATGCGGCGAATCTTGCATCGATCAGGGAGAAATTTCATGAAGAATTATCACACCGTAGCGTTGGCGATGCTCACGGGTTTCGGACTTGGCGCGGTCGCTGTCCAGGGACTTCATGCCCAGGCCAAGCCTCCGGTCTACCAAGTCAGCGAAATAGACGTCTCGAATCTGGACGCGTATTTGAAGGACTACGCGCCGAAAGCCCAGGCGGCGATCAAGGCGGCCGGCGGCAAATTCCTCGCGGCTGGCGGCAAGACGACCTCAATCGAGGGAGAGCCGCCCAAGTCGCGTATTTCGATTCTACAGTGGGACAGCCTCGAAAAAGCCCAAGCCTATCGCAATTCAGCCGCGTTCAAGGAACTCCTGCCGCTCCGCGACAAGTTGGCGAAATTCCGCACCTTCGTCGTCGAGGGCCTTCCGATGTAGCTGAAGGCTTCGTCAATTATCGAGGCCGCCCGAATAGCGGCCTCGCCGCTATTTTGGTGGTCACGGTGCTGATCGTGCAAATTTGCACTTCGTGCGCGCCAGCGAAATTTGCTTTACCTCAGAGGGCGAACGTGACGCATAACGTACGTCCTATCCGCGTCCTGCCACAGCCGGACCCATGCGGAGAAAACAGACCATTATCGATTATTACATCGGCGAGTAGCTGAAGGTGCAACGCCTTCTGTTGTGCCCGTGCCTGAAATGGCCAAGCTACCGCCGTACTGGCAACAAGTCCGATGAACTCCCGCCGCCTCATTCGATCACCTCGTCGGCACTGGCCAGAAGCGTCGGAGGGACGGTGAGACCAAGTGCCTTTGCCGTCTTCAAGTTGATCACCAGATCAAATTTGGTGGGTGCCTGAACCGGAAGGTCGGCTGGCTTTTCGCCCTTGAGGACGCGATCAACATAGGTCGCCGCCTGCCGATAGATTTCGGAAAAATTCATTCCCCACGACATCAAGCCACCGCCGACGGTAAAGGTGCGGAAAGCAAATATCGCGGGTAGCCGGGAGCGAATTGTGGCTTCGACCGTCAAGTCCCGATGACTGACAGCTAGACCATCTGGGAGGACAATGATCGCGCCACCTATGGTGCTTCCAAATCCCGAAATTGTGCTCTCAATCTCGCTGACATTTCTCACAGCGGCCGGAACGATCTCCACGCCATAGGCGGGTCCTAGCCCTTCCGAAACCTTCATAAATCCGGCGTGTGTGGGGTTCCCCGGATTAAGTATCAACATCACGCGCGCAATTCCAGGCTCTATTTCTTTGAGAGCCTCCAGCCATTTTCCGGCAAACGAGTATTCAAAATTGGTGAAACCAGTTGCATTAGCGCCCGGCCTCGCGAGGCTCTCGACAAGATGTTGTCCAACCGGATCGGCAACAAACGTAAAAATGATTGGTATCGTGCGGGTCTCCTGCTGTACCGCTCGCAACGCTGGCGAGCCAAGCGTCACGATGACGTCCGGGGCCATTTCGACCAATGCTTTGCTAGCGACCTGAAACGGAGCGGTGCCGGAAACTCCAAACCGGGTCTCAATCCGCACCGCACCGTCCGCCCAGCCGAGTTGCTGTAGTCGCCGGCGAAACGCCGCGATCAATGGCTGCATCTCCACTTCAGAAAAATCCGACAGGATCGCGATGCGTCGCGCTTTGCCTGACTGCTGCGCCCGTGCTGCTAGCGGCCATGCTGCTGTGCTACCCAGTGCCGCGATGAACTCGCGCCGCCTCATTCAATTACCTCGTCGGCGATAGCAAGCACTCCCGGCGGAATGGTCAGGCCGAGCGCCTTTGCGGTCTTGAGGTTGATGACAAGCTCGAACTTGGTCGGCCGCATGACCGGCATGTCCGCCGGCTTCTCGCCCTTGAGAACGCGGCCAACGTAGACGCCGACTTGGCGATAGGTATCGGAAAGGCTCGCTCCGTAGCTGATTAGACCACCGGCTTCGACGTACTCACGATACTGATAAATCAAAGGCATCCCATACCGAGATTCTAACGACGGCAGTTGCTTGGCCTGCCTGCGGAACAATACGCCACTCCCCACTAGCAACCCGCCTACCTTCGGTCCGGGCATATTTGCAAATGCTGTATCAACTGCAGCCACTGAACTGGCATCTAGGATTTGGACCTGCAGTCCGAACTCCCTCGCGGCCTCCCGCATCTGTTTCGTCTGGGCCTCGGCTCTTGGGTCGGTCGGGTTCACCAAGAAGCCGATAGTGGAGGCCGCAGGGATCAAATCGTGCAGCAGCCCCACTCGTTTCGACACCAACTCGGAAGCCAGCTGGGTCACGCCGGTAATATTGCCCCCCGGCCGATTTAGGCTGGCTACAAGACCAACTTGGACCGGGTCACCAGCCGTCTCAAACACAATCGGAATTGTCGCGGTCGCAGCTTTGGCTGCGAGGGCTGCAGGAAGGCCAGCCCCTACGATCACGCTTACCTGTCGGCGCGCCAGATCGGCTGCCATCTGCGGAAGCTGATCGACGTTCTCCACCCAATGAAATTCGGCCTTGACGTTCTGGTCCTCGATGCGACCGGTTTCGCTTAAACCCTGTCGAATGGCGGCCTCAATGAACGCAGTGGTCACGCCGGAAACGATGACCCCGACCACCGGCATTGGCTTCGAGGGTGTTGGTTGCTGTGCCAACGCACCGAGCGGCCACGCCGCCGCCGCGCCGCTGAATGCCGTGATGAACTCCCGCCTTCTCATTCGATCACCTCGTCGGCGATAGCCAGCACTCCCGGTGGAATTGTCAAGCCGAGCGCCTTGGCGGTCTTGAGGTTGATCACCAGCTCGAACTTGGTCGGCCGCATCACCGGCATGTCTGCGGGCTTCTCGCCCTTGAGAACGCGGCCAGCATAGACACCCATTTGGCGATAGGTATCGGTAAGGCTTGCTCCGTAACTGATTAGACCACCAGCTTCGACGTACTCACGATACTGATAGATCACGGGCATCGCATACCGAGCTTCTAACGACGGCAAATGTTCGGCCTGCCTGCGGAACAAAATGCCGCTCCCGACCAACAACCCTGCCGCCCGAGGTCCGGGCAAGTTCGCAAATGCTATATCGACTGCAGTATCCGAAGTGGCATCCAGAACTTGGACTTGCAATCCGAACTCCCTCGCAGCCTCCCGTACTTCTTTTGTTTGGGCCTCGGCTCTCGGATCGGCCGGGTTCACCAGAAAGCCGATTGTTGTGGCAGTGGGGATAAGATCGTGAAGCAGCCCCACTCGTTTCGACACCAACTCCGAAGCCAACTGGGTCACGCCAGTAATGTTGCCGCCCGGCCGGCTTAGGCTGGCCACGAGACCAAGCTTGACCGGGTCACCAGCCATCTGAAACACAATCGGGATGGTCGTGGTCGCAGCTTTGGCTGCTAGCGCTGCCGGAACAGTGGACGCTGCGATCACGCTTACCTGTCGCCGCACCAGATCGGCCACTATCGTCCGAAGTTGATCAACGTTTTCCAGCCAATGGAATTCGGCTTTGACGTTCTGACCCTCGATGTAGCCGCTTTCGCTTAGACCCTGCCGAACAGAGGCCTCCATGAACGGCGTGGACGCGCTGGGGTTCACGAACGCGACCACCGGCATTGGTTTCAGGATCATCGGCTTTAAGGGCGTTGGCTGCTGCTGAGCGCGCACCGCAACTGGCCAAATCGCCGCGCCGCCTAATGCCACGATGAACTCGCGCCGTCTCATTCAACTACCTCGTCGGCGCGGCCGAGTAGCGAGGCTGGCACGGTGAGGCCGAGCGCCTTGGCAGTCTTGAGATTGATGATTAGCTCGACCTTCGTCGCCTGCTGCACCGGCAGATCAGCGGGCCTCTCGCCGTTGAGGACGCGGCCGATGTAGACGCCAATGAGGTAGAACATTTCAGCCAGATTAGTACCGTAGCTCATGAGGCCGCCGGCGGCCGCGAAGTCGCGAAACTGATAGATCGTGGGCAGCGCGTGCCGGAGCGCTAGCGCGGCAAGTTGTTCGTGGCGAACATTGAAAAACGTATCGGGTACGATGACGAGCCCATCAGCACGCCGTTGGGCTAAGGCCGCGAAAGCGGCATCGATCTCGCCTTCAGTGCTCGCATTGAGAAAATGTAGTTGCAGTCCGAGCTTTGGTGCCGCCGCCTGCAGAGCCCGCGTTTGCGGCTCGGCTAGAGCGACACTCGCTGGATTGACGAGCACGGCTATGTTGATAGCGGTGGGAACCAGCTCATGCAGTATCTCAAGCCGCTTCGGCCCGACTTCCCATGCCAAGTTGGTCACGCCCGTGAGGTTGCTCCCGGATCGGTTTAGGCTGGCGACAAGCCCCATCTCGACGGGATTGCCCCCGACGAGGAAAACGATTGGAATGGTGGAGGTCGCCGCCTTGGCCGCCAGTATCGCGGGAGTGCTGGACGTAAAGATCACGGCTACCTGACGATCAACCAGATCAGCCACCATTGCGGGCACTCGGTCATATTGGCCCTCAGCCCAGCGGTACTCGATGAGTACGTTACGGCCCTCGAAATGGCCGGTCTGACTGAGACCTTTGCGGAACGCCGCCGCGTCAAAAAGCTTATCGTCAACCGACCCACCGTTGAGAAGTCCCACGACCGGCAACGACTTCTGTTGCGCGTTCGCCGCAAGCGGCCACGCCGCCGCGGCGCCGCCGATAAGTCCAATAAATTCCCGCCGCTTCATTCGATTACCTCGTCGGCGATAGCAAGCACTCCCGGCGGAATTGTCAGGCCGAGCGCCTTGGCGGTCTTGAGATTGATGACAAGCTCGAACTTGGTCGGTCGCATGACCGGCATGTCCGCTGGCTTCTCGCCCTTGAGAATGCGGCCAGCGTAGATTCCGACCTGGCGATGGGCGTCAGTAAGGCTCGTTCCATAGCTGATCAACCCACCGGCTGCGGCGTACTCGCGATACTGGTAAATTACAGGTATCCCATACCGAGCCTCTAGCGACGGAAGTTGTTCGGCTTGCTTGCGGAACAAGATTCCACTCCCGACCAAAAACCCGGCCGCCCGCGGTCCAGGCAAATTCGCAAATGCTGTATCGATTTCAGGCTCTGTACGGGCTCTCAGGATTTGGACCTGTAGTCCGAGCCTTTGTGCGGCCTCCTGGACCTCTCGCGTTTGGGTCTCCACTCTTGGGTCGACGGGGTTCACCAGGAAGCCGATCATCGCGGCGTTTGGAATCAAATCATGCAGCAGTCCCACCCGTTTTGCCACCAACTCGGAGGAAAGCTGGGAAACTCCGGTGATATTGCCCCCCGGCCGATTCAGGCTGGCCACTAGACCGAGTTTGACCGGATCTCCGGCCGTCTCGAACACGATCGGAATGGTCGCGGTCGCAGCTTTGGCTGCGAGGGCTGCGGGAGCGGTGATCGCTACGATCACGCTTACCTGTCGCCGTACCAGATCGGCCGCTATTTCCGGAAGTAAGTCATCGCGACCTTCCGCCGAATGGAATTGAGCCGTGACGTTCTGGCCGTCGATGTAGCCGGTTTCACTTAAGCCTCGTCGAAGGGCGGCCTCTGTCCACTCAGCGTTCGCGCTGGAGCTCATGAACCCGATCACGGGTATTGGTCTGGCTGGCGCCGGCTGCTGCGCCAATATGGCGCCCGGCCACACCGCCGCCACGCCAAGCCCCGCGATGAACTCCCGCCGCTTCATTCGATCACCTCGTCGGCGCGGCCGAGCAACGACAGCGGAAACGTGATGCCGAGCGC
>DATGGY010000104.1:0-3975 GCA_035308285.1 Bradyrhizobium sp. | reverse complement strand
GATCGGGTCCATGCCCTTGATGCCCTGGGCGGCGTCGCCGTCGGCGATGGCGCGGACCTCGAGCGGGTGCATTTTGGTGAAATCCGCCACCTGATCGAAGGTCAGCGCGGTATTGTCGACCAGCCACACGGCAGTTGCCTTTGGCATCAGCGGTGCATTGCTCATGGCAAATCTCCTTTGCGCTTCGCCCACCCTCTTAAAGAGGCGAAGCCGTGGTCATCAGCGATGACGGGAATTACGCCCTATATAAGCCCCCAGGGGCTGCCCATGCAATGGTCAGCTAACCGCCCTTGACAGCGCCCAAAAGCCGTCCCAAGTCCTTTAACGAATGCTCCCCGTGTGAATCGACCGTTCGCTGGGCCCGAAGGGCGCCGATTCGGTCCGAGACAGGCCCAATGCCAGCCAAACCCCCCTTGAGAATCGTGCTTTGTTCGCCACGGGGCTTCTGCGCCGGCGTGGTGCGGGCCATCGATACCGTCGAGCGGGCGCTCGCGATCTATGGCGCCCCGGTCTATGTCCGCCACGAGATCGTCCACAACCGCTATGTGGTCGACAGCCTCAGGACCAAGGGGGCCATTTTCGTCGAGGAACTGGCCGAAATCCCCGACAATACCAACGCGCCAGTGGTTTTTTCGGCGCATGGGGTTCCCAAATCCGTGCCCGCGGACGCCCGCGCCCGCAATTTCTTTTCGCTGGATGCCACCTGCCCGCTGGTCACCAAGGTACACCGGGAAGCGGCGATCCATTTCAAGCGCGGCCGCGAGATCCTGCTGATCGGGCATTCGCATCACCCGGAAGTTGTCGGCACGCTCGGGCAATTGCCGGCCGGCGCGGTGACGCTGATCGAGACCGCGGAGGATGCGGCCACCTTCATGCCCAAGAACCCCAACAATCTCGCTTTCGTGACCCAGACCACGCTCTCGATCGACGACACCGCCGGGATCGTCGCGATGCTGAAGGGCCGGTTCCCCAACATCTCCGGTCCGCACAAGGAAGACATCTGCTACGCCACCACCAATCGCCAGCTCGCGGTGAAGAAGGTTGCGCCGGTGGTCGACGCCCTGATCGTGGTGGGCGCGCCGAACTCGTCGAATTCGCAGCGGTTGCGCGAGGTCGCCGAGCGCGAGGGCTGCAAGATCGCGATCCTGGCGCAGCGCGCGAGCGATCTCGACTGGTCGAGATTTCACGGGATCAAAAGCCTCGGCATCACGGCGGGTGCGTCCGCGCCGGAAGTGATCGTCGAGGAGATCATGGGCGCGTTCGCCGAGCGATACGAACTGCATGTGGAGACGGTCTCGGCCGCGGAAGAAAACGAGTTCTTTCCGTTGCCGCGCTCGCTGCGGCCCGACGCGGCGTAGGCGCCCATGGCGGTCTACACCGACGTTGCCGCCGACGAGTTAGCGGAATTCCTCAAGAATTACGAGATCGGCGAATTGTTGTCCTACAAGGGCATCGCCGAGGGCGTCGAGAATTCCAATTTCCTGCTGCACACGACGTCGGGCTATTTCATCCTGACGCTGTATGAGAAGCGGGTTGCCAAGAGCGATCTGCCGTTCTTCCTCGGCCTGATGACGCATCTCGCCTCGCGCGGCCTTAATTGCCCGCAACCGGTCAAAGACAAGCGCGGCGAAGCGCTCAGCGCGTTGGCCGGCCGGCCGGCGGCGATCATCGGTTTTCTCGAAGGCATCTGGCCGCGAAAGCCCAATACGACGCATTGCGCCGGCGTCGGAGCGGTGCTGGCGCAGATGCACCTTGCGGGCGCCGATTTCCCGATGTCGCGCGCCAACGCGCTTTCGGTGTCGGGCTGGCGGCCGCTGTTCGAGCAGGCGGCCGCGCGCGCCGACGAGGTGCAAATCGGGTTGCGCGATTTTATCGCGACCGAACTCGACCATCTCGAAGGCAATGTTTGGCCGAAGGATTTGCCGGTCGGCGTGATCCACGCCGATTTGTTTCCGGACAACGTATTTTTTCTCGGCGAGCGGGTCTCCGGCATCATCGACTTCACCTTCGCTTGCACCGACATGCTCGCCTACGACGTTGCCATTTGCCTCAACGCCTGGTGTTTCGAGAGCGATTGTTCGTTCAACGTCACCAAGGCGCGCGCTTTCTTAAACGCCTATGGCCGGACGCGAAAATTGTCGGAGGCCGAAGAGCGCGCGCTGCCGCTGTTGGCGCGCGGAGCGGCCTTGCGCTTCCTGCTGACGCGCCTGGTCGATTTCCTCAATGTGCCTTCCGGCGCGCTGGTGCGGCCGAAAGACCCGCTGGAATATGTCCGCAAGCTGCGCTTCCAGCAAAGCGTCGCCTCGATCCGCGACTACGGCGTCGAAGCCTCGGGATAGATCGCGTGAGCAGACTTCCCTCCGTCACTATCCACACCGACGGCGCATGCTCGGGCAATCCCGGGCCCGGCGGCTGGGGCGCCATCCTGAAATTCGGCGACACCGAAAAGGAATTGAAGGGCGGCGAGGCGCACACCACCAACAACCGGATGGAGCTGATGGCGGCGATTTCGGCGCTCGAGGCGCTCAAAAAGCCTTGCGCGGTCGATCTTTATACCGACAGCCAATATGTGCGTCAGGGCATCACCGGCTGGATACACGGCTGGAAGAAAAACGGCTGGCGCACGGCCGACAAGAAGCCGGTCAAGAACGCCGAGCTGTGGCAACGCCTCGACGCCGCGCTCAAGCCGCATCAGGTGCGCTGGCACTGGGTCAAGGGCCATGCCGGCCACGACGAAAACGAACGCGCCGATCAATTGGCGCGCGAGGGCGTGGCGATGGCGAGGTTGAAGACGTAGGTCGAAGCGTGAAGCGCATTGCTTGCACAAACACCGCTGTCATCGCCCGGCTTGACCGGGCGATCCAGTATTCCAGAGGCGTTCATAATACTCGACAGGCCGCGGCTTACTGGATCGCCCGGTCATAGGCGAGCGGAAGCGACGCCGTCCTTCGGACGGCTATGCCGGGCGACGACAGTTGTGATTGTGGGATCGGCGAACCAAGACTCAAAGCTGCCCGAGCAGCGTCTCGCCGCCGGAAACCTCGACCTTGCCGGGCGCCGGCTCCAGATTGAGCTTCTTGACGGTACCATTATCGACCAGCATCGAGTAACGGTGGGAGCGGATGCCGAGCCCGTTGCCGCTAGCATCAAGTTCCATGCCGATCGCCTTTGTGAATTCGGCATTGCCGTCGGCGAGGAAGGTCGCTTCGTCGCGCTGGTCGGTGTCGCGCTTCCATGCGTTCATCACAAACGCATCGTTGACCGAGACGATCGCAATCGTGTCCACGCCCTTGTTCTTCATGGCGTAGGCGTTCAGAAAGATGCTCGGCAGGTGCATCTTGTGGCAGGTGCCGGTGTAGGCGCCGGGCACGGCGAACAGCGCTACCTTCTTGCCGTTGAAGACGTCGCCGGTGGTCTTGACCTGGAGACCGTCCGCCGTCATCACGCGAAACTTCGCTTCGGGCAGCTTGTCGCCAACTTTGATCGTCATCGTCAAATCTCCTCAAATGGTGCGGATGGCTTCTTAAACCGGGCAGGCGAGGGGCACAATATTCAGGCCTGCGAAAACGGCAATGGCCCCGTGCGTTCAATGTTCTGTCATCAGCTTCGAGCCGCGCCTTCCGCGCTTGCTGCCACCGGCGTCATCAGGCGGCCGCGGCCTTCCTCTCGTCGCGCAGTTCGCGGCGCAGGATCTTGCCGACATTGGTCTTGGGCAAGGTGGCCCTGAACTCGATGTGTTTAGGGACCTTGTAGCCGGTAAGCTGTGTGGTGCAGAACTTGATCACGTCCTCGGCGGTGAGGTTTTGGTCCTTCCGGACAATGAAAGCCTTGACGGCTTCGCCGGACTTGGCGTCCTCCACGCCGATCACGGCGCATTCGAGCACGCCGGGATGGCTTGCGATCACTTCCTCGATCTCGTTCGGATAGACGTTGAAGCCGGAGACCAGGATCATGTCCTTCTTGCGGTCGACGATC
>DATGGY010000103.1:0-3290 GCA_035308285.1 Bradyrhizobium sp. | reverse complement strand
AAAGATCTTCAACATTTCCCGCCTCCCAGATGTCGGAACATAACGGGAACAATGTTCCGTTTCTGTTCTAGGAGTCAAGCGGTGGCAGTGGGTCAGTTTCGAAAAATGACCTCCAAAAATACCGCTTGGTTAATTTGGGGACTAAACAGCCGCGCCACTCGACTGCCCCTCGGGTCCCAAGAGCCAGGATGATTGGAATGCCCTATTTTTCGAGGCAACTCAGCTATTTACGCCCTCCACCCCAATCGATGAAAACGACCTGTTTGCGGGGCGCGGCCTTCAAATCCGAAAAATGATGGAAGGAACGCTAGGAGCCTGTCCGAATAGCGGCTGTTCAATTCTGAGCGAGTCTGATTCAACCTTGGGCTATGAGCAAGTATTTTCGCCCCTGGAATATCGATCAGACGCTGCTTCTGCCGCCGAATGTGCAGGACTTCGTGCCGAAAGGCCATGTCTCGCGGTTTATCGTTGAACTGGTGCGGGAGAGCCTCGATCTCAAGGAAATCACGGGCAGCTATGTGAGCGGGCTTGGGCAGCCGCCGTTTGACCCGCGGATGATGGTGGCGCTTCTGCTGCACGGCTATGCGAGTGGGCTGTATTCATCGCGGCGGATTGCCCGAGCCTGCCGGGAGCGGAACGATTTTGTGATGATTGTGGCGCTCGATCCACCTGACTTCCGGACGATCAGCGACTTCCGCAAGCGGCATTTGAAGGCACTTGGTGCGCTGTTCCTGCAAGTTCTGAAGCTGTGCGAGACGGCAGGATTGGTCAAACTCGGCCACGTGGCACTGGATGGCACGAAGATCAAGGCGAACGCCTCGAAACACAAAGCGATGAGTTACGAACGCATGCAGAAACGCGAGGCGGAATTGAAAGCCGAGGTGGCTCGCATGCTGGCGGCGGCGGAGGCTGCGGATTCCGAAGAGGACGAGACTTTCGGCAAGGACAAGCGCGGCGACGAACTGCCGGACTGGACTGGCGACAAGCAGAAACGGCTGGCGAAGATCCAGCAGGCGATGGCGGCACTGGAGGCCGAGGCCAAACTGGCGGCGGAGGAAGAGCGTCGTATCGAGGCCGAAAAGGAACAGCAGCGCCAGGCCGAAGGCCGCAAGAAGCTGGGCAAACCGGCGGCACCGCCATCGGAGGAGCCCAATCCTAAGTCGCAACGCAACTTCACCGATCCGGAAAGCCGTATCATGAAGTCGAAAGATGGCTTCGTGCAGGCCTATAACGCACAGGCCGCCGTCGATGCGGGCGCCCAGATCATTGTCGCGCACGAGCTGACGCAGTGCGGCAACGATCAGGGCCAGTTGGTACCCCTGATCGAGGCCATCGAGAACAATCTCGGCCGCAAGCCTGCGCAGGCCTCAGCGGACTCCGGCTACTGCAGCGAAGCCAATCTCGAAGCGCTGGAAGCACACGGTATCGACGGATATGTCGCACCCGGACGCGCCAAGCACCCAACAGTCGCGAACGGAAAAATTGGCGGACCGCTGACCCAGCGAATGCGAAAGAAAATCGACGATGGCGGCTTCGAAACCCCCTACCGATTGCGAAAGCAAGTGGTGGAACCGGTGTTCGGACAGATCAAACAGGCACGCGGCTTCCGCCAGTTCCTGTTGCGGGGCGTAGAGAAAGTGCGTGCCGAATGGGCCATGATCTGCATCACCCACAACCTCTTGAAGCTGTTCACCCTCGCAAACGCTGCCTGAGCCGGCTAACCTGCAACAATGCCCACCGCAACGCCTATCTGGACGGGCTCCTAGACCTTCCTCAGCTCCTCGACGGCCTTGCGAACGTCGGAATCAAGTCCGGCACCGCCCGCGTCGAAATGGGCCAGGATGGCGGACCGCATCCGCGGATCCCAGAATTTGCGGATGTGCTCGGCGATGCCCGGCACCGCCTTGTCGGGGCCCTGGCTCTGAAAGAATTTTCCGATCTGGTTGGCCATGTAGATCAATCGATCAGGCGACATCCGCAGCCTCCCGCGCGCCGACAGGCGCGGCAACGCGGCCGCGATGGGTGAAGACCTCGAAACCGTCGCTCCGCGCAATGCCGACCAGGGTGATGCCGGCGGCATCGGCCATCCGAACCGCCAGCGCGGTCGGCGCCGAAACCGCCACCATCAGCGGCGCGCCCATGGCCGCGGTCTTCTGCACCATTTCGACCGAGACCCGGCTGGTCAACAGCACGATTCCTTCGCTCGCGCAAATCCGGTTCTGCGCCAACGCGCCCGAGAGCTTGTCGAGCGCATTGTGGCGACCGACGTCCTCGCGCAGGCTTACGATGCCTTGCAACGGCAACCAGAACGCCGCGGCATGCACCGCGCGCGTGCTGATATTGATCTGCTGCAGCGCCGCCACGCCCTGCATCGCCGCCATGATCTCCTGCGGCGAGAACGAACGGCCGTTCGGCACGACGGCAGCCGGCCGCACGGCCGCGGCAATCGAGTCGATGCCGCAGATGCCGCAGCCGGTCGGTCCGGCGATCTGGCGCCGGCGCTCGTTGACGAGGTCGGCCTTCGATGGCGCCAGCCACATCCGCAGTTCGATGCCGTCCTCAAGCTCGACGATGTCGAGCGAATCGATGTCGTCGGGCGACGGCACGATGCCCTCGCTGAGGCTGAATCCGACGGCGAAATCCCTGAGGTCGGACGGGGTTGCCATCATCACGGCATAGGTGCCGCCATTATAGGTCAGCGCGATCGCGGTTTCTTCCGGAACCAGCCGCATTCCCCGGCCGCGGTCCGCGCCACGCCAGACCTGGCTGTCGACATTGCAGACCGCCTGGCGCATCCGCTTACTCCGCCGCTTCCACGGTCGACGCGATGCGCCGTGAGTGACGCGCCTGCGCGTCATAGGCCTTTTGCCATTCGGACGGTCCGTTCGAGGGCGAGATCTGGACCGCCGTGACCTTGTACTCCGGACAATTGGTCGCCCAGTCGGAATACTCGGTCGTGATCACGTTCGCCTGCGTGTCCGGGTGGTGGAACGTCGTATAGACCACGCCCGGGGCGACGCGTTCGGTGATCAGCGCGCGCAAGGTGGTCTCGCCGGCGCGGCTCGCCAGCCGGACCCAGTCGCCGTCGCGCACGCCGCGCTGCTCGGCATCATGAGGGTGAATTTCGAGCCGGTCCTCTTCGTGCCAGATGATATTGTCGGTGCGACGGGTCTGCGCCCCGACATTGTACTGGCTGAGGATGCGCCCGGTCGTCAGCAGCAGCGGGAAGCGCGGCCCGGTCCGCTCATCGGTCGGGACGTATTCGGTCACCATGAAGCGGCCGCGACCAC
>DATGGY010000102.1:0-8642 GCA_035308285.1 Bradyrhizobium sp. | reverse complement strand
GACAATCGATCTGTTCGGGCTGAAGATCGACTTCATCAATCCGCTCGCCCGTTATTACGTCATCGCCGCCTTCGTGATCGCGGCCTTTTTCGTGCTGTCGCGAATTCTGGCATCTCCCTTTGGCGCGGTGATCGAGGCGGTGCGCGAGAACGAGACCCGCGCCCGCGCCTCCGGCTATGACGTGACCACGACGCGCCTGATCACCTTCGTGCTCTCAGGCGGATTTTGCGGGCTGGCCGGCGCGCTGCAAGCCCTGCATCTTTCGATCGTGCCGATCGAGATCCTGCATTACGACACTTCCGGCATCGTGGTGATGATCGCGCTGCTGGGCGGAATGGGAACGTTCTTCGGCCCCATGATCGGGGCCGCCGCCTTTCTGCTGCTGGAGAATCTCGTCTCGCTCTGGACCGTGCATTGGCAGCTTATCGTCGGCGCCATCTTCATGATCTGCGTGCTGTTCTTTCCGGCCGGAATTTGGGGAACGCTGATTTCGCGTGGCAAGCCATGATGAGTGCGGGCGCGCCGTCACAGGACGTCATCCTGCGCACCAGAGGCGTCGGCAAGGTGTTCGGAAAATTCGTCGCGCTGAACGATATCTCGGCCGAGTTCAGCAAGGGCGCGATTACCTCGATCATCGGCCCGAACGGTGCCGGGAAGAGCACCTATTTCAATCTTCTGTCCGGGGCTTTCTCGCCCTCGAGCGGCCGGGTCGAATTCGAAGGCCGCGACGTGACCGGGCTCGCCCAGCACCGCTTTGCCCATATGGGCATCGCGAAATCATTTCAGATCACCAACGTATTTCCGCAATTGACGACGCGCGAAAATATCCGCGTCGGATTGCAGGCGCTGGTGTCGCGTTACGACATGTGGCGTCCCCGCAGCCGACTTCACGAATTGACCGAGCAGGCCGATGAATTGCTGGCGCTGGTCGGATTGTGGGAGTCGCGCGAGCGAAGTGCGAAAACGCTGGCACATGGCGAGCAGCGCGCGCTCGAAATCGGCATGGCGCTGGCGAGCCGGCCGCGGTTGTTATTGCTGGACGAGCCGACCGCCGGCATGAGCCCGGAGGAGACCCGCGTCATGATGGACCTGATCGTGAGGCTCGCCGGCGAGCGCACCGTCATTCTGGTCGAGCACAAGATGAAACTCGTGCTCGGGATCAGCAACCGCATCCTGGTGCTGCACCATGGCGAGTTGCTCGCGGAGGGAACGCCCGCCGAGGTTCGCCAGAACGAGGCGGTGAAACGCGTCTATCTCGGTCAGCGGGAGCACTGAGCCGATGTTGCAGGTCAGTAATCTCAACGCCTGGTACGGTGCAAGCCATGTGCTTCAGGACATCAATATCGAGGTGGCGCAGGGCGAGATCGTCTGCTTGATCGGCCGTAACGGCGCCGGCAAGACCACGACGCTGAGATCCATCATGGGTCTGATGGAGACGACGCGAGGCTCGGTGCGCTTCAAAGACAGGGAGCTTTTGAAAGAGCCCGCACATATGCGCTTTGCGCTTGGGCTGGCTTACGTTCCGGAGGAGCGGCGGATCGTGCAGGGACTTTCGGTGCGGGAAAACCTCCGGCTCGGCCTGGTCGCGTCGCCCGAGAAGAGGCGGGAGACCGAATTGATTGCGGAGATCGCGCGGGTTTTCCCGCGGCTCGCCGAACGGCTGGATCAGGAAGCTGTGACGATGTCCGGCGGCGAGCAGCAAATGCTAGCGATCGCGCGCGCCGTGATCGGCAAGCCCGATCTCATCATGCTCGATGAACCGTCGGAAGGGATCATGCCGGTGCTGGTCGACGAAATGTTCGATCTGTTCCGTTCCATGAAGGCGCAGGGGACGACGGTGCTGCTGGTCGAGCAGAATGTCGAGCTTGCGCTCGACCTCGCCGACCGCGCCTATGTGCTCGATCAGGGCGCGGTGGTCTATCAGGCGGCGGCAAAGGAACTATTGGCCGACGACGAGATCAAGGAACGCTATTGCTCGGTGTGAGCCGGGATTTTTTGTCCACTACGTGTGGGATTCGGTTCGACGACGGCGGGAAGCGGCCTGGCGCGGTTCCTCGGCTTGGAGAAAAACCTGCGGTATCCCACGACCGCGAATCTGGGCATGACAGCGACCGGAGGTAATTAGGTGGAGGGCGTCGCTTTCCGGCTATCCCAGCCCTTTGGTAGAAAATCTCCATCAAGCCTCAATCGGCGGAATGATCTTCTTTTTTTGGCTGCGCTATTGCCGCAGTTGGAAATATGATCCTACCTGACTGAATGCCGAGGGGCTTGTTCCGCCGGTACCCGCCTGTCGAGGAACCTTTGCGATGTCCACCAGATGCTGTGTCCTGATCGCGCGATCTCATACCGGTGCCAGTGCGCGCTGAATGGCCGTGATCGATCCCCTTTACGTTGTCTCCGGATTCAGCGTCGGCGTTCTTGTCGGCATGACGGGCGTCGGCGGCGGCTCGCTGATGACGCCGTTGTTGATCCTGCTGTTTGGCGTGCATCCGGCAACCGCGGTCGGCACCGACCTGCTCTATGCGGCCGCGACCAAGGCCGGTGGCGGCATCGTGCACGGCTGGGCGCGGAGCATTCACTGGCCGGCGGTGCTGCGGCTCGCCTGCGGCAGCATTCCGGCGAGCGTGCTCACGCTGCTCGTTCTATGGGAGCTCGATCTTGCCACTGAGGCCGCGCGCAGCCTGGTCAATTCCGTGCTTTGCTTTGCGCTGCTGCTCACCGCCGTGTCGCTGATTTTCCGGAAAGCGGTGGTCGAGACCTTGCGTGGGCGGCTGGAGCGCTACGACGCCACCACGATCGCGCGGGCGACCGTGCTGGTTGGCGCGGGGCTCGGTGTGCTGGTCTCGATTTCGTCGGTCGGGGCCGGCGCGGTCGGCGTGACCGCACTTCTATTGCTCTATCCGCAACTCCCGATGTCACGCATCGTCGGCTCCGACATCGCCCATGCGGTGCCGTTGACACTGATCGCCGGGATCGGACATTGGGCGATGGGCGCGACCGACTGGCAATTGATGGGCGTGCTGCTGATCGGCTCGCTTCCGGGCATTGTCATCGGCAGCTACTGCGCCTCGCGCGTCCCCGAAACCGCGTTGCGGCTGCTCTTGGCAACGACGCTGATCCTGGTCGCCGGCAAGCTTGCCTCCGACGAGTGGCACGCCTCGCCGGCAAACCTTGCCGCCATAACCCAAAGCGCCCCGCGCTGACGGGCGCGCTCCGGTTCTTCCTTGGCAAGCCAGCCACCACCGCTCCCGGTCAGTCGTTGGCCTCCGGCGGCAGGAAGTTCACCTCATGCTCGGCAGAGAGGCGGACGACCTCGGCCACGTCAGTCAAATTGTGCAGATGATTGAACAGCGCTTCGAGTTTTCGAGAAGGCGACACCCAGAACAGCGCCCGCGCGGGCTTGTCGGATTTGTTGAAATAGCCATGCGGGATACCGCGGGGCATCCGAACGAGATCTCCGGCCTTGGCCTGTACCCAAACGCCATCGAGTTTGAGATCCAGCATACCGTCCTGCACCAGGATGAACTCATCCTGCGTCGAATGAACGTGGACCGGGACAAACTGGCCGGGGTCGCTGTTGGTCTCAAAGGCGAAGGTCGACTCGCATACGGCCTTCGGAAAATAAACCTGGCCGAGGATGTTCCAGGTCTTGCCCGAAAACCCTTGTCCACTGCGAGTAATGCCTTTCTCAAGCGTTGCCATGATGGTGTCCTCCGTTTGTTAGACTTTGACGCAGCTCGTCCAACTCGACGCCCCGGCACTCGGCCTGTCAAGCAGGCGGCCCGTTTCGCGCCCAGCCTCGCGCTGATTTGTTGCAAAAATTTGAAGTTTAAAATATACGCGAGAGGCGCGTAAGATCACACGATTCATTCGGGGGAGGCTACGCATGATCGGACTGCCGCATTCCCCGCATGCGCTCGTCACAGGCGGCGGGCGGGGCATCGGCCGGGAGATCGCGTCCGCGCTGACGAAAGGAGGCGCAACCGTCACGGTGCTCGGCCGTCACCGCGCCAGCCTGGATGACGTCGTGGCCTCTGGCGCTGCGCATTTAGCCGTTGTGGCCGATGTCGCCGATCAGGCTGCGGTCAATGCTGCGGTTGCGGAAGCTTCTCGCCGGCAGCCGATCGATATCTTGATCGCCAATGCCGGCGCCGCGGAGTCCGCGCCCTTTTCAAAATCGGATGCGGCGCTGTTTCAGCGAATGCTGGATGTCAACTTCATGGGCGTGGTCCACACCATCCAGGCCGTGCTGCCCGCGCTGCGGGATCGGCGTTACGGCCGCATCGTCGCGGTCGCCTCCACCGCCGGCTTGAAAGGCTACGCCTATGTCGGCGCCTATAGCGCGGCCAAGCACGCCGTGATCGGCCTGGTTCGTTCGCTGGCGCTGGAACTTGCCGCGACGCGCGTGACCGTGAACGCGGTGTGCCCCGGCTTTACCGACACCGACCTTGTTGCCGGTGCCATCGACATCATCATGAAGAAGACCGGCCGCAGTCATGCGCAGGCGGTGGCCGAACTCACCAAGCATAATCCGCAAGGGCGCCTGATTACGCCGTCCGAAGTTGCCGACACGGTACTGTGGCTGTGCGGCGAGGGCGCCGGCGCAATCACGGGGCAGGCGATTGCGGTGGCGGGCGGAGAGGTGTGAGGAGCCGAGAACTTCGTTTGAAGCGTCATCGCGAGCCAACGGGTCGCGCGAATGCGCGCCCGATGACAGGCTCCGCGAAGCAATCCGTAGCCGGGACAAAAATGCACATGGATTGCTTCGTCGCGGAGCCTGTCATCGGGCCGGCCGAAGGCCGGATCCGTTGGCTCCTCGCAATGACGGTTAGATGATCGCAAGGAAAACCACCATGAGCACATCAGCCAATCCCGTCACGCTGCCGTTGGCGGAATATTCGCCCCGTCATTTCCTCCTGAAAGTGGGAGACGGCGTGGCGACGGTGACGCTGAACCGTCCCGAACGAAAGAACCCGCTGACCTTCGAAAGCTATCGGGAGCTCACGGATTTCTTCCGCGCCTGCGCATTTGATGACCACGTCAAGACCGTGGTGGTGTCGGGCGCGGGGGGTAATTTTTCATCCGGCGGCGACGTGTTCGAGATCATCGGCCCGCTGGTGCAGATGGATACCAAGGGTCTCACTGCCTTCACCCGCATGACCGGCGATCTGGTGAAGGCGATGCGGGCGGCCCCGCAACCGATCATCGCCGCGGTCGAGGGTATCTGCGCCGGCGCCGGCGCGATCATTGCGATGGCCTCCGACATGCGGTTTGCCGCAACGGGCGCCAAGGTCGCGTTCCTGTTCAACAAGGTGGGGCTTGCCGGCTGCGACATGGGCGCGTGTGCGATCCTGCCGAGGATCATCGGCCAATCGCGCGCCTCGGAACTGCTCTATACCGGCCGCTTCATGACTGCGGAGGAGGGCGAGCGCTGGGGGTTCTTCTGCCGCACCGTCGCGCCGCAAGAGGCGCTCTCGGCGGCGACCGCTGTGGCAAGGGAGATCGCCGCCGGGCCGACCTTCGCCAACACCATGACCAAGCGGATGCTGGCGATGGAGTGGGCGATGTCGGTGGAAGAGGCGATCGAGGCCGAGGCGATCGCGCAGGCGCTCTGCATGACCACAGAGGATTTCGCCCGCGCCTTTGAGGCATTTTCCAACAAGGCCAAGCCGGTGTTCCAGGGGAATTGAAGCTACGACTTAAGTCCTTGCGTACCATAAGACTTGCCGAGCAATTGCTTTAGGTTTAAAATAATTCCGCGCAGATGAACCGCCGGAGGCTTGCCATGAAGATCGCGATCATCGGTGGTGGACCGGCCGGTCTCTATTCTGCGATCCTGCTCAAGAAGCAGCGCCCCGAGGCCGAGATCACCGTGCATGAGCGCAACCGCGCTGACGATACCTTCGGTTTCGGCGTGGTGTTCTCCGACGCGACGCTCGACAATTTCGAGAAACACGACCCGCCGAGCTACCGCCGCATCACCCAGGAATTTGCCTATTGGGACGATATCGCCGTGCACTTCCGCGGCACCGTGCACCGGGTCGGCGGCAACGGCTTTTGCGGTTGTTCACGTCGCAAGCTGCTCCTGATCCTGCAGGAGCGCGCGCGCGAGCTCGGCGTCACCTTGAACTTCGAGGCCGACATCGCGGATGAGGCCCACCTTGCCGATGCCGATCTCGTGGTGCTCGCCGACGGCATCAACAGCCGCTTCCGGGAGAAATATATCGCGCATTTCGAGCCCGAGGTTGATCTGCGCTCCAACATGTTCGCCTGGATGGGTTCGACCCGGCCGCTCGACGCCTTCACCTTCATCTTTCAGGAAACCGAGTGGGGCCCCTTCATCGCGCATGCCTATCAATATGAGGCGGGTCGCTCGACGTGGATCTTCGAGACCGATCCGGAAACCTTCGACCGCGCAGGCCTCGCAAGCCTTAACGAGAAGCAGTCGGCCGAGCGGATGGCCGAAATCTTCGGCTGGTTCCTTCAAGGCCACCCGATCCTGACCAACCGCTCGACGTGGCGGAACTTCCCGATGATCCGCAGCAAGCGCTGGGTCAGGGACAACATGGTGCTGCTTGGGGACGCGAAAGCGACCGCGCATTTCTCGATCGGCTCCGGCACCAAGCTTGCGATGGAAGACGCGATCGCTTTGGCGGATGCGATGCAAGGCGCGCCGACGGTTGCGGCTGCGCTCGAGGAATACGAGCAGGGACGGCGCGAGGAAGTCGAAAAGACCCAACACGCGGCTGACGTATCGCTGGTCTGGTTCGAGCATGTCGAGCGGTTCTGGGATTTCGACCCCGTCCAGTTCGCCTTCGGCGTCATGACACGGGCCAAGGCGATCACCTATGACAATCTGACGCTTCGGGCGCCGGATTTCGTCCGCGAGGTCGACCAGGCATTCGCCAAACAAGTTCGCGCCAAGGGTTTCGACGTCGATGTCGAAAAGCCTTTGGCGCCGATGTTCCAGCCGCTGCGGCTGCGCGAGATGACGCTTGCGAACCGCGCAGTGGTATCGCCGATGTGCATGTATTCGGCCAAAGAGGGCGTGCCCGGCGATTTCCATCTCGTGCATTACGGCTCGCGCGCGTTGGGTGGCGCCGGTCTCATTTTTACTGAGATGACTTGCGTCGCGCCCGACGCGCGCATCACGCCGGGCTGCACCGGTCTGTGGAACGATGAGCAAGAGGCCGTCTGGCGGCGCATCGTCGATTTCATCCATGCCAATTCCGCGGCGAAGATCTGCCTGCAGCTTGGACACGCCGGCCGCAAGGGCGCCACCAAGCTGATGTGGGATGGCATGGATCGTCCGCTGGAACAGGGCGGCTGGGACGTCATCTCTGCTTCGCCAATCCCCTATTTTCCGGATAGCCAGATGCCGCGCGAGATGGACCGTGCCGCGATGGATCGCGTCAAGGCCGAGTTCGTCGCCGCTGCCGAGCGGGGCGAAGCGTGCGGCTTCGACATGCTGGAACTGCACTGCGCCCACGGTTATCTCTTGGCGAGCTTTATCTCGCCGCTGACCAACCAGCGCACCGACGCCTATGGCGGCTCGCTTGCCAACCGCCTGCGCTATCCGCTGGAAATCTTCGAGGCGCTGCGGTCAGCCTGGCCCTCGCACAAGCCGATGTCGGTGCGCATTTCCGCTACCGACTGGGCCGACGGTGGGATCACCGGCGACGACGCGGTCAAGATCGCCCGCGCCTTCGCCGAGGCCGGCGTCGATCTTGTCGATGTCTCGACCGGGCAGACCGTGCGCGATTCCCAGCCGGTCTATGGCCGCATGTTTCAGACCCCGTTCTCCGACCAGGTCCGCAACGAGGCCCGGGTTGCGACCATGTGCGTCGGCAATATCACCACCTCGGATCAGGTTAACACCATCCTGGCCGCGGGGCGGGCCGATCTGGTGGCGCTGGGGCGGCCGCATTTGGTCGACCCCGGGTTTACGATGAAGGCCGCGGCCTGGTACGCCGCCGAGGGGGTGTTCTGCCCACTCCAATATCTGCCCGGCAAGGAGCAGATTTTCCGCAACAGCGAGAGGGACCGGCAGGAGTTCGAAGAGCTCAAAATTAAGGCTAAGCCGAAGACCCGGGCCGAGCTGAAGGCGGAGGCCACAAAGCCGCTTGCGGCCGAGTAAGCCGCCATGCGATTGTAAGGCGCCGTCGCATTTTGTCTGGGGTTTGAGTGGAGTAGAGCGATGAAGGCGATTATCGTCGGTGGCGGTATTGGCGGCTTGACCACGGCGCTGATGTTTCGTGCGCGCGGCATTGGCTGCGAACTCTTCGAACAGGCCGAGACGATCCGCGAACTCGGCGTCGGCATCAACACGCTGCCGCACGCGATCCGCGAACTCGCCGGCCTCGGCCTGTTGCAGAAGCTCGACGACGTCTCAATCCGCACCGACGTGCTTTATTATCTCAACCGCCATGGCCAGGAGGTCTGGCGCGACGTCCGCGGCATCGACGCCGGCCATGATGTGCCGCAATTCTCGATCCATCGCGGCCGGTTGCAAAGCGTGATCCACCAGGCCGTCGAGGAGCGGTTGGGCAAGGATGCGATCCACACCGGCTGCAGGCTGGGGGCCTTCACCCAGGACGAGGGCGGGGTCACCGCCTATTTCTTCGACCGCACCGGCAGCCACA
>DATGGY010000101.1:0-20347 GCA_035308285.1 Bradyrhizobium sp. | reverse complement strand
AAGACGCGGTCAAGATACTCGATCAGAACGTGGCTTGAACCATCAAGTCCGGATACATCGTCATTGCGAGGAGCGACAGCGACGAAGCAATCCATGCCTCCGCGAGCGGCAATATGGATTGCTTCGCGGAGCCTGTCATCGGGCGCGCATTCGCGCGACCCGTTGGCTCGCAATGACGGATTTGGCATCCGTACACGACAACGGACCGATGACCTCCCCCTCTCTCCCCGCCGAATTGCGAGCCGCGCTTGAGGCAAAATTGCAGGGGCTGTCGCGCAGCGCCGCCGCCGAACGCGCCGCGCCGATTTCCAGGGCCTATCGCAACGGTGGCAACTCGGGCACGATCGCCTCCGAGACCGACGCGCTGGCCTATGCGCTGGCGCGGATGCCGGCGACCTATGCCGCGGTGACCGCAAGCCTGAACGCGTTTTGCGAGGTGAGGTCGGACTTTGCCCCAAAAAGCCTGCTCGATGTCGGTGCCGGACCCGGCACAGCGGCATGGGCGGCAACTGAGGTATTTTCCTCGCTGCGAAGTTTTGCGTTATTGGACACCAATGCCGCCATGCGCGCGCTGGCGCTGGAGCTTTGCCACGACAGCGCCCGGCTCAAGACCCTGACCTACGACCGAGGCGATGCCGCTGCGCTCGCGGAGGCCGAACCGGCCGATCTTGTCATCGCAAGCTACCTGATCGGGGAAATCGGCGAGGCGGAACGCGGCGCGCTCGCCGAGCGATTATGGGCGAAGGCCAGCGACACGTTGCTCGTCGTCGAACCCGGCACGCCGGCGGGCTATGCGCGGGTCATGGCCTTGCGGGCGCGCTTGCTCGCGTCGGGCGCGCATGCTCTCGCCCCCTGCCCGCATGACGGTCCATGCCCGCTTGCCGCACCCGACTGGTGTCATTTCACCCAACGCCTGCCGCGCTTGCGCGCGCACATGCTACTCAAGGGAGCCGAGCTTCCCTTCGAGGATGAAAAATTCAGCTACGTCGCGTTGACGCGAACGCCGCTTGCAAGGCGCCCGGCTCGCGTGCTGGCGCAGCCCGTTGTCACCAAAGTCGAAGTGTCGGCGAAACTCTGCACGGCCGATGGTCTCAAGAATGAAAAAGTGCCGCACCGCGACAAAACGACCTATGCGCGCGCCCGGCGCTGGCGCTGGGGCGACGCAGTGATGGATTAAGGTTTGAACCCTCATGGTGAGGAGGCGCTCTTGCGCCGTCTCGAACCATGAGGCCTGTCCCGGCCCCATCCCTCGACGCCTGCTCCGCAGGCTCCTCAGGATGAGGCCACCACCGCTTTGAACTCTCCGCGCCTTGCGGCCGACCAAGCCGATACCCACCTCGAGCTCGCTGCCGTGCGCCTTCAAATTCCGCTAAACTCGCAAGCATCGTTTGTTCCCATCAGGAGCTTTTTGCCATGTCGACCGGCTGGATTGTTATCGGCGTCCTTATCGTTCTCGTTCTTTTCGCGCTCGGCGCGTATAACCGGCTGGTCGCGCTCGGCCAGCGCGTCAACCAGGCCTTTGCCGACATCGACGTGCAGCTCAAGCAGCGTCACGACCTGATCCCGAACCTGGTCGAGACCGTGAAGGGCTATGCCGCCCATGAGCGCGGCACGCTCGAAGACGTGATCAAGGCGCGCAACTCGGCCATGTCGGCGCAGGGCCCCGCGCAGGTATCGGCGGCTGAAAACCAGTTGAGCGGCGCGCTTGGCCGGCTGATCGCGCTATCGGAGGCCTATCCGGATCTCAAGGCCAATGCCAACTTCCAGCAACTGGCGGGCGAATTGTCCGACCTCGAAAACAAGATCGCCGCCAGCCGCCGCTTCTTCAACAATGCGGTCCAGGAATACAACACCGGCATCCAGCAGATGCCCGCCGCTCTGTTCGCCGGCATGTTCGGCTTCACCCGCAAGGACTTCTTCGATCTCGGCGCCAGCCGGACCGAAGTCGAGGCCGCGCCGCAGGTGAAGTTCTGAAGGTGATGAACTCCCGGCGCACGATCCGATTAGGTTGAGTAGCAGAGGCAGCGGAGGCAGCGGAGGTATGCCCCCTCTCCCGTTGGGAGAGGGCTGGGGTGAGGGATGACGGTTTCTCGATAGGGCACAGTCCCCTCACCCGATTTGCTGCGCAAATCGACCTCTCCCCGCCGGGGAGAGGTGAAGCGAACGAGCCGAACGACCCGATTCAGTCAAGAACCCATTCCGCTCTAGGGGAGCGCATCATGGCCGCGTACGGTCTCTACACCCACATCGCCTCGAACAAATTCCGTTCGATGCTGCTGCTCGGCGGGCTGTTCGCGCTGGTCTATGTGATGGTCTATGCCGGCGCGCTGATCGCGGAAGTGATGATCTATGGCGGGGCGCCGGCCGATTATTATCTCACTGCTGCGGCGCACGACCTGATCAAGGCGTTGCCTTATGCGACCGGGGGCGCCGCGGCCTGGATCGTGATCGCCTACTTCTTCCATCAATCGATCGTCGATGCCGTCACCGGCGGCGAGGACGTGACGCGGCAACAACAGCCGCGGCTCTACAATCTCCTGGAAAACCTCTGCATCTCGCGCGGCATTCCGATGCCGAAGCTGAAGATCGTCGAAAGCGACGCACTGAACGCCTACGCGACCGGGCTGAACCAGCGGCAATACGCCGTCACCGTCACCACCGGCCTTCTGAACGCGCTCAACGATCGGGAAATCGAGGCGGTGCTCGGCCACGAGCTCACCCATATCCGCAATGGCGACGTGCAGATGATGGTGATCGCGGTGATCATCGCCGGCGTGGTCGGCTTCTTCGCCGAGCTGTTCTTCCGGAGTTTTACCAATTTTGGCTATTATGGCGGCTATCGCGGCGGCTCCTGGTCGTCCTCATCGTCATCCTCGTCGTCGTCTTCCGACAACAACCGGAGGAGCTCCGGCGGCGGCGCCGTCATTGTCATCATTGTCGCGGTCGTTCTGATCGCGCTCGCCTGGCTATTGTCGCAGCTTGTGCGCCTGGCGCTGTCGCGGTCGCGCGAACTGCTCGCCGATGCCGGTTCGGTCGAATTGACCAAGAATCCGGACGCGATGATTTCGGCGCTGCGCAAGATCGAGAATCGCGGCGAGCTTCCCGGCGCAACCTCGGCGGTGATGGAATTGTGCCTCGACAACCCGCGCGAGGGCTTTGCCGACCTGTTTGCGACCCACCCTTCCGTGGAATCGCGCGTGGAAGCGCTGGTCAAATACGCCGGCGGACACGACCCCGGACCGCTGACCCTGCCGTCCGACGCGACAAATGAGCCGGACAATCAGTTGCAGCCGCCTGGTGACACCCCTCCGCCATTGCCAAAAGGCCCTTGGAGCGATGCTGCGGGCGTGCCGCCAAATGCGCCATCAGGCCCCTGGGGCAGCGCGGCCGGCCCGTGGGGACGCCGCTAGATCGGGCAAGACGCAATGTAGCAGCGTCTCGGCCCACTGGGTGAGGCGAGATAAGGCCGGACGCGCGGTTGGACGCCTGCCAGCGTTAACGACGCTGGCACGATTAGTCCCAATTCCCCTGTAATGAATTGAATTCTCCCTTTTTTCTGCCATCTTCGCACTCGAAGCAGGCAGGGGAACCCTCCGATCGCGTACGGGCGGCCGGCCGGCTGGGGGACGTGACCCGGGCAAACCGGGTTTTTCGGGGCAGGCATCTTGGTTTGTTCGAGGGATGATGCTCCAATCAAGAATGGTGCATAAGGGAAGTTCATGGCGAAGCCGGTAGTGATAGTGGTAGGCGCTGACAAGGGCGGGGTCGGCAAGACGACGGTCTCGCGCACGCTATTGGACTATTTCAGCGCCAACAGCGTTCCGACCCGCGCCTTCGATACCGAATCCCCGCGCGGCACGTTGAAGCGCTTCCACCCCGACGTCACCGAGATCGTCGACATGACGACGACTTCGGACCAGATGAAGATCTTCGATACGCTGAATGCGACGAGCCCCTCGGTCACCGTGATCGACGTCCGCGCCGGATTGCTGTCTCCCTCGCTCGCCGCGTTGCGTGACATCGGCTTTCTCGATGCCGCCAAGTCGGGCCAGATCATTTTTTCCGTGTTTCACATTCTCGGCCCCTCGATCGCGTCGTTGGACGAAATCGCGGAAACCGCGAATTTCATGGCCGGCGCCAAATACTTCCTGGTGAAGAATTTCATCAACGACACCCAGTTCTTCCAGTGGGACCAGGCCACATACAATTCGTATTTCCACCGCATCAAGGACGCCACCGAGCTTACGATCCCCAAGCTCAACGAGTTGGCCTTCGAACAGGTCGAGGTCGCCTCGGTTCCGTTCCTCAAATTCGTCGCCAACAAAGGCCCGAGCGACGAGGCGGCGAACTATTCTTTCGTCTTGCGCGGTTATGTCCGCCACTGGCTCGCCAATGTCTGGAGCGAATTCGACCGCATCAAGCTCACCGATCTGGTCGGCTCCGGCAGATCGAGCACGCGCGGCGGCGAAAAATAATTGCGCGCGCGATGCGATTGGGCTGGAATGGGCGTCACTCAGCCCGAGATAGCGCGCGATGCGCCAGACACCCGTTTACATCATCTGCTCGCCCCGTCCGCTGGTCGGCAAGACGCTGGCTGCGCGGCTCTTGAGCGAATTCCTGCTGTTGAAGCACGGAAAGGCGATGGCCTTCGACGTCAATCTGAAGGAGCCGTCGCTGCTCGAATATCTTCCGGCGATCACGGAAAGCGCGGAAGTAGACGATACCTTAGGCAAGATGGCGCTGATGGACCGTCTGATCATCAATGACGGGACCTCCAAGGTGATCGATCTCGGTTTCCACGCCTTCGACGAATTCTTCAAGATGACCAATGAAATCGGGTTCATGAAAGAGGCCGTCCGACGCGGCGTTTCACCGGTCATCCTATTCGTCGGCGATAGCGATCGGGCCACGGCCCGCGGCTATGAGACATTGCAGCGCCAGTTTCCGTCCACCGCGCTTGTGACAATCGACAACGAATATGTCGTGCGCGGCGAACTGCCACGGACCTTCACCCATGGAAGGGTCCTGTCGATCGCGGCGCTGCCGGCGTTTTTGAAGACCTATGTCGACCGGCTGTCGTTCTCGTTCACCGACTACCTGCGCAACGAACGGGATTCCTCGACCGAGCTGCATCAATGGATCCGCAAGAATTATTACAGCTTCCGCGAGCTCGAATTGAGCCTGATCCTGCAGGGATCGTGATCCATTGTCGTCCCTGCGAAAGCAGGGACCCATACGCCGCGGCTGCTCCATTTGGCGCTGGGGCTAGACGGATTTTCAACAACTAACATCGGTGGTTATAGGTCCCTGCTTTCGCAGCGACGACGTATGGATAGGTTTCGCGCGCCTCAATGCCCGTCGAACGCCATCAGCGTTCGCACCGGCACGTCCATCGCCCGCAATTTCGCGGCCCCTCCGAGATCGGGCAAATCGATGATGAAGCAGGCAGCGACCACATTGGCGCCGATTTGACGCATCAGCTTGACCGCCCCCTCGGCGGTGCCGCCGGTGGCGATCAGATCGTCGACCAGGATGACCCGCTCGCCGGGGTGGATGGCGTCGACGTGCATCTCCATTTCATCGAGCCCGTATTCCAGCGAATAGGCGATGCGCACCGTGGTATGCGGCAGCTTGCCGCGCTTGCGGATCGGCACGAAGCCTGCGGAAACCTGATGGGCGACGGCGCCGCCGAGAATGAACCCGCGCGCCTCGATGCCGGCCACCTTGTCGATCTTGTTGCCTGCCCATGGCTGCACCAGTTCATCGACCGCGCGGCGGAAAGCGCGCGCATCGCCGAGCAGAGTAGTTATATCGCGGAACATTATTCCCGGTTTCGGATAATCCGGGATGGTGCGAACGACGGACTTCAAATCATATTCAAATGTCATCGATATCTCTTTTCATTTTCGTCATTGCGAGGAGCGCTTGCGACGAAGCAATCCATCTTGCCCCGTGCGTCTGGATTGCTTCGCGGAGTTTATCATCGGGCGCGCATTCGCGCGACCCGTTGGCTCGCAATGACGTGTCCTCTCAATTGACCGGCATTCCGAGCCGGAATGCATTCTCGACGATACGCAGGCCCACCTCACCGCCAAGCGACATCAGCGATTCCGGGTGAAACTGCACGCCGCCGACCGGCAAGGTCTTGTGCTCGATCGCCATGGCAACGCCGTCTGCGGTGCTCGCCGTCACGGCCAGCACGTCGGGCATGCTGTCGCGCTCGACATAGAGCGAATGATAGCGTCCGATCACGATCTCATCGGGCAGGTTCTGCATCAGCCGTCCGCCCCGCACCTGAACCCGCGACGGCCGCCCATGCGCCGGCTGCACGAGCTGTCCGAGCTGCCCGCCAAAATATTCCCCGATCGCCTGCACGCCGAGGCAGACGCCGAAGATCGGCAGCTTCCGGCCCAATGCCGCATCGATGGTGTTGGAAATGTTGAAATCTTCCGGTCTCCCAGGCCCCGGCGACAGCACCAGCAGGTCGTAGCTGCCGCTCTCCAGCATCTGCCGGGCATGAACATATCTCACCACCGTTACGTTGGCACCAACCTGGCGAAAATAATCCGCCAGCATATGCACGAAGCTGTCGTCATGATCGATCAGAAGCACGCGCTTGCCGGAGCCGGTGGCATCCGGCGCGAAGGCCGAAAGCGGCTTCGGCGGATCGCCGCGCAGCGCCTGGAACAGCGCGGCCGCCTTGACCTGGCATTCACGGTCCTCGGCAGCAGGATCCGAATCAAACAGACAGGTGGCGCCGACCCGCACCTCCGCAAGGCCGTCCTTCATCCGGATGGTGCGGATGGTCAGCCCGGTATTGATGCCGCCGTCGAAATTGACCACGCCGATGGCGCCGGCATACCAGCGCCGCGGCGAGCGCTCGTGGTCCTCGACGAACTGCATCGCCCATAATTTCGGCGCGCCGGTCACCGTCACCGCCCAGGCATGGGTGAGGAACGCATCAAGCGAATCGTATCCCGGCCGCAACATGCCTTCGACGTGATCGACGGTATGAAACAGCTTCGAATAGGTCTCGATCTGTCGCCGCGCTAAAACCTTGATCGTTCCGGGCACACAGACCCGCGCCTTGTCGTTGCGATCGACGTCGGTGCACATGTTGAGCTCGAATTCGTCCTTCTGCGAATTCAGGAGCTGCCTGATCTGCTCAGCGTCGCCGATCGCGTCGGCACCGCGGGCGATGGTGCCGGAGATCGGGCAGGTCTCGACCCTTCTGCCGTCGGAACGCACGAACATCTCGGGCGATGCCGACACCAGGAATTCACCGTCGCCGAGGTTCATCAGCGCGCCATAGGGCGACGGATTGATCCGGCACAGCCGCTGAAACACCTCCGCCGGCGAGCGCTCGCAGGGTTCGGCAAAGAGTTGCCCCGGCACCGCCTCGAACAGATCTCCGCGCGCAAACGCCGCGCGCGCAGTCTCCACCGTGGCCTGATATTCCCCGGGCGCGTGATCGGCAAATCCCTGGCCGGGCGTTTTGGCGTAGCTGCTGTCGGGGGTGTCGCGCAGCTCGCCTTCGGACGATTTGCCTTTCCAGGCGAAATCATAGCTGACCACCACGCCGCGCCCGGTGGCGCGGTCATAGGCTAGAAGACGATCGGGCACAAAAAGCACGATGTCGCGCTGGTCTTTCTCGCGCGGGCGCCTCTGCACCAGGTCCTCGATCTGGAACACCAGATCATAGGCGAATGCACCGAACAGGCCGAGCATCGGATCATCATTGGCGCCGAAGGCCGCGACGAGATCGCGCACCAACGACATCACGCTGGCGCGGCGGGTGCGCTGGTCTTCATCCACGGGGGCAACCCCGTGCAGGATATGACCGGCGAGACGGCGCGGGCTTTTCTCGGTGATGACGACGCTCGGCTCACGGACCACGTCGGCGAGGAAGGCGATCAGGATTTCGCCGCGCGCATTAAGCGCCTGGAGCGAGAAGTCCGATTCCCTCGTCTGGAGCTGCAAGGGCGGATCGGAAAAGCCGAGGTCAAAACTCTCGTAACGGCCAGGCACCGTCGTGCCCGATGACAGCACCACGCCGCGGCGGCGATCGAGAAGGTCGATCAAATCATCGAGCCGGTTGGCGCCGCCTGAAAAATGCTCGGCCGACCGCGTGATCGCGAGCCCGCCGCGGGTGCGGTACTCGTAGCGGGCTGGCAGCGAGAAGACTGTCCTGTTCATGTGATCCTCTTTTGAGACTTGCCGAGGGGACGCCACACAGGACAAACGAAAGGCCGTCGCGCTGCGATGACGGCCTTTAACGATTTGGGAAAACGAAATCGCACCGGCCACCCCTCAAGAGGTGGGCCACCAGAGACGGGTATCGTGGACCGCGGTGCTCATGGGTCACGTAAACACCATGCCGAGGCGCCACGTCAAGGGAGGATCGCCCTGCAAGCGGCTTGCGCCCTGCCCATTCGGCAAGCATTTTGTGATGTGGGAAGGCGGAAAATATGCGTAAGTTTCCGGAAGCTGCCCTCAAATTCGATGTTTGGGACTTGCGGGCAGCGGGAGGCGAATGATGCCATTGCAGGCTCTCGGCTATGTCGGATTTGGCTCCGCCGCGCTGGATGATTGGCGGCAATTCGGCACCCGTCTGGTCGGCCTGCAGGCGGTCGAGCGCAGCCCCACGCTGCTGGCGTTCCGGATGGACGATCGCAAGCAGCGCATTGTCGTCGACCGCGCGTTGGCGGAAGGCGAGCGCTTCTTCGGCTGGGAGGTAGCAAATGCCGGTGCGCTGGATGCGCTCGCCGCGCGGCTGGAACATGCACGGATTACGGTCACGGCCGAACCGCAGACGCTTGCCGACAAGCGGCGCGTTCAGAGGCTGATTTCATTCAGGGATCCCGCGGGCAATCGCCTCGAGGCGTTCCACGGTGCCGAGATCGACGACACCCCGTTCAGCCCTGGACGAGCGATTTCCGGCTTCCGCACCGGCCCGCTCGGCCTTGGGCACGCGGTGCTGACGGTTGAGGATATCGGGGCGGTGATGCCGTTCTATGTCGATGTGCTCGGCTTCCGTCTCTCCGACTATATGGAGAGGCCGTTTCGCGCCTACTTCTTTCACATCAATCCGCGGCATCACAGCCTGGCCCTGCTCGAGACCGGGCGCAACGGAATGCATCATTTGATGGTGGAGCTGTTTTCGCTCGACGACGTCGGCCAATCCTACGACGTCGCGCTGAGCGAGCCCGACCGCGTCAGCGTGACGCTCGGCCGTCACACCAACGATCTCATGACGTCGTTCTATGTGAGGTCGCCGTCCTCGTTCATGGTGGAATGCGGCTGGGGCGGCCGCGAGGTCGATCCGTCGACGTGGCAAGCCTTCGAACTGAAGGACGGTCCAAGCCTGTGGGGACATGAACGCAACTGGCTACCATCAGCCGACCGCGAAGCGGCGCGCCGGATGCGCATGCGCGCCGCGGCTGAAGGCCTGCGCGCGCCGGTTCAGGTGATGGAGGGGAATTACAAGCTGATGTCGGGGACTTGTGCGTGGTGGGACCGGGTGCGCGGCAAGGACTGACCGCCGCGCACGCAATCGGTCGTCCTCATGGTGAGGAGGCGCTTGCACCGTCTCGAACCATGAGGTCCGCTCTCATCCTTCGAGACGCGGCGAACGCGCCGCTCCTCAGGATGAGGACACGCACCTCACCCCAGATGCTTCCGGAAAAACTCCGTGGCGCGGCCCCAGGCGAGCTCGGCTGCCTTGCGGTCGTGCACCGTCATACGCTGCTCGTTGACGAAGGCGTGGTCGGCCTCATAGCGAAAGAGTTCGAGCGACTTGCCGGCAGCCTTCATGGCCTTCTCGAAGGCGTCGACCACCTGGGGCGTGCACCAATCATCCCTGCTGGCGAAGTGGGCCTGCAGCGGAATTTTGACGTCCGCCGGCTTTGCCGCCGCCTCCGGCGGAATCCCGTAGAACACGACGCCCGCGGCCAGCTCGGGAATCTTCGTGGCGCCGATGATGGTAACCGCGCCGCCGAGGCAGAAGCCGGTCAAGCCGACCTTGGCGCCGTTGCGGCCAAGATATTGCGCGGCGCCGCGAACCGTCTGGGTGGTGGCGTCCATGAAATCGAGCGAGTTCATCTCTTTGCCGGCGGCGTCAGTGTCGTGATACGGCACCACCTTGCCCCGGTAGAGATCGGGGGCCAGCGCGTCGAACCCCGCCACCGCGAAGCGGTCGCACAGCCCCTTGATCTGATCCTGAAGCCCCCACCATTCCTGGATAACGACGACGCCCGGGGCATTGCCGCGCGCGGCGTTGGCGAGATAGCCATTGGCGTCCTTGCCGTCGGGACGCTTGAACGAGATGCTGGTGCCCATGGTTCCTCCGAAGTTTTTTGGGGACGGACTGGCCGGCATTCTGTCCGCTCTGCGCCCACAACGCAATCGTGCCCCGGATGCTGCGCAACGCGGATCAGCGCGTTCACGCGCGTCTTCGACGCGCTATGCGGTGCGCTGCTGATCCGGGGCCCACCGGATTGCATTGTCAAAAGCCTAGGTCCCGGCGCTGCGAAGCGGTGCTGAGCCCGCATCGCGTCCGGGACACGCGAGACCCCAACAAAAAAGCCCCCTTACGGGGGCTTTTGGAAGTCACATTGATAGCCGGGGTCAGTGCGCGTCGGCCCAGACCTTCTTCTTGGTGAAATACATCAGCCCGGCGAACAGGATCAGGCACACGAAGACCACAAATCCCAACTGCTTGCGTGCCTCCATGTGCGGTTCGGCCGCCCACATCAGGAACGTGGAGATGTCCTTAGCGTATTGTTCCAGCGTTGCTGGCGATCCGTCATCATAGGTGACCTGCCCGTTGGTCAGCGGCTGCGGCATCTTGATGGCATGGCCGGGGAAATACTTGTTGTAATAGGTGCCCTCAGCCAGCGTGACGCCCGCCGGCTGCTTTTGATAGCCCTCCAGGAGCGCCGTGACATAGTTCGGGCCCTGTTCCTGGAACTGGCTGAAGAGATCGATGACGAACCATGGGAAGCCGCGCTCGTAGGAGCGAGCCTTCGCGATCAGGGAAAGGTCGGGAGGCAAACCGCCGCCGTTGGCGACGCGCGCCGCCTGATCGTTGGGGAATGGCGAGGGGAAATAATCGGCCGGCCGGCCGGGCCGGTCGAACATTTCGCCCTGGTCGTTCGGACCGTCCTTGATCTTGTACTCGGAGGCGAGCGCAGCGACCTGCGCGGTCGAATAGCCGGGACCGCCGGGATCGGCGAGATTGCGGAACGCGATATACGACAGCGCGTGGCAGTTCGAGCAGACTTCCTTGTAGACCTTCAGCCCGCGCTGCAACGCTCCGCGATCATATTTGCCGAAGGGACCGGCAAACGACCATTTCTGCGATGGCGGGGTTTCCTGCTCCTCGGCTCGCGCATTCTGCGCGCTGCCGGCGAACAGTGCGCCAGCGAGCGCGAGTGCGATCGCAATCGATGCGGACTTGCTTCCATATTTAGCCAGCACATCGTCGGCGATCGAGTTGGGGATGGGCCTCGGCTTTTCGATCCGGCTCAAGAGCGGCAGCAGGATCAGGAAGTAAACGAAATAGCAGATTGTCAGGATGCGCGCGGCAATCACATAGATGCCTTCGGGTGGCTGCGCGCCGAGATAACCCAAGAGCACGCAGACAACGACGAAGATCCAGAAAAACTGCTTCGCCAACGGGCGATATTTGGACGAGCGTGTCTTGGCGGTATCGAGCCAGGGCAGGAACACCAGCACGATGATCGCCGAGAACATCGCGATCACGCCGGCGAGCTTGTTCGGGATCGAGCGCAGGATCGCGTAGAACGGCAGATAATACCATTCCGGCACGATGTGCGGCGGGGTCACGCCGGGATTGGCGACAATGTAGTTGTCCGAGTCGCCGAGATAATTCGGCATATAGAAGATGAACCACGCGTAGAGCAAAAGGAAGCAGGACACGCCGAACCCGTCCTTGATGGTCGCGTAGGGCGTAAACGGCACGGTGTCCTTTTCCGTCTTGGCCTCGACGCCGGCCGGATTGTTCTGACCCACGACATGCAGCGCCCAGACGTGCAGCACCACCACGCCTGCGATCACGAACGGCAAGAGGTAGTGCAGCGAGAAGAAGCGGTTCAGGGTCGGATTGCCGACCGAATAGCCGCCCCACAGCAGCGTCACGATGCTGTTGCCGACATAGGGAATGGCCGAGAAAAGATTGGTGATGACGGTGGCGCCCCAGAAGCTCATCTGGCCCCATGGCAGCACGTAACCCATGAAGCCCGTCGCCATCATCAACAGGTAGATGATGACGCCGAGAATCCAAAGAACCTCGCGCGGCTCCTTGTATGACCCGTAATAGAGGCCGCGGAACATGTGAACGTAGACGGCAAAAAAGAACATCGACCCGCCGGAAGCATGCATGTTGCGCAGGAGCCAGCCGTAGTTCACGTCGCGCACGATGCTCTCGACCGACTTGAAGGCGAGATCGGCATTCGGCGTGTAGTGCATCGCCAGGATCACGCCGGTAACGATCTGTAGCCCCAACATGATCGAGAGGATGGCGCCGAAGGTCCACCAGTAGTTCAGGTTGCGCGGCGTCGGATAAGCCACGAACGAGGAATGCATGAGACCGAAAATCGGGAGACGCCGTTCAATCCACTTCAGGACGGGATTGGTCGGCTGGTAGTCAGATGGTCCGCTCATGGTGCGATCCCTGGGGAATTAAGACGACGCGATAGGCTCGAAGTCCCGGATACCGGATCCGGGGCTTTAGCCTATCTGGATTTTGTTGTCGGAAACGAATTGATAGGGAGGGACTTCCAGGTTGGCCGGCGCCGGTCCCTGGCGAATGCGACCGGAGGAGTCGTATTGCGAGCCATGGCAGGGGCAGAAGAAGCCGTCGTAATTGCCCTCATGCGCAATCGGGATGCAGCCGAGATGGGTACAGATGCCGATCACTACGAGCCATTGGTCGTGGCCCTCCTTGACGCGCGCCTGGTCCGCTTGCGGGTCGGGCAGGCTCGAGACCTGCACGCTGCGGGCCTCCTCGATCTGCTTCTTGGTCCGGTGGCTGATGTAGATCGGCTTGCCGCGCCAGAACACCTTGATGTCCTGCCCTTCGGCGATCGGCGTCAGATCGACTTCGATCGCTGCGCCCGCCGCAATCGTGGAGGCGTCGGGATTCATCTGGGAAATGAATGGCCAGAGCGTGATCACTCCGCCGACGGCGGCGAAAGCTCCCGTTGCAACAAAGAGGAAATCACGGCGTGTCGGATGGTCCGCCGAAGACGCTGTCGTCACGATTCCAAACCCTTTCTTAAGCTGCAGCCGGTGGAACCGCCCCGGAGAAGATGACCGGGTGGCTGCCGGCGCCCGCGACCCCCGCGGCGGCAGAAAGACCTCCCTTTCCGGCCCCACCCGGAGACAAGGAACAGTCCAGAATCGTTCTATTGGCACCCTTGCCGGGCAAGCGCAAGCCCGCTATCGGCTGGCCAGCGTGCAATGCACGAATTCCATGCCGAGTGAATATTTTTCCTGACATTTTCGGGAGGAGGCTCGTTAGGGCCGTTACAGAAATGCAAATCGCGCTTTTCCAGCCCGACATCCCCCAGAACACCGGGACGATTCTTAGACTTTGTGCCTGCATGGACGCGGAAGCCCATATCATCGAGCCCGCGGGTTTTGCGGTATCCGACCGGAGTTTCCGCCGGGCCGGCATGGATTATCTCGATCAGGTCAACTGGACGCGCCATGATTCCTGGGCGAAATTCGAGCAATGGCGCAAGCGAGCGGGCCACCGGCTCATCCTGTTCACCACCAAGGGCGCTACGCCCTATCTCGAATTTCGCTATCATGCGCCCGACATCCTTTTGTTCGGGCGCGAGACAGCGGGCGTTCCGCAGGCCGTCGCGGATGCCGCCGACGCGCGGCTTGTGATTCCGATCAAGCCGGGGTTGCGCTCGCTTAATGTCGCAACGGCGGCCGCAATGGCGTTAGGCGAGGCGGTGCGGCAAACCAGTGGAGTGGATTTGACATTCGCCGGTCCAGAGAGTCAGGCACTGTAAATGGATATTTCGGCACTCGAGGAACGCAAAGCGCGGGCGCGGGCCTGGTTCGAGCGCCTGCGCGACGATATCTGCGCGGCCTTCGAGAAATTGGAGGATGACGCACCGGCGTCGCTCCATCCCGGCGGCGCCGGGCGCTTCGTGCGTACCCCGTGGACCCGCACCGATCATAGCGGCGAGGGCGGCGGCGGCGGCGTGATGAGCATGATGCGCGGACGGCTGTTCGAAAAGGTCGGCGTGCATTGTTCGACGGTGCACGGCGAATTCGCCCCCGAGTTCCGCAGCCAGATTCCCGGCGCCGCCGAGGATCCCGCCTTCTGGGCATCCGGCATTTCGCTGATCGCGCATTTGCGCAATCCAAATATTCCGGCAGTGCATATGAACACCCGCTTTGTGGTCACGACCAAGGCGTGGTTTGGCGGCGGCGCCGATTTGACGCCGGTGCTGGAGCGGCGGCGGACCCAGGACGATCCCGATACGGTCGCCTTTCACGCCGCGATGGAGGCCGCCTGCGGCGGCCACAATGGCGTTGCCGACTATCAGAAATACAAGAAATGGTGCGACGAATATTTTTATCTGCCGCATCGCCAGGAGGCGCGCGGCATCGGCGGCATTTTTTATGATTGGCACGATTCGGGCGATTGGGACGCCGACCTCGCCTTCACGCAGGAAGTCGGCCGCGCCTTCCTGAGAATCTATCCCGAACTGGTCAGGCGCAATTACCAAACGCCGTGGACTATAGCCGACCGCGAGGAGCAGTTGGTCCGGCGCGGGCGCTACGTCGAGTTCAACCTGCTCTACGACCGCGGCACGATTTTCGGCCTCAAGACCGGCGGCAACGTCGATTCGATCCTGTCGTCGATGCCGCCGGAAGTGAGATGGCCGTGACCTAACTCGTCATTCCGGGGCGATGCGTAGCATCGAACCCGGAATCTCGAGATTCCGGGTCTGGTGCTAACGCACCATCCCGGAATGACGATGTCTGACAATCACGCCACCGCCCGCACCGCGGCCGAGATCATGACCAAACCGCCGGCAATCACGGCGGCGTCGAGAATCGCAGCGTGGATGTGCACCGGCATGCGTTCGACGAAAGCCTTCGCGACAAACGCGCCGGGCAGCGCGATCGCCCCGATCAGGAAAGCAAAGGCGAGCACTTGCGCGCTGACGACGCCAGCGAGGCCAAACACCGAAATCTTGATGATGCTGGTCACCACCGAGATCACCGCATCGGTCGCGATCACGGCGGCGCCTTCAAGACCGGCCGCCATCAAGAGCGACAGCAGGATCACGCCCGAGCCTGTGGTGCCGCCGACCACGACGCCGTAAGCCACGGCGCCCAAACCGAGCCCGGCATCGCCGATCCGGATGTCGCGCCGTCTGGCGAGGCGGCGCAGCGGCACGCTCACAATCAACATCGTGCCGATCACGATCGCCGCACCGGCATTGATCAGCCGCGTATAGCCGTAAGCGCCAAGCGCGGTCGTCAATGCGGACGCCAAGATCACGATCAGCGCCCGGCGAGCGTCGGTGTAACGGCGATAGGCCGTGACGCGGCTAAGATTGGTGAAGATGGCCGATATCGCGATGATCGGCACCACCGGTTCGGCGCCGATCAAGGGCACCAGCACCAGCGGCATCAGCGCGCCGGTGCCGTAGCCGGCCAGACCTCCAACCACCGAGGCAAACAGTGCGACGCATGCCACCAGCACCAATTGAGCGAGCGAAATGTCGGCAAAGCCCGAAATGAAGTTCACGGCCTGCCGTCGCGGTTAAGACGAATGACGGTTTGGTCGGCGATGGCCTTGAGCGCAGGCTCTCCGAGCGGGAAATCCGCCGCAAGCCAGGCGTCCTCGGCGAGCCCAAGCGCCTGCCCGAGTTGAGGGCCCTGGGCAATGCCACGCGCGATGAAGTCGGCCGCCTTGAGCGGAAATTTCGGCGCGCTCCAGCGTTGCGGCAAGGTCGCGAGTTCCCGCCACGTCGCGGCATCGGCTTCGCCGCCCGACCGCGCCCAGGCCAGCAACAACCGGTCGCGATAGCGATCTTCGCCCAGCCGGTAAAGCCTGCGCCGCGCGGTTGCTTCATCCATTCCGGCAAGCCGCCACCAGCGATGGCCCATGGAATCGAGCGCCTTGGCCTCGGCATTGGCCAATCGCAAGCGCGTCGAGAGGCGCCTGGCATCTTCTGTGACAGCAACCGCCAGCGCACCGAGCCGGCGAATCGGGTCCGGCGCAAGCCCCAGCGCGCGTTCCGCGGAAATCATCGCCCTCAGCGGCCCGGTATAGGCAACGCCGCCGAATATCGGCAGCAGCAATCCGCCATCCACCATGGCTGCGATAGAAGCAGCGGCGCCGTGTGCGACCAGTAGCTTGAGCATTTCAGCGCGCACGCGCTCGGCCGAGAGCGTCGCAAGGCCTGCGCGCGCGTTGATGCATGCGAGATATCCGGCGTGATCGGGTTCGCCGGTGCCGTAGGCGGCATGGATGCGGAAGAACCTGAGGACGCGCAGATAATCCTCCGATATCCGCTGGTTGGGATCGCCGATGAAGCGCACGCGTCTTGCCGCGATGTCGTCGAGCCCGCCGACGTGATCGTGCACCCCTCCCTCGGCGTCGGCCGATAGGCCGTTGATGGTGAAGTCGCGCCGTTCCGCATCGCGCACCCAGTTACGGCCGAAGGCAACCTTGGCCTTGCGGCCGAATGTTTCGGTGTCCTCGCGCAAGGTTGTGACCTCGAACGGGTGGGAATCGATCACCAGCGTCACCGTGCCGTGCTCGATACCGGTCGGCACGCTCTTGATGCCGGCCGACTTGGCGCGGCGCATCACCTCTTCGGGCAGCGCGGTCGTCGCGATATCGATGTCGCCGATCGGGATACCCAGGAGCGCGTTGCGGACGGAGCCGCCGACCACGCGGGCTTCTTCGCCGTCGCTATTGAGCAGCTTGAGCACACGGGCGGTTGGACCGGATTTGAGCCAAGGCGCGTCGAGCACCTGCGCGCCGCTCATTTCTCTACTCCGGGAACCAGCTTGCCGTTCTCGAGATGGGCGGGAATGTACGTCGAATTCGGCGGCGCGCCGGAGAATTGTGCAAGCAGGACGAAACTAGCGATCACCAGCAACAATGCACCGAGCAACAGCTTGCCGATGATCTTCAGCGGCCAGGACGACTGCACCAATAATCCGGAACGGGTCGAAATCAGAAACAGCGCATAGACCACGAAGGGAATGAGGAAAATTCCGATCTCGGTGAGGGCCGGTCGGATCATGGCAGATAGATCCGCTCGAATAGCACCCGCAGGATTCCGGCCGTGGCGCCCCAGATGTAGCGCTCTGCGTATGGCATGGCGTAATATGAACGTTCCATGCCGCGGAATTCCTTGCTGTGCACCTGGTGGTTGGCCGGGTTCATCAGGAACGAAAGCGGGACCTCGAACGCGTCGTCCACTTCTGAACGGTTGATGCGCAGCTTGAAGCCCGGCTTTACCCGAGCAACCGTCGGCAGGATGCGAAATCCGAAGCTGGTTCCGTAGAGATCGAGATAACCGATCGGGTCGATGAACTCCCGGCCCAGACCGATCTCCTCCTCCGCCTCGCGCAACGCCGTTTCGAGCGGGGAGCCGTCGGCTGCGTCGATCTTGCCGCCGGGAAAGGAAATCTGGCCGGCGTGTTCGTTGAGGTGGGCTGAGCGCTGCGTCAGCAGCACGGTCGGCTGCGGATGGTCGACCACCGGGACCAACACGGCGGCAGGGCGAATCGGCTGTTCGCGCGCCAGAATCTCCAGCATGCGGTCGGTGCCCTGATCCCCGCTCGCGGGAATGAGGTCAGGATCGGTCAAGCCTGCGGGTATCTCGAATCGCAGCCGCGCACGCGTCCGATCGAAAAATTCCGCCGAACCGATCGCGGCGGGATCGTTTCTCACCATCGCCTCTTTCAAACTAGTGCCCACTTTCCGAAGTTCGTGCTCCATCGCAGCGCCCACCTTCACGAACTTCGGAAAGTCGTGGGCACTAGCATCTTATAATTACTAGCGTCCCTTGATTCTAACATTCGCAAAGCTACCACCCTAACCGGGATGCGAATGTTAGAATCGGACCACTAGCCCCTCACCTGCTCTGCGTCCGCCATCGCAAAGAATTCGCCAGCGGACGCGACCCCGAACATCCGACGACCATCGACCATCCGCTCCTCACCCATGTCAACCAAATCATAGTAGAGCGCGCGGGTGACCTTGGCCCAAAGATCGGCGCGGACGTGAAGATAGGGCGTCAGCCCGCCATCGGCGGAGGCCTCGAACCGTAACCGGTGGGCTTGGTCACAAGCGACCCAGTCGTCGACATTGGTGCGGAAGCGCAGGAGCCGGCCGCTTCCATCGTGCTCCCTTAGCATCTCGACCGCCAGAAACGGCGCGTCGTCGACGCGGATACCGACCTTCTCGACCGGCGTCACCAGAAAGTGCTTGCCGCCCTCGCGCTTGAGGATGGTCGAAAACAGGCGAACCAGCGCTGGCCGCCCGATTGGCGTCCCCATATAATACCACGTGCCGTCTGCAGCGATTCGCATGTCGAGATCGCCGCAAAATGGCGGATTCCACAGATGCACCGGGGGCAAGCCCTTGCCAGTCGCGTTGGCGTCCGCGGCGTTCCTGGCCGCAGCCGTCAGGCCTTCGAGACCTTGAGTCGGTTTCTGCCCTTGCTTCGCCATGGTTTGCCCTGAGTCTGAGCGTCTGGGTTTGGCACGATTGGTGCACGCGTTCTGCATGCGTCTTGGCGAGTTCCGCCCGTATTAATCCGGATCAAGTCGCCACATCGTGATGCCGTTCATACTCCGAAATACCGATAATGTGGGGATAGTTTAATTCAACGAATACATGGCCTTCTCATCAGTTTAGCATGGGGTTCATGGCATGACGACGTTTCGCGCAAGAGTTTGAGGCGAAGGAGAAGGAAATGGCTGGCGCCGACAGTGTCGAAAAACTCGAGGACGTGATCGTCCGCTCTGCGGAACAGGTAGCGGGGCAAATCCGCGCGGCCAAGGAAGCGATCTCCACCGTCATCTTTGGCCAGGACCGGGTGATCGAAAATACGCTGGTGACGATCCTTTCGGGCGGCCATGCGCTTTTGATCGGCGTGCCCGGCCTTGCCAAGACCAAATTGGTCGAAACCTTAGGGGTTACGCTCGGGCTTGACGCCAAGCGCATCCAGTTCACGCCGGACCTGATGCCATCGGACATCCTGGGCGCCGAAGTCCTGGACGAGAGCAGTTCCGGCAAGCGGTCGTTCCGCTTCATCTCCGGGCCGGTGTTTGCGCAGCTCTTGATGGCCGACGAAATCAACCGCGCGAGCCCCCGCACCCAGTCGGCGCTGCTGCAGGCGATGCAGGAACAACACATCACCGTTGCGGGCGCTCGCCACGATTTGCCGAAACCGTTTCACGTGCTGGCGACGCAAAATCCATTGGAGCAGGAAGGCACCTATCCTTTGCCCGAAGCGCAGCTCGACCGCTTCTTGATGGAGATCGATGTCGACTATCCGGATCGCGATGCCGAGCGGCGGATCCTGTTCGAAACCACGGGCGCGGACGAAACGCTGGCCAAGGCGGCGATGAACGCCGACCTCCTGATCGCGGCGCAGCGGCTGGTGCGGCGGCTGCCGGTCGGCAATTCCGTCGTCGAAGCAATCCTCTCGCTGGTGCGCTCGGCGCGTCCGGGTCCGGAGGGCGGGGAGGCCGGCAAGCTGATCGCCTGGGGACCGGGCCCGCGCGCCAGCCAGTCGCTGATGCTCGCCGTTCGCGCCCGCGCTTTGCTCGACGGGCGTCTGGCGCCTTCGATCGACGACGTTCTCGATCTCGCCGAACCCATTCTCAAGCACCGCATGGCGCTGACCTTTTCCGCGCGCGCCGAGGGCCGCACCATTCCCGACGTAATCAAACAATTGAAGACGCGGATCGGTTGATGGCCGCTCCTACCGAGCACGAAGCCAGGGAGATCGTAGCAATCCGACGTGCCGATGGCGAAAGCCGAACGCTCGCCGCCTCGCTGCCTCGGCTCGTGCTTGAAGCTCGCCGCATCGCGGCCAATGTCATCCACGGCCTGCACGGACGCCGCCGCGCCGGCGCGGGCGAAAGCTTCTGGCAATACCGCCGTTTCGTTTCTGGCGAACCTTCGCAGAGCGTCGATTGGCGCCGCTCGGCCCGCGACGATCATCTCTACGTACGCGAGCAGGAATGGGAGGCTGCGCATACGGTTTGGCTTTGGCCGGACCGTTCGCCGTCGATGGCATTCGCCTCCAAAGGCGCGCGCGAC
>DATGGY010000100.1:0-57856 GCA_035308285.1 Bradyrhizobium sp. | reverse complement strand
CGATCGGACGACATGCTGATTATCCGCGGCGTGAACGTGTTCCCCACCCAGATTGAGGAAATCCTGCTGAGGAATGCGAACCTCTGCGCCCAATACCAGCTACAAGTCACGCGGGAGGGGCATCTGGACGAACTCGACGTGTTCGTCGAGCTTCGCCCCGAATTGTCGGACCATTTGGAGGCGGTAGGGTGCGCAGAAGTCGAGCGCGAAGTCGCTCACCACATCAAGGCGCTGATCGGGGTCACCGCAAAGGTTCATGTGGTCGGGACCGGCATGATCGAGCGCACGGTCGTCGGCAAGGCGAAACGGGTGATCGACAAGCGTCCGAAATAGATCCAGGCATCGGGGCAGCGCGCCATCTCTGCAGTTAAGGAAAAATGATGCTCTCGCAATTCCTGCAGTTCATGTTTTCCGGCGTCACCGTCGGCGCTACATACGCTCTCGCGGCGTTGGGGTTTGCCCTGATCTACAACGCCAGCAACGTCATCAATTTCGCCCAGGGCGAGTTCATCATGCTTGGCGGCATGTTGACGGTGTTTTTTCTCAAGACAGGCCTGCCGATGCCGGTCGCGCTGGTCCTGGCGGTCGCAATTCCAGCAGTGGTCGGCGTCCTCGTCGAGAAGCTCGCGATCGAACCGGCCAAGGGCGCCGAGGTGGTTGGCCTGATCATCATCACCATCGGCGCGTCACTTGTGCTGCGGGGGCTCGTACAGATATGGTTCGGCAAGGGCGCGGCCACCTTCCCGGCGTTTTCGGGCGATGCGCCCATCGCCGTCGGCGGCGCTGCCCTGGCTCCGCAAACCCTTTGGGTGCTCGGAATCACCGCCGCCATCGTCGTCGCGCTCTGGCTGTTCTTCAACCGTACGCTCGCCGGCAAGGCCATTCTCGCCACCTCATTCGATCCACTGGCCGCACAGTTGGTCGGCATCAACACCCAGTGGGTTTTATTGGTGAGCTTCGCGCTGTCGGCCGCAATCGGTGCCATCGGCGGCATCCTGCTGACGCCCATTACGATGACCTCGTACGACGTGGGGATCATGTTGGGCCTCAAGGGATTTGTAGCCGCAGTAGTTGGAGGCCTTGGCAGCGGGCTCGGCGCCGTCGTCGGCGGCTTAATGGTCGGAATAATCGAGGCGCTGTCCGCCGGATACATCTCGTCAGCCTACAAGGACGCCGCGCCGTTCCTTTTGATTTTCGTCGTTCTTTTCTTCCTGCCGCGCGGCCTGTTCGGCGCCAAAGCGACGGAGCGGGTATGATGCGCACGAATTACGGTCTGTTCATCCTCGCAGCCATCTTGCTTGCGCTCCCCCTGCTGCTCCCAAACACCTACTATTTCGACATTGCCAATCGCATGGCGATCAACGCGATCGTCGTGCTGGGACTCAATCTGCTGATCGGTTACGCCGGTCAGATCAGTCTCGGACATGCGGGCTTCTTCGGCATCGGAGCCTACGCCTCGGCGGTTCTGACCACGCATTTTTCGTGGCCGCCGATTGCAGCCCTGTGCGCAGGGGCGGCCGGTGCCGCATTGATCGCAGCGGCGATCGCGCCGCCGATCTTTCGTCTGCGCGGCCACTATCTGGCCATGGCGACCCTGGGTCTGGGTATCGTCATTTCCATCGTTCTCAAGAACGAAGCTAGCTATACAGGCGGGCCGGACGGCATGTCGGTGTCGCCGCTGTCGGTCTTTGGCTGGGAGATTTTTGGCGAACGGCAGTGGTACTGGCTGTTCGCCGGCATCCTGCTGTTCAGCGTGTGGGCCTGCCAGAACCTGATCGATTCGCCGTTTGGTCGCGCACTGCGCGCGCTGCACGGCTCGGAGGTGGCATCGCAGGTCGTCGGCGTGGGCGCCGCCCGATACAAGGCTACGATCTTCGTGCTGTCCGCATTCTTCGCCAGCATCATGGGGAGCCTAACCGCGCATTATGTCGGCTTCGTCACACCCGATACCGCCGAGTTTTCGCATTCGATCGAGCTGGTGACTATGGTTGTGGTTGGCGGCATGGCCTCCGTCTACGGCTCGGTAATCGGTGCGGTGCTGCTGACAGCTTTGCCGCAGGCACTGACGACCCTCGAGGGCTGGGAGACGGTGGCCTTCGGCACAATCTTGATGCTGTCGATGATTTTCCTGCCCAAGGGCCTTGGCCCGACGTTGGCTGCGAAATTCGGGAGTGCTCGCTGATGGCGCTGCTCGAGGTTTCCGATCTCAGCATCACATTCGGCGGCGTGCTGGCCGTACAGAATGTAAGCTTCAGCGTCGAAGCGGGCGTCGTCTATTCGGTGATCGGTCCCAACGGCGCAGGCAAGACGACGCTCTTCAATCTGATTACCGGCATCTATAGGCCGAAATCCGGCGATGTCAGGCTTGACGGCGAGATGGTAACGGGTCGACCGCCGCACGAGTTGGCGCGCAAAGGCGTGGCGCGCACGTTTCAAAATCTCCAGATCTGCATGAACATGACTGCGATTGAGAACGTCATGCTCGGCGGCCACCTTTCTGTGGATCGCAACCTCATCAAGGGCATGCTGCGCTTTTCGTCGGTGCGACGCGCCGACGCTGTTCTGCGCGAGAAGTCGGCCGAACTCATGGCCTATGTCGGGCTGGGAGCATATGTGGACGCCGATGCCAGCGTTATGCCCTACGGCGCGCTGAAGCGTCTCGAGATCGCGCGCGCGATGGCGGCGCGGCCCCGCATTCTTTTTCTCGACGAGCCGGCCGCGGGATTCAATCCGACGGAGACCACGGAGATCGACGGGCTGGTCCGGAAAATCGCCAATAGCGGCATCACCGTCGTGCTCGTGGAGCACGATATGAAAATGGTGATGAACATCTCCGACCGTATCCTGGTGCTTAATTACGGCAAGAAGCTCACCGAAGGCGCCGCACGCGAGGTTCGCCGCGACCCGGCCGTGATCGCTGCCTATCTTGGCAAGGCGGCCTGACCGATGACCAACGCGCTGGAAATGCTCACCGCCGAATACTGCAGCATTTCGCTGCCGAACGATTCGGTTTCGCAGTGTAGGACAGAAGTGCGGGCGCAGTCCGACGCGCCGATTCTCGCTATTCGGGGACTTGGCAGCCAATATGGCCGGATCTCGGCGCTGCGCAGCGTGAATCTCGTCGTCGGCAGGCATCAATTGATTGCGCTTGTCGGCGCCAATGGCGCCGGCAAGACCACTTTGCTGCGCACGATCTCCGGCGTGCAAAAGGCCAGCAGTGGACAAATCGAATTCGACGGCAAGGACATTACGCAACTGCGCGCGGATAAGCGCGTCAAGCTCGGTATCTGCCACGTGCCCGAAGGCCGCCATGTGTTCGGGCCACTCTCGGTCGCGGACAATCTGCATCTGGGCGCCTACTGCCGCTCCGACAAGGCTGAGATCGCAAAGGATCTCGAAAGAATGTACGCGATGTTTCCGGTTCTCAAGCAGATGGCGCGGCTTCCGGCCGGGACACTTTCGGGCGGCCAGCAGCAAATGCTGGCGATAGCACGCGCGCTGATGGGCCGCCCGCGACTGCTGCTGCTAGATGAGCCATCGATGGGGCTTGCGCCGCTCCTGGTCGAGGAAATCTTCAATGCCGTCACCGAACTGCGCACGCTGGGAATGACGATCCTGCTGGTGGAGCAGAACGCACATGCGGCGCTGGCGATCGCTGATCGCGCTTACGTCATCGAGACCGGCGAAATCGTTTTGTCGGGAGGCGGAAAGGAACTGCTCGGCAATGAGCGGGTGCGCGAGGCCTATCTCGGCATTTGAGCGAGTGGACATTTCAAGCTCGTAAGAAAACTTGATTGTCGAGAAATTCAAAGGAAGGAAAGAGGCAGATGAACGTTATTCTCAAATCAATTATGGCCGCACTCTTTGGTCTCAGCTTTTTCATGGAGGCCAAGGCCGCTGAGCCGATCAAAATCGGCTCGGTGTTGTCAGTCACAGGTCCGGCCGCATTTCTCGGCGATCCGGAACTGAAGACCCTTCAGCTCTACGTCGAGAAAATCAACAACGAAGGTGGGGTCCTCGGCCGTCCGCTGCAGCTCACCTTCTACGATGATGGATCGGACGCCGGCAAGGCGAACAGTTTTGGCAAACGCCTGATCGAGGATGACAAGGTCGATTTGCTGATTGGCGGCACTACCACCGGCGCCACCATGTCGATTGCGCCGCTGGTCGAGCGCGCCGAGATACCGTTTATTTCGCTGGCAGGCGCCGTCGTGATCGTTGAGCCCGTGAAGAAATGGATCTTCAAGACGCCGCACACCGACCGGATGGCGGCGGAGCGTGTGTTCGAGGATATGAAGAAGCGCGGCTTGACGAATATCGCGCTATTGTCGGAAACCAGCGGCTTCGGTCAGTCCGGCAAGAAGGAATCTGAAATCGCGGCGGCGAAGATGGGCATCACACTCGTCGTCGAAGACACTTACGGCCCCAAGGACACCGAAATGGGTCCGCAACTCACCAAGATCAAAGGCACGCCGGGCGTCCAGGCCTTGTTCATCTTCGGTCTCGGCCAGGGGCCTGCCGTCGTCAACAAAAACATCAGGCAGCTAGGCATCACCATGCCGGTCTATCATGCGCATGGCGTTGCGTCGGAGGAATTTATCAAATTGTCTGACGGTGCTGCGGAAGGCATGCGTCTGCCGGCCGCAGCGCTCTTGGTTGCATCGAAACTGCCTGCCGACGACCCGCAGAGGCCAGTGGCGACCGGTTACGCCAAGGCCTATTCGGACCGTTACAAGGGAGAGGTCTCGACCTTTGGCGGCCATGCCTACGACGCGCTAATGATCGCCATCGGAGCCATCAAGCGTGCTGGCGGAACCGATAAGGCCAAGGTACGTGATCAGATCGAGGCGACCAAAAATTATGTCGGCACCAGCGGCAAGGTGAACATGTCGCCTACCGACCATATGGGTCTCGAACTCTCGGCCTTCCGGATGCTGGAAGTACGAAACGGCGATTGGGCTCTGATCAACTGACGGTTCGGGGTCGCGCCTCTGGGCCGGACGCGGACCCTGAGACGTAGCGGACGGGCGCGGGGGAGGGCGCCCGACCTTTCAAAGTTCGATTGGATCTAACCGAGATCAATGCGGAGGGTACCTCTGCGATCCCTGAGGTTACGATGCGGCCATGAAAAACCGTTTGCTCGGCCAGTGGATCGAAAAGCAATTGGCTGATCGCCCACTGCGGGCGAATTCGCTGATCATCACGATATACGGCGATATGATCGCCCCGCACGGAGGTACAGCCTGGCTCGGCGGTCTCATCCGTCTGGTGGAACCGCTCGGGCTTAATTCGCGTGCGGTGCGCACCTCGGTGTTTCGGCTCTCGCGCGAGAAATGGCTGGTGTCCGAGCAGATCGGCCGGCGCAGCTATTACAGCCTGACCGCGATGGGCCGGCGACGGTTCGAGCACGCCTTCCACAGAATCTACGACGATGCGCGCGTCACATGGAAGGGCGACTGGCAGGTGGTGCTTACTCCCGGCAACAGCCTCACGCCGGCACTCCGCGAGATGCTGCGCAAGGAACTGCTATGGGAAGGATACGCCGCCATCACTCCCGGCGTTCTGATCCATCCTTCGAGTCAGACTGGTGCGCTTCTGGATATTCTTCAGATCGCCGGCCTGCACGACAAGGTAGTCGTGCTGCAAGCCCGCACGGTCGGTGCGCTGTCCAGCCGGCCGCTGAAGGAATTGGTCGATCAATCCTGGAATCTGGGCAGGGTCGCGGCCGAATACCAGTCGTTCATCGATCGCTTCCGCAGTGTGGCGCGGACCTTGCACAATTCGTCGGCGCTCGACCCCGAGCAGTGCTTCATCATCCGGACGCTTTTGATGCACGAATTCCGCCGCGTTCAGCTTCGCGACCCCTCCTTGCCGCGCCAGCTCTTGCCGGAACGCTGGCCGGGCGACACAGCGCGGGCGATGTGCCGCGACATCTACCAGCTCTGCTGGGGGAAGACCGAGGCGCATCTGATGAAGATGCTGGAAACAGTGGACGGGCCATTGCCTCGCGCAGCGAAGCGTTTTCACGCGCGCTTTGGCGGAATCATTATGGATAAAATCGGAACAGGATGGCCCGCAAGCCATGCAAACTGCTTGAAACCGTGATCGGCCTGCGCCTCGAAAAGCGGGGTCGAAGTTCGGGTGCCGTGTTACCGTGACCAAAGGCGAGGCCATCGGACTTTCCCGGATCAGCGACGTGCCTAACCGAAGTCAAGGAACCTTCCCTGATAACCCGGTAGAAATCGAAACGCACAAGCGCATGGGCGAGGCCGATGAATTCGCTTCGTGATTACAATGCCGCGGTCGATTTCGTGGATCGGAACGTCGCTGAAGGCCGCGGCGAAAAGACCGTTTTCATCGACCCTTCCCGTAATTTGACCTATGCCGAACTGGCAAATGCTGCGGCCCGCGTCGGCCCCGTTCTGGCGCGCCTTGGCATCGAACGGGAAAACCGTATCGCCCTTGTGCTGCTCGATACGGTTGAATTTCCCATTCTGTTTTGGGGAGCGGTCCGGGCAGGCGTTGTTCCGGTTCTGCTCAACACGCGACTGACGGCCGACCAGTATCGCTACCTGCTTGAGGATTCTCGCGCCAAGGCGGTTTTCGTTTCGACCGCCCTGCTTCCGGTCATTGAGGAGGCGGCGTTCGGCTTGGCCAGCCTTCGGACCATCGTGGTCGTCGGTGGAGGCCCTACGTCGATGCCACGGTTGGACCGGCTGCTGGCTGCCGAAAACGAGATCGCTGCGCCGGCCAAGACCTGCGCGGATGACATTGCTTTCTGGCTCTACTCGTCGGGCACGACCGGAATGCCGAAAGGCGTCATGCACGTGCATTCGAGCCCGAAGGTCATGGCAAAGAATGCCGGCCAGCGCCGCATCGGATATCGCGAAGATGACCTGGTGTTTTCTGCCGCGAAGCTGTTCTTCGCCTATGGCATCGGCAATGCGATGTTTTGTCCGATGTGGGTAGGGGCAACGTCGGTATTCTATCCGGAGCGGCCTACATCACAGACTGTCTTCGAGGTATTGAGGGGATATCAACCGACATTGTTTTTCGGGGTGCCGACGCTTTACGCCGCGATCCTGGCCGATCCCGAATGCACTGCAAGAAACTCATCGCAACGGTTGCGGCTTTGCTTTTCCGCTGGCGAGGCGTTGCCGGCGCCTATCGGTAGGGCTTGGAAGGACAGATTCGGCCTCGACATCGTGAACGGCGTCGGCTCGAGTGAGATGGGGCATCTGTTTCTGACCAACCTCCCGGGCGAAGTAGAGTACGGGACGTCCGGCGTGCCGGTTGACGGCTACAAGCTCAGGCTGATCGGCGAAAATGGAAACGATGTTGGTGACGGTGAAATCGGCGAACTCCTGGTGAACGGCGAATCGGCCGCTGCCGGCTACTGGAATCAGCGCGAGAAATCGCGCCGAACCTTCATCGGTGAGTGGACACGGACCGGCGACAAATACCAGCGACGTCCGGACGGCGTCTATAGCTTCTGCGGTCGCGCGGACGACATGTTCAAGGTCAGTGGCATCTGGGTATCGCCCTTCGAGGTCGAGGAAGCCTTGATGAGCCATCCGATGGTTGCCGAGGCTGCCGTCGTTCCCGCCGAAGACGGCGATGGTCTGATCAAGCCCAGGGCGTTCATCGTGCTAATCCAGGGGGACGAGCAGGAGACGGGCCGAGAATTGCGCGAAGAGCTCAAACTGCACGTCAAGAGAACGATCGGTCCTTGGAAGTATCCGCGCTGGATTGAATTCGTCGATAATTTGCCCAAGACCGCAACCGGGAAGCTTCAACGCTACATGTTGCGTGATGCGGAGCCTAGACTAAGCGGCGAAGGTCATTGACGTCGGTACGATCCGATCGTGCACGGAGAAATGCTCAAGCGGCGGCATTTCAACACGTCGATACGAACCCAAGTCGCCAAGCGGAGTATTATGTCGGGCTGCCCTATTGAGAAATCGAGTTAAAGATCGTTCGAGGCAGTTCTACCGAAGGCAAATTTAGACCGGATAACCAGAGGGTGGATACCATGCCAGGCAGTCGCAACATCGACATCCGGATATAACAGGGGAACTACATGCCCAACGCCCGAGTCGAAGCCCTTGAAAGCCGCTCGATACGGCGGCTGTTGCCGACCGACCTCGACAGGGTCGTCGAAATTGACCGCGAGATCAGCGGGCAGCCTCGCCGCGGATTTTTCGTGAACAGGCTTGCGGCGAGTCGCAACGAGCCGGGCGGTTTTATCTCGCTTGCCTATGTCGAAAACGGCGTGGTGGAGGGGCATGCGCTTGCGCACATGCTCGATGGCGAATTCGGCCTCCGCAGGCGTGTAGCCGTTCTCGACGCGATCGGGACGTCGAAATCGGTTCGGGGCCATGGCGGCGCCCGCGCGATGATCAAGGAGCTTCAGCTTGCCGCTCGATCGTCCGGCGCGCACGCCTTGCGCACGCAGGCATTGTGGTCCGATGAGTCCATGATGCACTTTCTTGCCGCGGCCGGCTTCAGGCTCGGGACCCGTATCGTGCTAGACCGCGCCTGCGGCAAGAAGCCCGGAGAGATGCGACCACGCGACGCCGACGTCGATGTAAGCCTTTACCTTACACCCGATCCCATTTCGGTACGCTCGATGACGCTTGCCGATCTTCCTTCGGTCATTGGCCTCGATCGTGGCATTACCGGCCAGGACCGCTCCGTCTACCTGAAGCGCAAGGTCGACGAAGCGCTTCGCAAGAACGGCGTACGTCTGTCGATGTTGGCCGAAATAGATGAGACGCCCGCCGGATTCATCATGGCGCGGGTCGATTATGGCGAATTTGGCGAAACCGAGGCTGAGGCGGTTCTGGATACGATCGGCGTTGATTCGGAATTTCAGCGGCAGAACGTAGCCACGTCTTTGCTGGCGCAACTGCTTTCCCAACTCTCCAGTTTGCGCGTCGAGCGCGTTCGAACCGTGGTCGAGTGGAATAATACGTCGCTGATCGCGTTCCTTGACCGCTCGGGGTTTAAACCGACGCAAAACCTGTCCTTCGCACTTTTGCTTTGAGCGCGCCGCCGTTGTTCAAGGCATGGACGCAAACCTTCACAGGAGGCTGTATTGTCGCTCAAATATTCGTCTTCCCGCATCCTGCATGACGACCATATGGCAACGGTCGCGCTCATGACCGAAGTAGAACGTGCCGTGCTCGCTCGACCGGTCGCGCCCGTCCAGGACGATCAGACCGGAAGGTTCATCGATCGCCTTTGCAAGGCTATGCAAGGCGAAATTTCCGGCCATTTCGATTTCGAAGAGGCTTCGGTTTTTCCGGCCCTCGCCGAATATGGCATGTCGGACCTCGGTGGCTTGCTGGTCGAGGAGCATCATGTCCTGCGTAATGTCATGAACGACATTGTCGCCAACGCCAGCGCGGCGCGCACCAACGGATTTTCGCCTGAGGCGTGGGTCGCATTCCGGCGGCTGTGCGGCGAACTGGTGGAACGCCTCACCTCGCATATCGAAAAGGAGGAGCGTGCGCTGATCCCGGAGATGGAAGACGCCCTGACGCCGGAAAGGGATACCGAGCTCGCCGCCCACCACGACCTCTGATCGCAGGGTTACCCAGAACGGCAAGGCCGGACTACCTGCCTGGTTACTTCCGCACGAGACAGACGATCTCCGGTCATTCCGAATGTACGGGGGGATCCGGGTCCTCATCCCAGCCGGGCTCGTCGGGAGCAGCCTGTTCCAGCCATTGATCGACCCAGGTCACGTGGTTGCGTTCTTCGGCGGCCATTTCCGCGGCAAACGCAGCAATCTGCGGATCGATTGCGGCGGCGGCGATGGCCTCGAAATACTTGACCGCTCGCTCCTCGTTGAATCGCGCCAACAATAGCGCGCGGCGTGGCGTCATCAAATAATGCACGTCTTCGCAATCGACGGTTTCCGGGCCGTCCGGGCCGGTCCAGCGGAAGCTAGCCGGGCGGCCCGCGACCAATGCGTCGCCGGCGCGGCGGGCGATCTCATCGCGGTGTTCGCCTTCGATCGACGCCATCTTGCGAAAGATCGCGGCGGTCTCCTTGTTGTTATGCACTTCCATCTGGTCGGCCAACAACTTATAGCGCTCGGTAGCTTCCACCTCGATGGCAAGCGCTTGCGCGAAAAACTCGGCAACGCTGTTGAGTTTCGGCGGTTCGTTCGACTTCGTGACGTCGGTCATGTCGTAAACTCGGATTCGAGACGGGACGGGGCGAAATGGGCTAACGGCACGGGCTGGTAGGGCCTGCGTTTGCCGCGGTAGAGCACGCCGGTATTGAAGCCATCATCGGTCATCAGCCGGCGCGCTGCACGCGCCGGATCATCGGTCTCCGGTACGATGGCGGCGTGGACAAGACTCTTCCAGCCTCTCTGCTGGTCTTCGCGGAACGTGACGCAGGGGCTCAGGATCTGTACGAAGGAAAATCCCGGCGTCTGGACAGCTTCGACGATCAGTTTGGCGCAGCCGCCTACGTCGCCGGAAAAGCCTCGCGCGATGAAATTTGCGCCGGAGGCGAGCGCGATTACCAGAGGGTTGAATGGGCTGAGGCCGGTGCCGCCGGGCGCGATGGCGGTGTCCCAGTCGGGCTCTGTGGTCGGCGATGGCTGGCCTTTGGTCATACCATAGATGCGGTTATCCATGACGACGTAGGTCAGATCGATGTTGCGACGGCAGGCGTGAAGGAAGTGATTTCCGCCGATCGAAAAGCCGTCGCCGTCGCCGCTGGCGACGAGAACTGTCAGGTCGGGCCGGGCCACTTTCAGCCCGGAAGCCAGCGCCAGCGACCTGCCGTGGACGCCGTGAAAGCCGTAACAGTTGGTGTAGGCTGGAATGCGCGACGAGCAACCGATGCCGGAAATGACCGCGACCTGCTCCGGGGGAAGCGCAAGTTCCGCCAGCGCCCGCTGGAACGAAACCAGCACCGAATAGTCGCCGCATCCGGGGCACCAGACTGGTTTGACCGCAGACTTGTAATCGGCGGGGCTGAAGGCGTTCACCGCATTTGCGATCATATTCATGCTTGTGCCCCTCTCTGAATGTGTGCGAGGGCCTCGCGTGGCCGGATTGGCAGCGGGCCCGGACAATGGATCGAGGTCACTTCGCCGGGCAGTTCGTAGTGGGCGCGAAGATAACGCCAGAACTGGCCCGTGTGATTCTGCTCGATCACAAGAATGCGCTTCACGCCAGCCAGCGCCGCTGCCAGCAGCGCCGGCTGAGCCGGCGCGATCAGGCGCAGCGCGATGAGCCTGACCTTGATGCCGCCGGCGCGGGCCGCGGCGACGGCTTCGCGTAGAGGTTCGCTCGACGAGCCCCAGGTCAGTACGGCCAATTCGCCTTCGCCGTCGATCTCGGCCCAGTGCGCGCCGAAGTCGAAAGCCTCCAGCTTACGCTGGCGTTTATCGAGTTGGCCGACATGATCCTTGGCCTGGCTCGAAGGCGTGCCACGCGTATTATGGGTAAGCCCGTCGGCGGTGTACTGGCCGCCGGGAAGACCTGGTATAGCCATCGCCGAGACGCCCGATTCGGTTGCGGCGTATCGTTCGTAACCGGCCGCGGGCGCTTCAGGGACCAGGCGCTTGGAGGAAAAGGCAACCTCTTCGGGCCTGTCGATCACGACACGTGCCTGGCCGAGGGATTGGTCGGAAAGCATGATGACCGGCGTCTGGAACGTTTCGGCCAGATGAACCGACCATTGCGCCGTCAGAAGGCAGTCAATGACGGATAGCGGCGCGGTGACGATATGCGGGGCATCGCCATGCAGACCATAAACGGCGATGTTGAGATCGCTTTGCTCTGATTTTGTCGCGATTCCCGTCGAAGGCCCGGCGCGCATGACGTCGACAACCACCAGCGGAATTTCGGATGCCACGGCGAGGCCGAGGGATTCGACCATCAGGGATAGGCCGGGGCCGGCGGTAGCGGTCAGTGACGGCGCTCCGCCGTAGCTTGCGCCCATGATCATATTGATAGAGGCGAGTTCGTCCTCGGCCTGCAGCAGCACGCCGCCGCATTGCGGTAGGGCGTGCGCCATCCATTCCAGGATTTCGGTTGCCGGCGTAATCGGATAACCGGCAACAAATTTGACGCCACCCCTTAGCGCGCCGAAGCCGGTCGCCTCATTGCCGCTGATCGACCAGCGGCACTGCTTTTTCGCCTCAGGCAGCGATATTTTGGGAACAGCGACATTCGGCGCGGCGTTGGCGCCGAGCAGAACTGCGGCTTCGCTCGCCGCCAGTGCCTCGGGCTTCTTGCGGCCGATTGACTCTGCAACCGCCGCGATGATGGCCGTCTCGGGTAGACCCAAGAGCCGCGCCAGAATGCCGAGGCCAACCATCGCAACGCGTCCCCCTTTGACGCCCTTTGCGAGTTTCGCCATCGGTACGAGGCCGACGGCGGCTCCGGAATTTATGAGAAAGCCCGGCATTTCGCCCGCGGCCGGATCGGCGATGATCAGGCTGGCGGAATCCAGCGGCAACTCGTCGGCGAAGCGTTGCAAATTTTCGAAATCTAGCGCCAGCAGGATGTCGAACCGGTCGCCGGGCGACTGCACCGGCTTCGACGAAAGCCGGATCATTGCCGCGGCCTCGCCGCCCCTGATCTGCGGGCCGGTCGAACGTGTCATGAAGCCATAAAGACCGCAGGTCGTCGCCGCATCGAGCAGGATCTGGCCGGCGGTCATGACGCCGGCCCCGCCCGATCCGGTGAGAACGATCGAAAGTGAGGCGCCGGGGGGTGATTTCATCATGACGCTCGCCTTTTCATTGGTCTGTCCTCCTGTTTGAGCCGTTGTAGCGGCTCCGCCGGTAGCCTCGAAAATCAGGCTTGCTTATTTGGTAATTATGTACTAATTTACCAAATTAGAGAAGGGACTGCAACTGGCAAATGCGCGGTCCGTGAGAAAACAGGGAAACAACATGGCCCAGGGCATCGAGGCGCATCGTTGGATGATGACAGCGGTAAATCAGCCGATGGTGCGCGAGGCTTTTGTCGCGAAGCCCGGTCAAGGCGAAGTCGTTGTCGCCGTCGCCGGATGCGGCGTCTGCCATACCGATCTCGGCTATTTCTATGACGGCGTACGTACCAACCATCCGCTGGCACTAGCGCTGGGCCACGAGATCTCGGGGCGAGTTGTGGCGACGGGAGACGGTGCCAAATCGTGGCTTGGCCGCGCGGTAATCATTCCTGCAGTGCTGCCATGCGGCGAATGCGATACTTGCAAGCGCGGTCGCCCGAACATCTGCCGAAAACAGAAAATGCCCGGCAATGATATCCAAGGCGGCTTTGCCACGCATATTGTTGTCCCTGCGCGCGGGCTCTGCCCTGTGGACGAAGCCCGGCTTGCCAAACGCGGCCTCTCGCTCGCCGATATGAGCGTCGTCGCCGATGCCGTGACAACGCCGTATCAGGCCGTTCTGCGCGCCGGTGTTACCAAGGGTTCGGTCGCGATCGTCGTCGGCATTGGGGGCGTCGGCGGCTATTCCGCCCAGATCGCCAAGGCGTTCGGCGCCACCGTAATCGCCATCGATGTCGATCCGGTCAAGCTTGCCGCGATAGGCCATCATGGCGCGAGCCTGACGCTCAATGCCCGCGAGCACGACATCAAGAGTCTGAAAGCGAAGATCGCCGAGTTCTGCAAGGCGAACGCGCTGCCACTGACGGAATGGACGATTTTCGAATGTTCGGGTACCGCGGCCGGACAGACCACGGCCTTTGGCCTACTGACCTATGGCGCGACGCTTTGCGTCGTCGGCTTCACGATGGATAGGGTCGAACTGCGTCTCTCAAATCTGATGGCGTTCGACGCGCGGGCGCTGGGAAATTGGGGATGTCCGCCCGATCTTTATCCGGCCGCGCTCGACCTCGTGCTCGACGGCAAGATCAATCTTGGCGATTTCGTCGAACAGCATTCGCTCGAGGAGATCAATTCGGTCTTCGAGCAGGTGCATTCCCACAAGCTCGCCCGCCGCGCGGTTCTCGTCCCACAGCAGTGAGAGGATTTTTGCAAAATGCCCCAGATCCAACTCGTCAATCACGACATCGTTGCCTTCGAGCCTGTTGCGGGCGTTATCTATGAAAAGCGGCCGGCGCGGGGCGCCGACGGCAGGGTTGTCCCGGGCTTGTTCAACGCCTGGATATGGCTCGACAATCCGAGCCAGTTCAATTCCTACACCACCGACATGGTCAAAGGCGTGATCCGCGCCTTCCGCACCGCGTCTAACGCGCGGGACGTCGTCGCGGTGGTCTTTACCGGCGTGGGCGACAAGGCGTTCTGCACCGGCGGGAATACCAAGGAATATGCGGAATACTACGCCGGCAATCCGCAGGAATATCGGCAGTATATGCGGCTGTTCAACGACATGGTGTCGTCGATCCTGGGCTGCGACAAGCCGGTTATCGCACGCGTCAATGGCATGCGCATCGGCGGCGGTCAGGAAATCGGCATGGCGTGCGATTTTACGATCGCCCAGGATCTCGCGCGATTTGGCCAGGCCGGTCCCAGGCATGGCTCGGCCGCGATCGGCGGCGCCACAGACTTCCTTCCACTGATGGTCGGCGCGGAGCGCGCGATGGAATCCGGAACGCTGTGCGAGCCGTGGTCGGCGCATAAAGCCTATCGTCTCGGCGTCGTTCTCGACATCGTGCCGGGTTTGAAGGTGGACGGCGCGTTCGTTCCCAATCCGCTGGTCGAAACTCAGCGCTATCTCGATGAATTCGGCCGCATCGTTCATGGCGAACCCCTGACTGGCGCCGCCCTGGCAGCAGGCAAGGCGCTGATGGCGCGCGGCGCCGTCGATCTGTCGCTGCTCGATGCCAAGGTCGAGGCGATGTGCACCAAGCTGATGACGACGTTTCCCGAATGCCTGACCAAGAGCTTCGAGGAACTGCGTAAGCCAAAGCTCGACGCCTGGAACCGCAATAAGGAAAACAGCCGCGCCTGGCTCGCTCTCAACATGATGGCCGAGGCTAGGGCCGGATTCCGCGCCTTCAATGAAGGTCCCAAAAACGCTCGCGAAATCGATTTCGTCGCGCTTCGCCAGCGCCTCGCCAGCGGCGAGGGCTGGACCGAAGCGATGATCGAGGACTTGATTCCCCAGGTCGGAGCATCGAAGGCGGGAGGGTACAAGGCGTGAGCAGCCCGCTGAAAGTCTGGTTTGAACGCGACGGGCACCTGCTTCGTCTGCGGCTCGATCGCGCCAAGGCGAATATCCTTGACGCCGCGATGGTCGGCGCGATCGAGCATGCGTTCGGCCAGCATGTCACCAATGCGGGATTGCGCGGCATTCTGATCGACTCGGCCGGCTCACATTTCAGCTTCGGTGCCTCGATCGAGGAGCATCTGCCGGACCGATGCGCAGCGATGCTCGCGGGCTTTCATCAACTGATCCTGGAAATCCTTGCATCGTCAATTCCTGTCCTGGTGGCGATCCGCGGCCAATGTCTCGGCGGCGGTCTTGAGCTTGCGAGCGCCGGACATCTGCTGTTTGCCGGGCGGGATGCCAAATTCGGTCAACCGGAGATTCAGATCGGCGTCTTCGCGCCGGCCGCTTCCTGTCTGCTACCCGAACGCATCGGACTTGCGGCCGCCGAGGACCTCTTGCTCTCCGGGCGCTCGATCGGCGCCGAGGAAGCTTTCAAGATCGGCCTTGTGACAGAGGTTGCCGATGATCCCGAAGCCGCCGCGCTCGGTTATTTCGATCGGCATCTGGCGCCCAAGAGCGCCGCATCGCTGCGCTTCGCCACCCGCGTCGCCAGGCACGGCACGATCGAACGGGTCTCTACGAAGCTTGCTGCGGTCGAGAAAATCTATCTGGCCGAGTTGATGGCGACGCGGGACGCCACCGAAGGCCTTACCGCGTTCATCGAGAAACGACCTGCAAGCTGGAAGGATCGCTGACATGCTCGATAAAACCAAATCGGCAACGGCCAATATCGTCCAACGCTGCGATGACCTGTTCACCGATCTGAATTTCGCGGCGGCGCGCGCCTGGAAGGACGCGAAGCCGGGCCGAAAGGTGGTCGGTTTCATGCCGTATTACGTACCGCGTGAGATCATCCACGCCGCAGGCGCCCTCCCGCTGGGTATTCTCGGCGGCGGCGACCAGCTCGAAGTCATTCACGGCGATGCGTACTATCAAAGCTATATCTGCCGCATCCCGCGCTCTACCATCGAACTCGGCGTCTCTGGTCGCCTCGACTTTGTCGACGGCATGCTGTTCCCCTCGATGTGCGACGTGATCCGCAATCTCTCTGGCATGTGGAAGCTGATGTTTCCAAACAAGGGATCGCGCTACGTCGATCTGCCGCAGAATTTCGAAGACGATGTCGGCGGCGAATTCTACAAGAACGAATTGAACGAAATTCGTGAGTGGCTCGCCGGGTTGACTGGAAAGCCGGTCACGGACGAATCCATCCGCGCCTCCATTGTGCTGTTCAACGAAAATCGTCGCCTGGTGCGCGAGACCTATGCGCTGCGGGCGAAGGAGCCCTGGAACGTCCCGTCCTCGGAACTCTATCTTTTGCTGCGCGCCGGCCTCGCCCTGCCCGTGGAAGATCACAATCGGCTGATGCGTGACTATCTCGCGTCCGTGCGCGAGCAGCAGAGACCCATGAAGGACAATTGCCGGGTGGTTCTTTCCGGCGTTTTCTGCGAGCAGCCGCCGCTCAACCTGATCAAATCTATCGAGCTGTCCGGCTGCTACATTGTCGATGACGATTTTATGTTGGTCACTCGCTGGGAGAAATCCGAAGTCTCAACCGATGGAGATCCGATCGCGAATCTTGCGTACTCTTACTTGCACGATTCAATGTCGACGTCGGCAAAGTACGAGCCGGACGGACCCAACAAGGGCATGTATCTCGTTGATAGCGTGCGTGAGCACCGCGCCGAAGGCGTTATCTTTGCCATGCCGAGCTTCTGCGACCCCGCGCTGCTCGAGCGGCCGATGCTGCAAAGCGTGCTGAAGAAGCACGGCGTCCCCCAAATCGCGTTCAAATATGCCGAGAATTCCGGGCAGATGCAGCCCATTCGTGAACAGGCAGGAACCTTTGCCGACTCGATCAAACTCTGGAGTGGAGCATGACCATTATCACGACGCCGCACAGGGCCAAGCCGCCTGAAGTCATCAAGGACGCTTCGATGACGAAGCAGAAGGAGATGATGAACGGGCACTACGAACGGCTGGCCAATGCGCCGGAGCGCGGCGAGAAGGTCGCGGCGACGTTCGTTCCCGGCAATCTAAACGAATTGCTGATGTGCTTCGACTTCGCCAACAATTTGCCGGAGGTCAACGCGATCCAGAACGGCCTGCGCAAGACCAGCGGAGGTTTCGTCATGGAAGCCGAAAAGCTCGGCCATTCCGAAGACGTCTGCACCTACGTCAAGTCCGACATTGGCATGATGGCCAAGGGCAATATCGGCCCCAACGGACGCAAGTTGCCGGATCCGGACGTGCTACTGCTGTCCTACACTGGCTGCTTTACCTTCATGAAATGGTTTGAGCTGCTGCGCCAGCAATATAAGTGCGAAACGATCATGTTTCACACGCCCTATCTAGCGGACGGAAAAATCACTAGGGACATGGTCCAGTACATGGTGAAGCAGCTCAAGCGGGATGTCATTCCGAAACTCGAGAAGGTCTCCGGCGTCAAATTTGACATCGACCGATTGCGCGAATACCTGCGCAAGTCGGCCAAAGCTGAAGAGGATCTGGTGTGGGTGCTGCAAGCAGCAAAGACCAAACCTTCGCCGATCGATGCCTATTTCGGTGGCATCTACTATATCGGGCCGATTTTCGGCGCGTTCCGCGGCACCGACGATGCTGTCGACTACTATCGGTTCCTGCGTGAGGAAGTCGAGCAACGCATCGAGCTGGGCAAGGGTCCCGTCACGCCGGATGGCGACATGGGCAAGGAGCGTTATCGTCTGGTTGTCGAGGGACCGCCGAACTACACCAACTTCCGCCAGTTCTGGAAGATGTTTTATGACGAGGGCGCGGTAGTCGTCGCCTCCAGCTACACCAAGGTCGGCGGCACCTATGATTTCGGATTCCGGCATGATCCCGACAATCCACTCGAATCGCTCGCCGAATATTGCCTCAACGTATACACCAATCGGAACCTGCCGATGCGCGTCGACATGCTGGAGAACTATGTCAACGAATATGAGGCTGACGGACTTCTGATCAACTCGATCAAGAGCTGCAACAGCTTCTCGGCTGGCCAATTGCTCATCATGCGCGAAGTCGAAAAGCGGACCGGCAAACCAGCGGCCTTCATCGAGACCGATCTGGTCGATCCACGGTATTTTTCCGCGGCGAATATCAAGAATCGGCTCGAAAGCTATTTCCAGATGATTGAACAGAAACGCGCCGGTCTGCGCGGCGCCGCTTAGGAGAAATCATGCGCACCTTTGTTGGCATCGACCTCGGCTCGACCACGACAAAAGCCGTTCTGCTCGACCAAAACCAGGACGTCGTCGGACGCGGAATCACCAATTCGCGCTCCAACTATGGCACCGCGGCGCGCGTCGCCAGCGAGGAGGCGCGCATCGACGGGCGGTTCACCCTGTTCCGCCGGGCGCTGAGTACGGGCGAGGCCAACCAGGACCGTGTCCAGGAGTTCCTCGGCGCGCTGGAGCGAAATTTCCGTCTCGTTCAATTCCTGGAGCAACTCAACGATCTGGAGGAGACCTGCATCGGGCAGTTGCAGACCGAACGATTCGCTAAAGTCGCCGAAAAAATGGGAGAGGCATTGAACGAAATATTTCGGCGCCTGAAGGCTGAAGCTCCGGAACTTTACGCTCCGGGAGCCAAGCGCAAGTCAGATTTCTTCCGCGATATCGCCGGCTCCCGCTTTCATGTTCACGCCGAGGCAGTCGCTCGGGAAGCCAATGTGCCGCACGACATTTTGCTGAACGCCTACGACAAGTCGATCATCGACGTCGAAAACCGGCCGCCGGAAGGCGACATGAGCGACAAGTTTCGCCGTGCAATGGCGCGTGTGCTGGAGGTCGATCCGCATCTGATCGATGGGTCGAACAACGTTCCCGGCACGATCGTGGATACGCTCGGCATCGAACTCGAAGAGACTTATCTGGTCGGTACCGGATACGGCCGCGTTACGCTGCCTTTCTCCAAGGAACACATCCGATCGGAGATTTTGTGCCACGGGCTCGGCGCGCACATGATGTATCCGAAGACTCGCACGGTGCTCGACATTGGTGGACAGGACACCAAGGGTATCCAGATCGACACTGCGGGCATCGTCGAGAATTTCCAGATGAATGATCGCTGTGCTGCGGGTTGCGGGCGCTATCTCGGTTACATAGCCGACGAGATGAACATGGGTTTGCACGAGCTTGGGCCCTTGGCGATGAAATCGAACCGGCCAGCGCGCATCAATTCCACATGCACCGTGTTTGCGGGCGCCGAACTGCGCGATCGCTTGTCCCTTGGGGAAAAGCGCGAGGACATCCTCGCCGGCCTTCATCGCGCAATCGTTCTGCGCGCGATCTCCATCATATCGAGGTCGGGCGGGGTGACGGATGAATTCACCTTCACCGGCGGGGTCGCCAAAAACGACGCGGCGGTTCGCGAACTGCGCAAACTTATCAAGGAGAACTACGGTGAGGTGACGATCAACATCAATCCGGATTCCATCTACACCGGGGCGCTTGGCGCTGCCGAATTTGCGCGTCGCGCGGTTGGTTCCTGAAACAGGAGTTGTTCATGACTATCACAGCGGGAATCGATGTCGGAACCGGCGCGATTAAGGTGGCACTCTTCAATGCTGAAGGCGGTGGCGAAAAGTGCCTTGCCAAGCGGGTCGAACGCCTGCGTCAGCGCGATCCGCTGAAGCTAGCGGAACAGATCTATGACGACGTTCTGGTGGAGGCTGGCCTGAAGCGCGGCGACGTCGCGTATTGTGCGACAACAGGCGAAGGGGAGGCGCTTCACTTCCATACCGGCCACTTTTATTCCATGACCACCCACGCCCGTGGCGCCATCTATCTGCGCCCGGATTGCCGTGCCGCTCTCGATGTCGGCGCCCTGCATGGCCGCGCCATTCGACTCGACGAACGCGGCAAGGTGCTCAACTACAAGATGACCAGCCAATGTGCGTCAGGCTCCGGCCAATTTCTGGAGAATATCGCGCGGTATCTGGGCATCGCCCAGGACGAGATCGGCACCTTGTCGAAGCAGGCGGATAATCCGGAGAAGGTCTCCGGCATCTGCGCGGTGCTGGCCGAGACTGACGTCATCAATATGGTGTCGCGGGGCATCACGGCATCAAATATTCTCAAGGGCATTCACGAGTCGATGGCGGACCGGCTGGCCAAACTGCTGAAGACGATTGGTGGGCTGGACGGAACCATCCAGATGACCGGCGGCCTTGCGCTCGATGATGGCCTGGTCGAGGCCATGAAGGAATCAATGGTTCGCGAGAAGGTCAAGGTACCGATCGAGAGCCATCCAGATGCGATCTTTGCCGGTGCCATTGGTGCGGCGCTGTGGGGCGCCTTCCGGCACGAAAAGCTGGCGCGTCTCGCCGACCAGGCGAAGGCCGCCTAGAGCCAAAGGAGATATCGATATGGCCCTTTTGATCAATGCAGACTGCACCGCATGCGATGCGTGCCGTCCGGTTTGTCCAAACGAGGCGATCACGGCCGGCGAGACGATATTCACCATCGATCCCTTGCGTTGCACAGAATGCGTCGGCGCCGAGGACGAGCCGCAATGCAAACTCGTTTGTCCGGCGAACTGCATTGTTGCAAATCCTGATTGGCCCGAGACCCCCGAGGAATTGCAGAACAAGTATGAACAGCTTCATTCCTGAGCAACTCGCGGGAGCGAGGTCATGCAATCGTTGCGGTTGAAGGTCTACTCGATCGATGGCGTGACGCCGGTGGTGCATCCGCTCAGCTTCGTGCATCCAGACGCGGTGCTGATCGGGGACGTGGTCATTGAGGAGGGCTGTTATATCGGCCCCTGCGCGTCATTGCGGGGCGATTTTGGACGAATCATCGTTCGAAAAGGATCGAACGTGCAGGACAATTGCACCCTGCACAGTATGCCAGGTTTCGATTGTGTCGTCGGGGCTAATGGCCATATTGGACATGGTGCGATCGTTCACAGCGCGATGCTGGGTCCCAACGTTCTCGTCGGCATGAACGCGGTGGTGATGGATCACGCGCGGATCGGCGAATCGGCGATGATCGGCGCAATGAGCTTCGTGAAGACTGGAGCCGAAGTGCCCGCCCGTCATCTTGCAGCCGGCGCCCCCGCGCGGGTCCTGCGCAAGCTTTCTGCGGACGAACTCGCAAAGAAAATCGAGGCCACAGAGCTATATCAGCAACTTGCGCGCCGATGCCTGGCTTCGTTGCGGCCCGCTGAGCCTCTCGCGCATTTCGAGGCAAACCGCCCGAGAGTGGATGCCGATATCGTCTTTACAGCACGGCGGACGCTGGATGCGGTGCAACCACACCCGTTGACTTAAATCAATGCAGCAAGAGAATCCGTCGGCAACAGTTTCGATCAAAAGACAATTCACCATAGCCTTCGGGAGGATGGCCTATGATGGTTAAATCGGTTGTTTCGGCGACGGACGGCTCACCCAGCCATCCCAATCCCGTGGAATTCGCTATCAACAATCTGCGGCCGGATGAAGTTCTCGCCAGGATCGACGTGCAGGAAACGAGCCGTGCAGGAATCGAACAGAACTGCGGCGGCGAAGATACGATGCAGGGATCGCAACTGGTCTGCCGCGGCGCCCGCGGTCGCGTCCTGGAGGCGGGTGCCGACGCACTGTGGTATATTGATCGTTCCGTAATCATTCCGGCGGACGAGAGCAGGTGCGAAAGCTGCGACTCCGGCCAGCGCGACAGATTGGCGACGTGCGCCGACCAAGAAATTGTAGAAACTGACGCCGACGAGACACCCGGAAGACTTATCGTGATACCGGCGCGCCGATTGTGTGTGGTGGCGGTAGCTGTCGATTGGCGGAAACCGACGTCAACATAGGCCAGGCTCCAATGATGAGATCTCCGTCGGTTTTGTTGCGTATCCGTCCGCTGCTTCACGAATGAAATGGAGAGCCGGCTATGGAATCGAGATTGACGGCCGGCGACCTTCAGACCATTTCGCGCATCGCGGTATTCCGTGGGCTGAAGCCGGAAACGGTCGAACACATTGTCGCGCCCGCGAAGGCCATCACGTTGAAGGCCCACGGACTGATTGCGCGTCAGGACGAGCCGGCGACTGCGTTCTTTATCGTCATCCACGGCTGGGTGAAGCTTTATTGCAGCCTATCGTCGGGTGACGAGACAGTGATCGAGACGATGACGAAGGGCGGCAGCTTTGCGGAGGCCGTTGCCTTTACCGGCAACCGGTATCTTGCTTCTGCGGAAGCGGTAGGCGAAGCGCGCGTTGCGCGGATCCCAGCCGATCACATCATGCGGTGTATTCGCGACAATCCCGATATCGCCGCGCCGATGATCGCATCGATCTCCCAGCATATGAGTTATCTGGTCCAGCACATCAAGCAGCTCAAGGCCCAGAGCGGAGTTCAGCGGCTTGCGGAATTTTTGTTGTCGCTTTCGCTTACGCAGCAGGGGCATTGCGCGCTGGCGCTGCCCTATGACAAGAGCTTGATCGCGGGGCAACTCGGTCTTCAGCCCGAATCGTTGTCGCGTGCCTTCGCGAAGTTGAGATCGATCGGCGTCATCGTGGAGGCATCGCACGTCGAGGTCAGGGACGTAGCGGCGCTGCGTCAGATCGCTGTTAACCATCGCGGTGTGTATCCGGCGCGATACGGTTCGCCACTGACGCCACGTCAAGCGACATTTGAAGTGGCGACGTGAGCGCGTTCAAATCCAACCTCGACGGGGCTTGTATGATTTCATCGCAGCGTCTTCATCCGCCCGGTTGGCGACCGCCGATCGGCTATGCGAATGGGATCAGTGTCGAGGCCGGGCAAATGGTTTTCATTGCGGGTCAAGTCGGATGGGACGCGGAGCAGCATTTCCACAGCGAACTGCTGGTTCCGCAGTTCGAGCAAGCGCTCAAGAATATCATTGCCATTCTCGCGCAGGCTGGCGGCGAGGTAACTCACATCTGTCGGATTACCGCGTACTGCATCGACAAGCCGGGTTACCTCGCTAACAGGAGCGAACTGGGACGCATCTGGAAGTCGCTGATGGGAAATCATTACCCCGCAATGAGCATGATTTTTGTCGATGATCTTCTCGACACCCCCGCGAAGATCGAACTGGAGGCGACGGCGGTCCTTCCCAGGCCCATGAAGTGAACGACTGGTCTTCCGTTCAAGCCCCGGCTTCAGCGAACAGGCTTGCGGTCAACCGCCGCGCCAGCGCTGCGGCAGCTATCCGACGGTAGTTGGCGGACGCAAGCGTGGTTCGCATCGGCTGGACCTGCTTCTGCACGAGCCGGTCGATCTCCTGCAGGAGACGATCATCTAGCGGCCGGCGCGCGAGATCGTCGGTTCCGGACAGCAGGAAGGGGCGGGAATTGGTGCCTGTCAGCGCTATTCGAAGTGAATCGATGCCTGCAGCGGATCGCGTGAGCGCCACCGCTACCCCTGCCAACGGATAGTCGATCGCACCGCGCACCCGGATTTTTGCATACGACGACAAGGCCGGATTGGCAGAGAGGTGAATGGCGGCGACGAGTTCGCCACTCGCCAGAGTGAGATGCGCCTTGCCATCCTCGACGTAGAGCGCGTGCAAGGGAATTCGCCGAGCGCCCTGCGCGCCGACGATGTCGACCTCGGCGCCGAGAACAAGCAGGGCAGGCGCAAGATCGCCGCTGAAGGCGGCATGACAGCGCTTTCCTTGCGGGGCAACGTGACATATCTCGCCACGGTTCTTGAGGCAGTATGAATTCGCGCTCCGCCACCATTCGCTCTGATTGTAGTAGATGCAGCGGGTATCGAGGCACAGATTGCCACCGAGCGTTCCAAGATTGCGGTGACCAGGTCCGGCGATTGCTCCGGCGGCCTCCGCCAGGGCGCGATATTGCTTCCCGATCGGGGCGTTGGCTGCGATCGCCGCGATCGTAACCCCGGCGCCGATCTTCATTCCACCGTCGCTGCCATTGATCTCGGCAAGTTCGCCGATACGGGAAATATCGATCAGCAAATCCGGTCGGCTGATGTTGCGACGGATATTCACCAAAAGGTCCGTTCCGCCGGCGACCAGGCGGCTTTGTGGATGCGAAAGCAGCGTCGCGATCGCCTCGTTGACGGTTGCGGGTTGCGCGAGGCGCAGTTCGGCTAGGGCTGTGGTCACGATGCGGTCCTCGAAATGCGGGCGAGCTTCGCCTTCCGGCGCTGCTGGATGAGGCCTTCTACGACCCGATCTGGGGTGACTGGGAGTTCGTCGAAGTCGATGCCGATGGCATTGGCAATCGCGTTGACCATGGCGGGTGGGAATCCGGCCAGCGCACCCTCGCTGGCCTCCTTTGCCCCGAATGGTCCGAATGGATCATGGCTTTCAACGATGTGGACCTCGATCGGGGGAGATTCGGCCATCGTCGGCATCCGATATTCGAGGAAACTCGCATGTGCCGGCAAGCCCTCGAGATATCGGGTCTCTTCGGACAGCGCCTGGCCCATTCCCATCCAAACCGATCCTTCGATCTGCCCCACGACCGCGAGCGGATTGATCGCATGGCCGCAGTCGAGCGCAACCCATACCTTGTCGATCGTTACCAGGCCGGTCGCATCGTCGATCTCGACCTCGACAACTTGAGCGGCGTAGCTAAAACCCATGGTGGAGCCGACGGCGCCGCCGCGATGCTTGCCGCCCTGGGATTCCGGCGGACAGGTGAAGCTACCCTTCACGGTGATGACGCCTTCGTCGACCAGCGCAGCGGCAACGACGTCCGCGAACGGCAGGGCCGACTGGTCACCCGCGCCGACACGGAACACGCCGTCTCTACATTCCACCTGCTCCGGTCGCGCTTCAAGCTTGCGGGCCGCCGCGGCGACCAGAACGGCTTTCATCTGTTTTGCGGCGTCGATCGCCGCATTGCCAACCATGAAAGTGATTCGCGACGAGTACGCGCCGTTATCCTTTGGCGTGACGGCCGAATCGCCGGCAACGACGCGAATGCGACTAAGTGGAACGTCGAGCGTTTCGGCTACCGCAATCGCTACCATCGTCGAGGATCCCTGACCGATATCGGCTGCGCCGGTGAGCGCCGTAATCCCGCCGTCGAAATCCAGTCTGAGGTTCACCACGGCGTGCGGTTCACCGGTGAAATGGATCGGCTTGGCTGAGCCGCTGACATAGTGGGAACAAGCCAAACCGAGGCCTTTTCCCGGCGGCATCCGACCGGCGCGGTCGCGCCATTGACTTGCCCGCTCGACCTTGTCGAGACATTCGGCAAGCCCATAACTGTTGACCATTAAATCGTTCAGCGTCCGGGTCGGTGCCTGCAACAGATTGGCGCGGCGCACCGCGAATGGATCCAGTCCGAGCTCGCGCGCCATGCGGTCGACCAGACATTCGAAGGTGTGGCGCATGTCGACCGAACCGTGTCCGCGCATGGCACCGCACGGCGGAAGATTGGTGTAGACCCGATAGCCGTCATATTTGAGCGCTGGAATGTCATAGAGGCCCTGCAGAAGCGCGCCGGCATAAAGGATCGTCACGATACCGTAGCCGGCGTAGGCGCCGCCGCGCTGCACCACTTCGCAGGCGCAGGCAGTGAACCGGCCGTCGCGCCGCATGCCGATCCGAAGCGTTACATCAGTTTGCGGGCGCGCGCGGTGAGTTAGAAATGTTTCCTCCCGCGTCAGGCGCATCAAGACCTTTCCGGCGGCCGCCCGCGCCAGTAGAGCCGTGATGATTTCAAAATTCAGGACTTCGACGCGGGCTCCGAAACCACCGCCCACAAACGGCTTCACCACGCGGATCTGCGCTTCCTCCATGTGCAGGCATCGCGCCAGCATCAAGTGCAGATAATAGCCGACTTGCGAGACACTCTGCACGGTGAGCCGGTTGCTGATTGGATCGTAATCCATCAGGCAGGCATGCGGTTCGATTTGAGCGTGGTTGACCTCCGCGCAATTGATCTTGATCTCGCGGACGAGATCCGCGGTTTCGAAACCGCCTCGCCAATCACCAAACTCGTGATGAACTTCGCGTTCCAGATTCCCGGCCTTGTTGTCGTGCAGCAACATCGCGCTGGGTTTGCGGGCTTCCTCGGAGGTGTAATAGGCGGGCAGCTCGTCAAGCTCTAGTTCGATCAGCTCGATCGCGCGCTCGGCTGTTTCGGCATCGACGGCGGCCACTGCCGCGATCGGCTCGCCACGATAGCGCACGCGACCGCGGGCAAGTGGATACTCGTTCATGGCGATCGGCAGGACGCCGTAGGGCAAGTCGCAGTCGTCGCCGATGACGATTGCCTCGACACCTTCCAGCGCGCGGGCCCGGGACACGTCAAGCCTGATGATTTCGCCGTGGCTCACCGGGCTACGGAGGATGCGCCCGACCAGGGCGCCGGCATGATCCAGATCAGCGGTGTAACGTGCGCGGCCGGTGACCTTCTCGACCCCGTCGATCAGCGGAACGCCGCGGCGGCTGAGGCCGCCCTGCTTGGTCGGTTCTGCCATCATGGATTGGTCTCCGCTGCCGACCTGACCGATTCGAGAATTTTCACATAACCAGTGCAGCGGCAGAGATTTCCAGACAGTGCGGAACGTATTTGCTCGTCTGTTGGCGACGGATTACGGCGTAGCAGACCCTCCGCCGCCATGATCATTCCTGGCGTGCAAAAGCCGCACTGAGCACCGAGCTTCTCGTGAAAGGCGCTTTGCAGCCGGCTGAGCTTGCCGTGTCTGGTCAGACCTTCAATAGTTTCGACATGGCGGCCCTCGCAACGAACCGCAAGCACGATACAAGACGGCACCGGCTCGTCGTCTATCAATACGGTGCACGCCCCGCACTCGCCGCCGTCACAGCCGGTCTTCACGCCCGTGAGTTGAACGACTTCGCGCAAATAGTCGACCAATAGCTGTCCTTCTGAAACCGCGTCTTCGCGCATCCGTCCATTGAGCTTCAGTTTCAATAGACGCATCGTCTTTTGCGGTGCAGGTGCATGCATCGGAATCCTCCTGCGAAAACCAAATGTCCACCCTTTGCCACGGGCGTTCCATGACAAAAGTCAAGACACCCGACTAAATCGCCCGAACTCCCGGAGTTTGGCCTAACCGAAGTCAAGGAACGGCTCTGAATTCGTCGTTAGACAGGGCAATCCGGATTGATCGGCGAGGCCGGCGATGACGGTTCGTGATTACAACGCTACTGTCGATTTCGTTGATCGGAACGTCGCCGAGGGCCGGGGTGACAAAACCGCTTTCATCGATCCCTCGCGTAATCTCACCTACAGGGAGCTGCAGGACGCCGCAGCGCGTATTGGCCCGATGCTCGCGCGTCTCGGCATCGAAAGAGAAAACCGGATTGCACTGGTCTTGCTCGATACGGCTGATTTCCCGGTTCTGTTTTGGGGGGCCGTACGGGCCGGCGTCGTTCCGGTTCTGCTCAATACCCGGTTAACCGCCGACCAATATCGCTATCTGCTCCAGGATTCGCGCTCCAGGGCGGTATTTGTTTCGACCGCTCTGCTTCCTCTTATCGAAGAGGCAGCGGTTGGCCTGCCGGATCTAAAGGGGATCGTGGTCGTCGGGGGCGGTCCTGCGACGATGCCACGCCTAGACACGCTCTTGGCCGCTGAGAATGAAGGCTCCGCGCCGGCGCAGACCTGCGCCGACGATATCGCCTATTGGCTGTATTCGTCAGGCACGACCGGAATGCCCAAAGGCGTCATGCATGTGCACTCGAGTCCTAGGTTCGTGGCGGAGAGCGCCGGCAAGCGCCGCATCGGCTATCGCGAGGACGACGTCGTCTTTTCGGCCGCGAAGCTGTTTTTTTCCTATGGCCTCGGAAACGCGATGTTTTGCTCGATGTGGGTGGGGGCGACTTCAGTATTTTATCCGGAGCGACCGACCCCGCAGACCGTATTCGAGGTACTTCGGGGTTATCAGCCGACAATGTTTTTCGCGGTTCCGACGCTCTACGCGGCGATTCTTGCCGATCCGGAATGCACGCCGGAGAAGCTGTCGGACCGACTGCGGTTGTGTTTTTCCGCCGGTGAACCATTGCCGGCGCATATTGGAGCGGCCTGGAAGAAGCGGTTTGGGCTCGATATCGTGAACGGCGTCGGCTCGACCGAGATGGGGCATCTCTTTCTGACCAATCTGCCAAAGGCCGTTGAGTACGGCACATCGGGCACGCCTGTGAATGGCTACAAGCTCCGGCTGGTTGACGAAGAAGGGCGCGACGTCAGCGACAATGAAATTGGCGAGCTTCTGGTAAACGGCGAATCGGCGGCAGCAGGCTACTGGAACCAACGCGCGAAATCGCGTCGCACCTTCGTCGGCGAGTGGACCCGAACCGGCGACAAATACTTTCGGCGTCCGGACGGGGTCTACACATACTGCGGCCGTACCGACGATATGTTCAAGGTCAGCGGAATTTGGGTATCGCCGTTCGAAATCGAGGAAGCATTGACCAGCCATCCGCTGGTCATCGAGGCCGCTGTCGTGCCCGCCGAGGACGCAGATGGCCTCATCAAACCAAAGGCATTTGTGGTGCTTGGTGACTGTGCCGCGAGCGATTCCGATCAGATGCTTTACGAGGAACTCAAGGTCCATGTGAAGCGGACGATTGGTCCGTGGAAGTATCCGCGGTGGATCGTGTTTGTCGACAATTTACCCAGAACTCCAAGCGGAAAATTGCAGCGCTTCCTGCTGCGCGAGATGGGGCATTCCTGAATGTTCAAGGCCGACACCAGGGGCGCAATTCTTGAACTCACGATGGGACGTGCGCCGGTCAACGCGGTCAATCGCGAATGGATCGACGGTTTCGGGGCAGTCCTCGACGATCTGGGACTGCAACAGAACATCTCGGTGCTGTTGATCCGTTCGTCGCAGAGAATTTTTTCAGCGGGCGTCGATCTGAAATTGATGCGCGACTGCTTCACGAGCGAAGATGGCCCGGGACGGATGATCGAAACGGTCCGGCGCATGCAGCGCCTTTTCGATCGCATCGAAGCCCTGCCGCAGGTCGTCATCGCCGAGATCGGCGGCGCTGCGCATGGCGGCGGGTTTGAACTGGCGCTCGCCTGTGATTTGCGTGTTGCGGCCGAGAGCGTTCCGCTCGGCCTGCCGGAGGCTCGCCTGGGTCTGCTGCCAGGAGCGGGCGGCACGCAGCGGCTGTCGCGCCTCGCCGGTCCCGGCGTCGCGCGCCGACTAATTCTGACGGCCGAGGTCATTACCGGCGCAGAGGCCCGCAATCTCGGACTGGTGCAATGGGCGGTGCCGGGGGACCAATTGACCGCTTTCGCCAATGGTGTTGCCGATCGGATCGCAGCCTTATCGCCGTCGGCGCTGACCGCATGCAAGCACTGTTTCAGCGCGGCCGATGCTCCGATCGGCTCTGGCATGCTGATCGAACTTCTGGAGACCCACAAACTGTTCAACGCCGCCGATACCCGCAACAGGATCAAGGCATTTCTCGACAAGTGAGGGTTCAAACATGAGGCTCGAAGGAAAAACCGCTGTAGTCACGGGTGCCGCCTCCGGTATCGGCCGTGCGACCGCCGAGATCCTTGCCCACGCCGGCGCAGACGTCGTCATTGCCGATCTTTCCGCCGACAAGGGCGAGGAGGTGGCCGAGCGGCTTCGAAAAAACAATCTGGCGGCCTGCTTTATGCAGATCGATGTCGCATCCGATGAGTCCATTGCCGCCTTTGCAAAATTCGTGCTGAGTCGCGGCGAGGTGCATGTCCTGGTGAATGGCGCCGGCTTTGGTAAGGGACAACCGTTCGTCGAAAATGACGCGGGATTCTGGGAACGCGTCGTCGACATCAATATGCTGGGGCCGATCAAGCTCACGCGTGCCTTGCTCGGGCCGATGATCGATCGGCGGTCGGGCAAGATCGTCAACATCGCAAGCGACGCGGGGCGCGTCGGCAGTTCGGGTGAAACCGTCTATTCCGGCGCAAAAGGTGGCCTGATAGCCTTCAGCAAGGGGCTGGCCCGCGAGATGGCGCGCTATTCCATCAATGTGAATTGCGTGTGTCCCGGGCCTACCGAAACTCCCATGTTGATGGTTTTGCCAGAGAGCCACCTGGAGGCGTTCAAGCGCGCAATTCCGATGCGGCGGTTCGGCCAGCCTGTGGATGTAGCGAACGCCATTCTGTTCTTCGCCAGCGATTTGTCAAACTACATCACCGGTCAGACGCTTAGCGTGTCCGGTGGATTAACGATGGCCTAATAGACTGCCGCCAGACAGGGAGACGCCCGTGCAGACGTTCAAAGCCGCCGAGTACAAAGCAACACATTTTCAATGGGAAGTCTCCGAGAAGGTTGCGACCATCACCCTGAACCGACCGGAGCGCAAGAACCCCCTGACCTTCGAGAGCTACGCCGAGCTCAGGGATTTGTTTCGAGGTCTGTCATATGCGGGCGACGTAAGAACCGTGGTCGTCACCGGCGCGGGCGGCAACTTCTGCTCGGGCGGCGATGTGCATGAGATTATCGGTCCCTTGGTGAAATTGCAGGAAGCCGGCGACATGCAGGGCCTTCTCGCCTTTACCCGTATGACGGGCGATCTGGTCAAGGCGATGCGGCATTGTCCGCAGCCAATTATCGCGGCGGTCGACGGCATCTGCGCGGGCGCGGGCGCAATCATCGCCATGGCGTCCGATATCCGGTTTGGCACACCGCGGGCGAAGACGGCATTCCTGTTTGTCCGTGTCGGGCTCGCCGGCGCCGACATGGGCGCCTGCGCAATCCTGCCGCGCATCATCGGGCAAGGTCGGGCGTCGGAGCTACTCTACACCGGACGCGCGATGACCAGCGAAGAGGGAGACAAATGGGGTTTCTTCAATCGCGTTGTGGCGCCGGATGAGGTTCTTGCCGCGGCGCAGGCCTTAGCGAAGGAACTTGCAGATGGCCCGACGTTTGGCCATGCCATGACGAAATCCTGCTTACATCAGGAATGGGCGCTCGACGTCGATTCCGCCATCGAGGCCGAGGCGCAAGCGCAGGCGATCTGCATGCAGACAAAAGACTACGGCCGGGCGTATCGCGCCTTCGTTGCCAAGCAGAAGCCCATCTTCGAGGGGGATTGATGGCTGACCGGAGCTTCCTGTCTTGGCCGTTCCTCTCGCCGCGGCACCTGGAGTTACATGATCGCGTCGAGGCCTGGGCGGTCGCGAACATATCGAGGTTGAGCGGCGAGGGTGAGACCAGCGCCGATGCTGCCGCGACCGTTCGCCTGATGGTCGCCGAGATGGGCAAGGCGGGGTTGCTCTCTACCGCGGTCGGCCGCGACCGTTCGCTGCGCGGGTCGCTCGATGCGCGCAGCCTGTGCATCTGCCGCGAGGTTTTGGCGCGCCACGCAGGGTTGGCCGATTTTTCCTTCGCCATGCAGGGTTTGGGTAGCGGTCCCATCAGCCTGTTCGGCACCGAGGAACAAAAAGAACGCTGGCTACCGTCGGTCGCGCAGGGAACAACGATTTCTGCCTTTGCGCTGTCGGAAAAGGAGGCAGGGTCCGACGTTTCGGCGCTCGCCATGCGGGCGCAGCCGGACGGCAATCAATGGCGGCTCGACGGGACGAAGACCTGGATTTCGAACGCCGGCATCGCCGGTCTTTATGTTGTCTTTGCCCGCACCGGCGAAGCCCCAGGCGCCAAGGGTCTTTCAGCGTTTGTGGTCGAAGCCGATACGCCCGGATTCTCGGTTGCAAAGGTTATCGATCTCATCGCGCCTCACCCGATCGGCACGCTTGCCTTCGATGGGGTAAAAGTGCCGGCCGCGCATATGTTAGGATCGCCGGGCGCCGGGTTCCGGATCGCTATGGCCACACTCGATGTATTCCGTTCGACCGTAGGGGCCGCAGCACTCGGCTTCGCGCGCCGGGCGCTGGATGAAGCGCTCAAACATGCGAGCACGCGCAAATTGTTCGGTCAATATTTGTCCGATTTCCAGCTCACGCGCGCCAAGCTTGCTGACATGGCGCTCGCTATCGATGCGGCTGCATTGTTGATCTACCGCGCTGCCTGGACCAAGGACGTCAAGGGTACCCGCATCAGTCGGGAATCCAGCATGGCGAAGCTCTTTGCCACCGAGGAGGCGCAGAAGGTAATTGACTCGGCAGTACAGATATTCGGCGGGCAAGGGGTCACCCACGGCCACATCGCCGAGAAGCTCTATCGCGAGATCAGGGCGCTGCGAATCTATGAAGGCGCAAGCGAGGTACAGAAACTCGTCATCGCAACGCGGCTTCTTGCCGAAACCCAAGCCTAGTTTCGGCGCCACTTGGTCTAGATGGGGCGTATTCAGGCGCCTTCCGCGGCAGAACGGGCCGAGACTCTGCTTTCCCCTTTTGCGCCGTGTTTCTGCTTCTCGACGATTCTGAGCAGCGTGGTGATTGATATAGAACTCAGCGTTGCGATCGCGGTGTCGTCGACCTCCCGAAGCACCTTATGCAGGGCGCGGCCCTCATCCTGGTCGACGGGCGGAGAGTCTTCGGCGTCGCGGCCGACCACCTCGAACAATTCGATCACGTCGAGCAGTGTCACCCGCTTTGGGTTCCCCGAGAAGCGGTAGCCCCCGCCGGCGCCGCGCACTGATTCCACGAGCTTCGCGCGCACCAGACTGCGCAGAACCTTGGCCAGGTGATTGAGCGAAATATCGTATTTCGCGGCAATTTCGCCGGCCGCAATCTGCTGATCGGGATGGCCCGCGAGTTCCAGCACCGCATAAAGTCCGCAAAGCGTCGCTTTTTGTAATTTCATCGCCTTCGTTCTTTTGATTGCGCCGGACCACAGCGCCGTAATGGATCCAGTGCGACCCTAAAGGCTTAGTCGAGGTCTTTCTCTAACTGAATAAACGGTCCAGCCATCATCCCCAGACTTCGAAAGAAAGACAGGACGAGATGATTCTCGCGATTCAGCATTGTTCGTACTTTCTCCACCCCAGCCCGCCCGAAGGTTTCGCATAGCGTCTCGAAAAGCCGGGTTCCGACGCTGTGAACGCGAATCTCCGGATCGACGTTCAAGGCAAAAACCCAACCACAAGGCTCCGACCCGAATTCGAAAGCTCTCACTTCGCCGGTAATGAAGCCTACCACCCGACCCTCCTGTTCGGCCACAAGAAACGCTCTGCCAGCCCCGCGCGACTGTTGAAAATGCGCGAACAATTCCTGCCAATATTGGAGCTTGGCCTGGCCGGTGGTCTTTTCGTCGAGACTTACGATCGAAGGAATATCCTCGGCCAGAGCCGTCCGTATTTCGATATCTCCGAATGGAATTTCTTCCGTCGGCTTGATCTGCGTATTCATCCCTGTCTCCCGCTTTGCTCTTGTTTGCGGATTAGATGCCTGAATGGCGGGTCTTCATTGATCTGAAGCAAAGGCAGCGGACGATCGCGCGGGCGAGCTTGGCGACCGAAGTACACGTAAGTATTTGAATTTTATGGAATTTTATCTAAGCGCCGAGACTGGGTCGGCTGAAAAATTGCGTCAAGGACGTAACCGAAAAAATATATCAATGCAATGATGCATCGCCGAGATGAAATCCATAAGTGGCTTGCTAATATGACATCGAAGGTAATTCTCCGACAATCGAGGCAATGGTGTTGGCTGTGGTATCTGCGAACAATGGTGTCGAGTTCGAGGTCGCCAATCGGGTTTTCTTCCGTCTCTATCAGGCCTCGAACCTGATGCATAAGCAGGGGACGCGCTACGTCGGCAAATTCGGAACCACGACGCAGCAATGGGCCGTGTTGGGCGCTCTGGCGCGGCCGCTGGTCCGCGACGGCGGAATGACGGTCAAGGAGCTGATCGAATTTCTCGAAGTCAGCCGCCAGAATCTGACGGCCGTGCTTGATCGGCTGGAGGGGCGCCGCTGGATCAGGCGCGTCAAGGACAAGGACGATGGGCGCAGCAGGCGCATTCGCCTGACGGCCGAAGGCAAGTCGACTTGGATCCGCATGCTGGAGCCGATTGAGGCCTTTTACTCGGCGGCTCTGACTAACTTCGGCCAGGATGACCAGGTCATGCTCTACCGGCTGCTCGATCGCCTCAAGACTGCACTGACGAAGCTCTGACCGATACGCAGCCTTTCAACATCTTGCAACTCTCGATGGCACATCGGGTTCGCGCGTTAGTCGTGCTGAATTGAATCAGCGATTAAACTTGCGGAAATCGGGCTTGCGCTTCTCGCGATACGCCCGACCGCCCTCTTTTGATTCCTCGGTGTCGTAGTAAATACTGAGCGCCTGCATACCCATGCTGGAGATGCCGCGGATCGATTCCGTATCCGCATTGAAAGAGCGCTTGGCGAGGGCAAGTGCCGTCGGACTGCGTTCAAGCAGTTCCTCACACCAGCGATCGACCTCGGCGTCGAGCTCGTCGTGGGGGACTACGATATTGGCGAGCCCCATCTCCACCGCCTGTGCTGCCGTGTAGCGCCGGCACAGATACCACATCTCCCGAGCCTTCTTCTCGCCGACCACTCGCGCCAGATAGGCGGTTCCGAATCCGGGATCGACGGAGCCGACCTTCGGCCCCACCTGACCGAATTGCGCACGATCCGAAGCAATCGTCAGATCGCAAATCGCCGCAAGCACGTTGCCGCCGCCGATCGCAAAGCCGTTGACCCGGGCAATAACCGGCTTGGGCATATCGCGGATTACGCTCTGGAACTCGTCGATGGGCAGTCCGATCGTGCCCCGGCCGTCATATTGTCCGTCATGCGCGCCTTGGTCACCACCGGTGCAAAACGCCTTGTCGCCGGCGCCGGTCAGAACGATAACGCCGATCGACTTGGCCCAGCCAGCGCGCTGAAATGCGTGGATGAGTTCCTCGACCGTCTTGCCGCGAAAGGCGTTGTAACTCTTGGGCCGGTTGATCGTGATCCGCGCGACGCCCATCGGACGCTCCTCAAAGATGATGTCCTCATAAGCCGTCATGTTCCCCTCCTGTTGGGCTGACGTCGTGTCACCATGCCGGGGTCGACTCGACAGAATTCCTGAGCCTGTCGCGCCGTGATCGCCGATTCCACCGGCTGCGTTCGAGACGGCGACAATGCTCGCCCTTGGTCCCCGTAATCTTCGATCGACGGGAGACTCAACCGATATATCAATGTATTGCTGTATTGGTTGATCTGTATCAATTTTATAACAAGTCATTGATCTATATTGCTTACGTCGTCGCATGGCGGACCGGACCGTGCCGTGCGTCGGGCGTTCAGCGAGGCCAGCGGCCAGAGCACCGAGGATGCAAACGTGACAACCCGACCCGAAGTCCAGGCGCCCGGCGAGCATTTCAATTTCGCGGAACACCTCATCAGGCGCAACCTCCAGCGCTCATCCAAGACAGCCTACGTCGACGACCGCGGCCGCTTGAGCTTCGGCGAATTGACCGAGCAAATCCAACGCGCGGCCGCCGCGCTGCTGGGTGTCAGGGTGCGTCGCGAGGAGCGCGTGTTGTTGCTGATGCACGATTGCAATGACTGGCCTGTGGCATTCCTCGGCGCGATGTACGCGGGCATCGTGCCGGTAGCCGTCAACACGCTCCTGACGGTCGACGATTACGCCTACATGCTGCAGAACAGCCGTTCGCAGGCAGTAATGGTATCGGGTGCGCTGCTGCCGGCACTGCGGGAAGCCATGACAAGGGCCGGGGCTCAGGGCGGACACGAGGTGAAGGCCGTGATCGTTTCACGTCCCGGCGGACCTCTTGCGCCGGGTGAGGCAGTGCTGGATTCGTTGCTCGGCCAACACGCGCCGTTGCCGGCGCCCGCCGAGACGCGTCCCGACGACCCTGGCTTCTGGCTTTATTCCTCGGGCTCCACCGGCCGTCCCAAGGCCACGCTACACAGCCACGCCAATCCATACTGGACCGCAGAATTGTATGGCAGACCGGTGCTGGGCATTACTGAGCATGACGTTTGTTTTTCCGCGGCCAAGCTCTTCTTCGCCTATGGCCTTGGTAACGCACTGAGCTTCCCTCTGAGCGTGGGCGCGACCACGATTCTCATGGCCGAGCGACCGACACCCGAGGCGACATTCAGGCGCTGGCGCGGTGAAGCGGACGGTGTACGCCCGACGATTTTCTTCGGTGCCCCGACCGGCTATGCCGGAATGCTCGCCTCTCCCGATCTCCCGGCGAGCAATGAGGTATCTCTGCGTCTGTGCTCCTCGGCGGGTGAAGCGCTGCCCGGCGAATTGGGGGAGCGCTTCACGGCACATTTCGGTTGCGAAATCATCGACGGTATCGGTTCTACCGAGATGCTTCACATCTTCCTGTCGAACCGTCCGGGGAAAGTACGCTACGGCACCACAGGCTGGCCGGTTCCAGGTTATCGCGTCGAACTGCGTGGCGAAAACGGGCAGCCGGTGCCCGACGGCGAGCCAGGCGATCTCTATATACAAGGGCCCAGCTCGGCCCTGATGTATTGGGGCGATCGAGACAAGTCGCGCGAGACCTTCCAGGGCGCCTGGACCAAGAGCGGCGACAAATATGTGCACAATGCCGACGATGGATCCTTCACCTATGCCGGCCGCAGCGACGACATGCTCAAGGTCAGTGGAGTCTATGTATCTCCGTTCGAGGTCGAATCTACGCTCATTCAGCACCCGTCCGTCCTGGAAGCCGCAGTCATCGGCGTGCCCGACAATAACGGTCTTACCAAGACCAAGGCCTTCGTTGTGCTGAAGCCCGGTTCGAATGCGAGCGACGCCGATCTCAAGACATTCGTGAAGGGCCGCCTGGCCGCCTATAAGTACCCGCGGACGATCGAGTTCCTGGCGGACCTGCCAAAAACCGCCACCGGTAAGATTCAGCGTTTTAGGCTGCGCGAACGCGAAGCAGCAGGGAAATGATCGGCGCCAGCCGCGCGGTTTGTCGGCTCCGGATGCTGCTATCCTAAAGCGATATTGACATTCTCAGATTTTATCTATTCATTAAGTGGTATTTATAATACCACTTACCAAACACCATCGCTCGCACAGGAGGCAAAGATCATGAGTGCATCCGCTCAGACCGATTTCGCCAGCCGTACGCTTGCCGACATCGCATCTACGCTGCCCGGCGCGACCGCCCTGTTCCGTTCGGAAAAGCTCGACTTCTGCTGCGGTGGCAAGGCAACGCTCGCCGAAGCAATGGCGGCCAAGCAAAAGGAACCTGACGCGCTGACCGCTCGGCTCCAGGAGCTCGAAGCGGCGGCGGCGTCCAGCGATGTGCCAGGCGATACGGATGGGCTGATCGACATGATCCTGACCCGCTTCCACGAAGCGCATCGGCGTGAAATCCCCGAGCTGGTCAAGCTCGCGCGGCGCGTGGAGGCCGTGCATTCCGAAGTTACCTCGGTGCCGGCCGGCCTTGCGGATCTATTGCAGCGCATCGGCGACGAGCTTGAATCGCACATGCAGAAGGAAGAGCAAATGCTGTTCCCGATGATGCGCGCCGGCGGGCATCCAATGATCTGCCATCCGATCGCGGTCATGTTGTCCGAGCACGACGACCACGGCGAAAACCTGCGCAGGCTCGAAGCGCTGACCAACGACTTCACGCCGCCCGCGGAAGCCTGCACGACGTGGCGGGCCCTCTATGCCGGCGCGCGCAAGCTGACGGATGACGTCATGGAGCACATACATACAGAGAACAACATCCTCTTCCCGCGCTTCACGCCATAACGAGCGCCAACGGCATTCTCGAAACCTCTAGCGGGGGATTTCACGGGGCGCCGCGCGGCAGGAGGAGGTGCTTCAGCGGCGACATATCTCAAGACAACAACGTCTTGTGATCAGAACAATCCATGCGCGCCGCCGACCGCACCCAGGACGGTTATGACGGCGACCAAACTCAAGACCCGATGTGCGCGCAACACCGCACGAAAAGCGCGATCGGGATCGCGTCGGGCGCGCGCATCAAACCACGCGTGCAGGAACAGGGGTTCGACAACGAACAGCATTGCAGTGAAAACCGCCCACAGGCCGATCATCGCGTCAAGCCACCAGAAGCGTGGGTCCGCGACCCGTCCCCAAAGTTCGTAGGAATACAGCATATAGAAGCCCGACAAGCCGACGAGAAGCGTCGACGCACGCGCCTGCGCCGCAAAACGGCGTTCGAGGGCATCGAATAGGGCCAGGCGTCGCGGCGCCTCAGTTTCAAGCAAACTCGGCAGGACGACGAACGTGACGAACAGAAGCCCGCCGATCCAGTGCACCACCGCCACGACATGAACAGCGCGCGCAACGGTCAGCCAGTCGGTCATTCGACTGACCCGGGCAACGGCAGTCGCAACACGTCGAAATCGGCCTGCGCCAGTTCACCTTTAAGAAAAGCCGCCGCCATTCGATCCATTGTCGTTACATGCGACAAAACCAATTGTGGCAGGGTGAATTGCATATGCCGTCGCAACTCTCCGCTGGCAGACTTCGAAGGCTCGCCGTGGACCATTTCCGCGAGGAGAACATTGTGCTGCGCAACGTGACAGTGCAGTCCCGGAAACTGCTTTTCCCTCAGAAATTCCTCTTCGCGGGCAAAATGCACAGCCAGCTCTTCGGCAACGTCCCAGTACAGGGCCGCCAGATCCTCGTCCGGCGCACAAGATGCAGCCTCGAACATCCTTTCGATTCTGAGATGGTCCTCATCCATCATGTCGACGCCTAGAACAATGGTTGGACGTTCCATCACGGGTCTCACGTTCAGTTCAAACCCAACCTCGATGCGGTCAGGCGTTGGCGCTGCGTTTCGAGGCCTTGGGCGCCAACTTGTTAATCGAGGCAAACCACGGACCGGCCGCACAGTCGGCGAGGGTGTGCTCATCCAGGCTCTTGTAAAAGCATTCCTGGGCCTTGCGCAGCATGCCGCGCAAACGGCAACCGGAATCCAGGACGCATTCACCGCCGTCCTCGCGGAAGCATTCGACAATTGCTTGATCCGTCTCCAGGACGCGCACCAATGCGCCCAGATGTATGTCAGAGAGTGGCTTTGCAAGCGATACGCCGCCGCCACCCCCCCGCACGGTGCGCAAAATGCCGAACGCCGCCAGATCCTGAACGATCTTGTGGAGATGGTTCCGGGACAGGCCGCCGAGCTGGTTGGCTATTTGTTCGACATTGACGTTCTGACCCGGTTCCTGGCGTCCGAGCAGCATCAAGACGCGAAGGGCAATATCGGTCGAGGCGAGGAGGCGCATAACCTATCCCTGAAGTGGAGTCTCTTTTACCACAAAATGCGCGCAAAAGTAAGTGCCATTGAGGCGATTTTCGAGCTCACCTACCTCTGCGACGCAAGCAGCCCTGCGAGAAATGCCGACCGATTCGTGACCGCGATGTTGCGGTGCAACCCGCAGCGCACCCAAAGGCTAGAAACGGTGTCCCGGAAAATCGAACCTTTCTTCGATGTAATTGATCCAGGTCAAATCGCTTTGTCCGCATGGAGTAATCTTTAAAGCCGCAGGCAACGAAGCAGGCGGAGTACTCATCATCGAGGAAACTGAATCATGTCTGCGCCTACGTTGGATGATTTGAAAACCGCTTCGCAGACCGCCGTGCTCGGTGGCCTCAATCCGCGGACCGTACAGACCCTTCTTGCGCATTCAAGTGTGGTCGATCTCGAGCCTGGGGAAGCCTTGTTCCGGCAAGGCGAAACCGCCGCAGCCTTTTTCATCGTCATCCAGGGCTGGATCAAGCTTTACCGGATCACGCCTGCTGGCGACGAAGCAGTTATTCACGTTCTGACCAAAGGCGAGAGCTTTGCCGAGGGGGTCGCCCTCATCGGAGGCCGCTACCCTGCCACGGCTTCCGCAGTCACTGAATCCCGTGTTGTCATGATTCCGGCTCACCAGGTGGTCAGTTGCATTCGGGAGATGCCGGATATTGCCATTGCGATGATAGCGTCGACATCGCAGTATCTGCACCGGCTGGTGCAGAAAGTCGAACAGCTTTCCTCACAAAGCGCTCTGCAGCGCGTCGCCGAGTTTCTCGTCAGCCTGTGCCCGCGCTTGGACGGCTCCTGCACAATCTCACTGCCTTACGACAAATCGCTGATTGCCGGACGACTTGGGCTCAAGCCCGAATCGCTGTCGCGCGGCTTCGGCGGCTGATCGCGAGCGATCGGATCAAGGGCCGGGGTTGGAACGGTAGGCTCAGGCCTGACGAAGCCAAGTCCCATGGCTCTGCTCGATTGTCCTGAATTGATCGATGCCCCTAGCGGAGCAGCGATTGGATTGTCGGCAACACCTTGGTGCGCCACTCCGTTGCCCCAAAGCGTTGCGTCACGATTTCGTGGTCCGAAACCACAAGCCACAGCGGGACCCCATCGCTGCGCCGGAGATGGTTCCGGTATCTGCGAAGATCATCCGGCCAATTTTCGTCATTCAAGATCTCGTCGAGGCGGGGCGATTTGACCTCCCGATAAGTGATGCGCTTGAAATCTTCGGAGGCAAGAAAGACGGCGCCATCTCCGTTGTGCCAGCTTCGACAAGGCGCACAATCTTCGGCGCCGACATAAACCAGCATGACATCAGAGACGCGTCCCGACGCTCTGAAATCCTCTGCCCATAAGGTTATCGCGATCGCAGCAAGGCCAACGCATAGACCGGCGCCAAACAGAGCCGGGAGATATCCGGCAACGCGAGATAGGGGTCGAGGAAGACGGGTTTCAAGCATCAGCAATTATTTCTGTTGCGTCACCAGTCATCCTTGACCGCGGTCAAGGATACGGCCGGTGGGCGCGTTAGGTTTTGATTTCCTCATTGGAAGATCAGGGGTATGCCATGCCGCCTATCGAACTGCCGCCGACAGACCAAGCGGGAGCCGAGCGGTTGCCCACGATGCAGCGAATCCTCGACAATCCCTTCTTGTTGCTTTTTCTCGGCGTGACGATTCCGACAGTTCTTTATCTGATCTGGGGTGTGATGGAGGTTGCCTCCATCCCCTTGGCTAAGTGAGCGCTGCTTTCAACCGCGCTAAGGCGCGAGTCTAATTAATGAGGGGAGATTGAAATGGCCGTCACACCGCCCGAACGACGAGTTTGGTGGAACGCGCCCATTGAAAGAGTCGAGTTGGTCTGGATCGTGATCGCCTTCCTGTGGGGCGTCTTCATGTTCGGTTTCATGATCGCCTGGCATTTCATCGGTCAGCAAAACCTGAGTAAGGAAGCGTACCGGATCGCGCCGTCGGCTTACGAGGAGAAGGTCGAGAATTTTGCCAAGAAATTCCAGGTGCGGGAGGAGCAGGGGATTCCGGTCGTGAAGCCGCAGCCCGGCGGCGACGTCTACCTGCTCGCCAGGCTCTGGCAATGGTGGCCGATCCTTGAGCTGGAACAGGGCGTCAGCTACCGGATCCATCTCTCGTCGCTCGACTGGATGCACGGCTTCTCGCTGCAGCCGACCAACATCAATATTTCGGTCTATCCCGGACTCGAGCACATCATCTCGCTGACGCCGACCCAGAGCGGCGAATTTGGCATCGTCTGCAACGAGTTCTGCGGGATCGGTCACCATACCATGACCGGTAAGATCTACGTCACAGAGAAGAAACGGGCAGAGGCGGATCGACGCCTGGTGGAGGGAGGTCGGCCATGACCGCAGAAACCGTTGTTGGGGCTATAGGGGCCAGGGCCGAATTCCGCACCTGTCAATATACCGGGCTGAAGGTCGATGCCGCCGCGCAGGCGCTGATCAAAGCTCATGCCGTCGCGGCCGTGATCTTCCTAGCCGTCGGCGGCTTGATGGGTCTGTTGGTGGCGTTGACGCGCTGGCCGGCGGTGCATCTGCTGCCGGCCGAGTGGTTTTATCTCGTGCTGACCGGGCATGGGGCCAACGTGCTCCTGTTCTGGATCATCTTCTTCGAAATCGCCGTGCTCTATTTCGCCTCCGCGATCCTTCTGAATTCGCGGTTGGCGGCGCCGAAATTCGCCTGGTTGGGCTTTGTGTTGATGGTCGTCGGCGCGATCATGACGAACGTTGCCGTTCTACAGGGCGATTCAAGCGTGATGTTCACGTCGTATCCGCCAATGCAGGCCAAGCCGCATTTCTATCTTGGTCTCGTCTTGTTCGCGGTTGGCGCATTGATCGGATGCGCCATCTTTTTTGCAACCCTCGTGATCGCAAAGGAAGAAAGGACCTACGAGGGGTCCATCCCGCTGGTAACCTTTGGCGCGCTCACCGCGGCGATCATCGCGGTCTTCACGATCGCTTCTGGCGCGATCATCCTGATTCCGACCTGGCTGTGGTCGCTCGGCCTGATCTCCGACATCGATCCATTGATGTACAAGGTCGTGTGGTGGGCGATGGGTCACTCTTCGCAGCAGATCAACGTGTCGGCCCACGTCTCGCTGTGGTATCTGATCGCCGCGCTGCTGGTCGGCGCCAAGCCGCTCAGCGAGAAGGTCAGCCGTACCGCGTTCTTCATGTACATCCTGTTCCTGCAGCTCGCCTCGGCTCACCACTTGCTGGCCGAGCCGGGCCTGGATGCGAGCTGGAAAATCGTCAACACCAGCTACATGATGTACCTGGCGGTGCTTGGTTCGATGGTTCACGGCCTCACCGTGCCCGGAGCGATTGAAGCAGCACAGCGCAGGAATGGTTTCAATCGAGGGGCGTTCGAATGGCTTCGCAAGGCGCCGTGGGGTCATCCCGCGTTCGCCGGGATGTTCCTTTCTCTGGTCTTTTTCGGCTTCATCGGCGGCATTTCCGGCGTGGTGCTCGGCACCGAGCAGCTCAACGTGCTGATGCACAACACCATCTACGTGCCGGGCCACTTCCATGGCACCGTGGTGGCGGGAACGACGCTGGCCTTCATGGCGGCGACTTACCTGGTCTTGCCGCTGGTATTCCAGCGCGAAATCATCTGGCCGAAGCTGGCGAAAATCCAACCCTACCTTTTCGGCATCGGCGCTGCGGGCATTTCTCTGTTCATGATGGGCGCCGGTACCCTCGGCGTCGCGCGGCGGCACTGGGACGTCACCTTCAGCGACGCCAACCTGTCATTCGCGTATTCGGCCGGAGCGTTCCTGATGATGGGCCTCAACGGCATCTTTGCCGTCATCGCTGCCCTCGGCGGCCTAGTCTTCGTGCTGGTCGTCGTGGGCACGGTGTTGTTCGGCGAAAAAATAAAGAGCGGCCACAAATTGACCTTTCCCTTGCACTCGGGCGGAACCGCGGCCGCTTCACATTACGGCAGTGAAGTCCACCCGAAACTTCCAGGCACGATCATTCTGGTGACCATCTTCTTCGTGTGCTTCGTCCTCTACTACTTCATCAACTGGAAATACCTGTCGGAACTTTGGCTGTTCCGGTGATTGCTATAGCCACATACAGGGGAAGCCACATGCGTGCCGCAGTCGGAATGACGATGTCACTCCTCAAGCTCAGGATTGGCGTTGCGATTGCCGCGAGCGCACTGGCCGGTATCGCGGTCGCAAACGGCCCGGGTTTGGCGTGGTGGCAGGTCGTGGGGCTCGCATTGGCGGTCCTCGGCGCCTCCGGTGCGGCCGGTGCCTTCAACCATTACTACGAGAGGGATATCGATCGGTTGATGCGGCGTACTCGCGCGCGCCCTTTTGCAAGCGGAGCGTTCAAGCCAAGCCCGTGGTGGCAAGCTGGATTTCTTGGATTGCTCGCAGCGTCGCTTGCGCTTGCGTCGCTGACCGCAGGCAATATGGCTGCAGTCTACGTCTTCCTTGGCGCCTTTACCTACGGCATTCTCTATACGGTGTGGCTCAAGCGCCGTAGCGCTTGGAACATCGTGATCGGTGGCCTTGCCGGAAGTTTCGCCGTGCTCGCAGGTGCTGCGGCCGTCGATCCATCGCCGCAGGTCGTGCCCACCGCCCTGGCGGTCGCGCTTTTTTTGTGGACGCCGCCGCATTTCTGGAGCCTCGCGGCGGCCAAGGGCCAGGACTACGCAAGGGCCGGCATCCCAATGCTGCCGGTGGTCGTTCCGGATTATGCCTGGACCTTGGCAATTCTTATCCATTCGATCGCGCTCGTCACAGTGTCGCTCGTGCCGCTTTGGTTTGGCGCGGGGCCGCTTTATGGGCTCGGCGCCGGAATCGGAGGCGGCTATTTTGTCTGGAAGAGCGTGAAGCTCTATAGTGCGCCTTCCAAGGAAAACGCCATGGCGAATTTTTTCGCGTCGCTTGTACAGCTCGCACTGCTGATTGCGGGCGCGCTGCTCGCCGGCGCTGTCCGGCATTGGTCATGACCGGGCGTCGCGCTGCGGCATGTGCGGCACTCGCCCTCCTGCTCGTTGCGCCGGCCTTGGCTGGGCCCGCAACGTTGCAGCTCGATCCCGCCGCTTCGATCGCCAAAGGAACTAAGGCGTTGGGACGACCGCTTGGAAACTACACGCTGGTCGATATGAAGGGATCGCCATTGTCGCTGCGGGATTACCGCGGCAAGCCGTTGGTTATCAGTCTGGTTTATACGGCTTGCAGCTCGGTTTGCCCGCTCACCACCCAGCATGTTATCGACGCAGTCACCGAGGCCGGGCGCGTCTTCGGACCAGATCGATTCGCCGTGCTCACAATTGGGTTCGATGCACGCAACGACACCCCGGCACGGCTGAGCCATTTTGCGTCTATTCAGGGCATAAAGTCCCCGAACTGGCGGGTCGCAAGCGCGGATGCCGCGACTATCGAAGCGTTGCTGGGCGATCTGGGTTTCAGTTACCGCGCGGTGGCCGGCGGCTTCGATCACCTGACGCAAACCACCATCGTCGATCCGGAAGGCAAGGTTTATCGCCATGTCTATGGCGAGGATTTTCCTCTTCAGGTCTTCATGGAGCCGTTGAAATACTTGATCTACGGCACTGCGACGTCGTTCTCGTTCAGCGGAATTCTGGACCGCATCAAGTTCATATGCACCGCCTACGATCCCGGCGCCCGCCACTACCGCGTCGATTACGGGCTATTGTTTGGAAGCGTGATCGCGGCTCTCTCACTCCTGTTGATAGGTGCCCTCATTGTTCGGGAGTGGATTCGCTCGGCGCATGCATGAACGGTCGGTGCCGAATGAAACGGAGAGCGATGTGATCGGCGCAATCCGCAGCGTGCTTCGCGCAGGATTTTCGGTGATCGAGCGGCCATTTGACCGCTTGTTCACCACGACGCTTAATCCACTCGCCCAACTCGGCGCGCTAGGCTTCTTTTTCTTCTGGATCGTCGCGGTCAGCGGCATCTATCTCTTTGTCTTCTTCGATACCGGCATCGAGCGGGCCTATCAATCGGTCGAACACTTGACGTTGGATTACCGGTTTCACGCCGGAGTCATGCGCAGCTTCCACCGTTATGCCTCGGACCTGATGGTCGTGATGATGGTGGTTCATCTGTTGCGTGAATTTTCCCTGGATCGTTATCGCGGCGTCCGCTGGTTCTCCTGGTTCACCGGACTGCCCATCATCTGGCTGCTCTACGCCTCGGGGATTACCGGCTACTGGCTGGTCTGGGACAAGCTTGCCCAGTATGTCGCAATCGTCTCTTCTGAACTCTTGGACTGGCTACCTATCTTCGGCGAGCCGATCGCCCGCAATTTCGTCTCGACCGGCACGCTCACCAGCCGCTTCTTTTCGCTGATGGTGTTCATGCATGTGGCTGTGCCGTTGTTCCTGCTTTTCGTCATGTGGATCCATATTCTTCGCATCTCGCGGCCGAAGATGAATCCTCCACGAACGCTGGCGATCCTGTCGCTGATTGCCCTGGTCGCGGTTTCGATCTGGAAACCTGCGCTGTCCCAGGGGCAGGCCAACCTGGCGACAGTGCCGGCCGAAGTCGGCCTCGACTGGTTCTATCTGCCGCTCTATCCCTTGACCGGCATTTGGGGCAACGGCGCGGTCTGGGCATTCCTCGGCGCCTTCTTCTTGATGATCGGCCTGATGCCCTGGTTGCCGCCGCTGCGCAGGGCCAAGCCTGCGGAGGTAGATCTGGCGCATTGCAACGGCTGCGCCAGATGCGCCGAGGATTGCCCTTACGAAGCCATCCGGATGGTCCCTCGCAGCGATGGCATGCCATTCCCGACGCAGGCAGCAGTCAACCCTTCGCTGTGCGTCTCCTGTGGCATCTGCGTCGGAGCATGCCCGTCCTCGACGCCTTTTCGCCGCTCGGAGGATCTCAAGACGGGAATCGACCTGCCCGACTACTCTCTCAAGACGTTGCGAGAGCGGGTGATCGATGCCGCGTCAACGCTGGCGAAACCGGGTCGGGTGCTCGTGCTGGCCTGCGAGCATGGCGCGGCCGCCGGACGTCTCGATGCGACGGTCGTGTTACCCTGTGTTGCGATGGCGCCGCCGTCGCTGATTGATTTTGTCCTCAGTCGCGATCTTGCCGACGGCGTGGTGGTTGCAGGCTGCGCAGAAAATGCCTGCTACAATCGGCTCGGTGTGCAATGGACGGAGCAGCGCTTGGCGAGACAGCGCGACCCCTACTTGCGCGCACGGGTTCCGCGAGAGCGAATAGCCACAGTCTGGGCAACTCCGCTCGAGAGCGGAAAGGTCCGATCCACGATTGCCGATTTCGCCGCGCACATTGCCGACCTTCCGCCGATGCGTCTGCGATCGCCGCTGCCGGTGAGCGCCGCATCCCGGCCTGGCAAGAACCGTGAACCCGCTGAGCTGAAGGGGGATTCATGATAAGGGTATTGCAAGTGGCGGCCCAGTTCGTTGTCATTGCTGCGCTGTTTGCCGGCGTCGCATGGCTATCCGATCACCCGACCTATCGGCAAATCCCCGATGGTTCCGGCATTATGATGCTGACTTTCGTACATGGCGCGGATCGCAAGGGGGAATGCCGAAGGTTCACTCCGGAGGAAGTCGCCAAGCAGCCGCCGAACATGCGCCGGGTACAGGATTGTCCGCGCGCGCGCAGGCCGATCTACGTCGAGCTCGATGTTGATGGCCGCAACATCTATCGAGCGAGCTTGCGGCCGACCGGCATAGCAGGCGATGGTCCTTCGCGCGTCTATCAGCGCTTTGTACTGCCGGCCGGAAAATACGACGTCGCGGTGCGGATGCGGGACACCGCGCGCGCCGAGGGCTTCGATCACGAACGTCGCGGCACTGTGGAATTCGCGCCGAGCCAAATGTTTGTCATCGACTATCGGCCGGAAAGCGGCGAGTTCATCTTTCGCTGAGGAAAGGACCATGGGCTTGCTACGTTGGGAGAAGCGTTACAGCGTCGGTATCGGGGCCGTCGATCACGAGCACCGGGAACTGATCGAACTCATCAATCGTCTCTACGACGAGGCAACGTCGCAAGGTTCGAAGGAAGCGGTTATCGGCTTCTTTGGCGATCTTTTCAAAGCGATCTCGGCGCATTTTGCGCTTGAGGAACGGTTCATGCGCGAGCGAGGTTACGATCAACTGACCCAGCATAAAAATGATCATGAGCGATTATTGGATGAAATACGCGACATCATGGAAGACTTTGAAGCCAGCGCCAGGTTTGACGAACGATTACTCGCGCAAAAACTTGATGCATGGTTCTCTCGGCATTTCGAGACGCATGACGCGAGGCTGCATACTGCCCTCGGAATACATCGCGAGTGAAAGAAGATGCCTCATACGCGGAACAGTCCGCGGATGCCGGCGATTGCGCCTCATTGTTCGCTCACGCGATTTGTTGGACTGCTGCCGACATTTCGGGCGAAACCCGAGCGTGGAATGACGAGAAGGCATAGGAAACAGATACGTCGTAGCTGTTATCGTCGGAGGACGCACTTCGTTCGCCGGCCGAAGATTGTATAGGCCGGCATTTTGGCAATGCAGTTTGTTTTGAATTTGATCCAGAACAAATCGCACGGGCCAGCGATCGCTTACATTTACAAGAAAATCATATGGCAGGCGAGGCCAAGCCGACACCAACGGCATCCGGGGCCCGCCTGGATCAGGGCTCGCACGCAGAAGCGTCGGCCGGATAAGACTGCTGGAGATAAGGGAAGCGCGTCATGGCACAAAAACGCGAAATCGCAGGCACCACGGTGTTCGACGGCGAGCAGGCGGCTAAGGGCTACCAGCTCAACAAGATGTGCTACTCCTTTAACGATCCTGAAAACCGCAAGAAATTCGTAGCCGACCAGGGCGCGTATTTCGACAAGTACAAGCTGACGGCCGAACAGCGAGCGGCGCTCGCCAGCGGCAGCGTGCTGAAGATGATCGAGGCCGGCGGCAACGCCTATTACCTGGCCAAGCTCGCCGGCATTCTCGGCCTCGGCGTCCAGGACATCGGCGCCCAGCAGACCGGCATGTCGGTCAAGGCTTTCAAACAGAAACTTCTGGACGCAGGGAGGCAATAATGTCTCGAATCATCGGAGGCTTCTTTACGTCGCACGTGCCGGCGATCGGCAATGCCATCGCAAGAAAACAGCAGAACGAGCCGTACTGGAAGCCGTTCTTCGACGCCTTCCCGCCGGCTCGCGAGTGGCTCGGCAGGCAAAAGCCTGATGTCGTCGCGATTTTCTACAACGACCACGGCCTCAATTTCTTCCTCGACAAGATGCCGACCTTCGCCGTGGGCGCAGCGTCCGAATATGTCAGCGAGGACGAGGGCTGGGGCATTCCGACGACGGCGCCGTTCAAGGGCGATCCGAAACTGTCGTGGCATATCATCAATGGCATCGTCGCCGACGGATTCGACCCCGTCATGTGTCAGGAAATGACCGTCGATCACGCGATCACCAACCCGATGCTGCTGATGTATCCGGACAGCAAGTGGCCGGTGCGCATCGTGCCGATCGCCATCAATTCGATTCAGCATCCGCTGCCGGGTCCCAAGCGCTGCTACGATCTCGGCAGAGCGGTCGGCCGGGCGATCGAATCCTATGGTGAGAATTTGAGGGTGCTCGTTCTCGGCAGCGGCGGCCTGTCGCACCAGCTCGACGGCGAGAGGGCGGGTTTCATCAACAAGGGTTTCGATCGCGAATGTATGGATGCGATTGCGGGCGACGTCTCCGCGCTCAATAAGTATTCGGCACTCGACGTCGTCGAGAAAGCCGGCGCGCAAGGTGTGGAGCTGATGTGCTGGATCGCTGCGCGTGCGGCGATGCAGGGGCGGGTGAAGGAGCTGCGGCGCTCCTATCACATTCCGATCTCGAACACGGCCTCGGCGGTCATGCTGTTGTCGAATGAGCCGGTTGAAGCGGCCAAGGCCGCCTGATGCTTTCCTCCTCAGGTGGCCGCACTGGCCACCTGACCGGTTCGCCGGGGTGAAGCCGAAGGTCGGAGATTTCATTTGACGCCTGTGCTGGAAACCATCGGACTTGAAAAACGGTTCGACGGGTTAGCCGTTACCAAGAATCTCTCGCTGCGCATCGAGACCGGTGCGCGCCATGCCCTGATAGGGCCCAATGGCGCGGGCAAGACTACCGTGATCAATCTCCTCACCGGCGTTCTTCGTCCCGACTCCGGCCGCATCTTGCTGGAAGGAAGCGATATCGCCGCGCTGCCCACCCACAAACGCGTGCTGCGGGGATTGTCGCGGACGTTCCAGATCAATCAGCTCTATCCAAATCTGACTCCGTTGGAGACGATCGGCCTTGCGGTTTCGGAGCGCGCAGGGCACGGCGGCGACTGGTGGCGCAAAATGGGCTCGCGAGCCGACATCAACGGAGAAATTTCCGACAACCTCGCGCGGTTTCATTTGCTTGACGTCATGAACGAGCCGACGGCGACGCTGCCTTACGGCAAACAGCGGCTGCTCGAAATCGCCCTCGCCATTTCGACCAAGCCGCGCGTCCTGCTGCTGGACGAACCGGCTGCCGGCGTGCCCGAAAGCGAGCGGCACGACATTCTCGCCGCGGTGGCAGGTCTGCCGCGAGACGTTACGGTTCTACTGATCGAACACGACATGGATCTCGTGTTCAGTTTTGCCGATCGCATTTCGGTCCTGGTCTCCGGCGCGCTGCTGGTGGAGGGATCGCCGGAGCAGGTGGCGCGCGATACCCGCGTCAAAGCCGTGTACCTCGGCGAGGCGACGACAAACTAGTCCGCTGAGCAAACATCCGGACCGAGCCAGTTCATCATATGCATCCTCTGGGTTTAATTTTCGTCCGGGATGACGGCCTCGATCAGAGTGTACGCGCACTCCATCCCGTGCCTGTTCACAAAGCACCCTTTGAAGCGCAAGGCGGACTATTTGACTGAGGCGATCCTTGGAATGCCCGGGTCGAACCGCAGGGCGCCCTCGACCCATTTCGCCACGCGCAACAAGTGATGGTCCTGCCGGTAGGAACCCACGACCTGGATGCCGAGCGGAAGGCCCTTCTTGCTGAATCCCGCCGGCAGCGATACCGCGGGCGCGCCGATCAGGGTCCATGGCGCGCAATATTCGGGGTCGCCGGTATGGCCGAGGCCTTCCGGCGCTTCGCCGAAGGCCGGCACGGTCAGGATGGCGTCGAAGCCCGACATCTGTCCGGGCAAGGCCGCCCGCAGTCTTTCCTGGGTGGCCCTGGCGCCGAGATAGGCAAAGGCTGAGAGATCCTTGCCGGCCTTCACGGCCGACTTCAGAAAATCGCTGGTGCGGTCGGCGTAGCGCTCGACGAGACCGTTGAAGATATGCGCGGCCTCGCTGGACATGATGGTATTGATGGCGCCCGAGTTGGAATCAAGTTCATCCCATTCGCGCTCTTCGATGACGGCGCCGGCGTCGCGCAGCTTCGCCACTGCCGCCTCGAAGGCGGTCTTTTGTTCGGCTTCAGCCCGCGACCATTTTTCGAAGCGCACGATGCGAAAGCGCGGCTTTTCCAGCGGCGTCACGCCCTGACCGGGATCGACCTGAAATCGGGGCAACGGCCGGCCATGCGGATCGAGGTCGCTGGTGGCTGATATCAGCGACAGCGCATAGGCCACGTCGTCCAGGCGGCGGGCGAAGAAGCCGACATGGTCGAGCGAGGGACTCAAAGGGTGCACGCCGGCGCGCGGGATCGCGCCGAAACTCGGCTTCAGTCCAACCACGCCGTTGAAGGCCGCGGGCCGGATCACCGAGCCCTGCGTCTGCGTGCCGAGCGCCAGCGGCACGATGCCGGCCGCGACCGCGGCCGCCGAGCCCGAGGACGAGCCGCCCGGGGTATGTTTCGAATTCCAGGGATTGGTGGTGGGGCCGGGATGACGCCAGGCGAACTCGGTCGAGACGGTCTTGCCGAAGATCGTGGCGCCGAGATTGCGCAAGCGTTCGACGACCCAGGCGTCGCGATCCGGAATATGGTTCCGGTAGATCGGCGATCCGTTGGTGGTCGGCATGTCGGACGTGGCGATGATGTCCTTGATTGCCACGGGAATTCCCGACAGCGGCCCGGACCGCCGCGTGACATCGACGGGAAGATATTCGAACGCCCTGAGCACGGGCTCGGTGGCCTTTGCCTTTTCCAGGCAGTCTGCGCCGTACCGGTCCGCCAAGACTGAATCGTCCTTGAAGCGGCGAAGCAGCTCGAGAACCCCCGCGCCAGAGGCTGCGGATCGTGTAGTTGGATCGGTCATGTTTGAAAGCCCCGGAAAAACACGTGGATCATTTGGGCGACCGCGTAATCGGGTGTCAAGCCCGCACCAGATGGCTGGTCAGCCGGCGCGCGATGTCGCGCCGCAGCGCGTTGAATTCCGGCGATGACACATCGCGTGGGCGCGCCAGATCGACGTCGAAATCGCTGTCGATCCGCCCTGGTCCCGCACTCATGACCAGCACGCGATCGGCGAGCAGCACGGCTTCCTCGACCGAATGGGTGACGAAGATGGTGGTCACGCCGGTGCGCTTCCAGATCTGCAACAACTCGTTCTGAAGCTGTTCGCGGGTCAGCGCGTCGAGCGCGCCGAACGGCTCGTCCATCAAAAGGATATTGGCGTTGTTGGCGAGCACGCGGGCAATCGCGACGCGCTGCTTCATGCCGCCGGACAACTGGTTCGGATAGCGCTCGGCGAAGCGTTCAAGCCCGACCATCCTGACGAATTCGTCGGTCGTTTTCGTAATCTCCTCGCGCGGCAATTGGCGTTGCCGCGGCCCAAAACTGATGTTCTCGCTTACCGTCATCCAGGGGAACAGGGCGTAATCCTGGAAGACCATGCCGCGGTCGCGGCCCGGGCCGGTGATGGCGTTGCCGTCCACCGAAACCTCCCCCGTCGTCGGCTCCTCGAAGCCGGCGATGATGCGCAAGAGCGTCGATTTCCCGCAGCCGGAGGCACCGATCAGGCAGACGAATTCACCCTTCGGGATGGTCAGGTCGACCGGCGCCAGGGCCTCGACCTCGCCGTCGCCAACCGCAAAGCGCTTGGTCACGCCGCGGACGGTGAGGATGTCTGAATGGGCCACGCTATTCACGGTGTTGCGGGCTCCAGCTCAACAGGCGGTTGCTGATCGCGACGATGATCCTGTCGGTGATAAAACCGCAGGCCCCGATAACGACCATGCCGGTGATTACAAGATCGGTACGCGACAGCGTTCGGCCGTCCATCACCACCGAGCCGAGACCGGTGGGAACGCCGGTCATTTCTCCGACCACGATCAATATCCAGGCAAAGCCGTGCGCGATCCGCAGTCCACTGAAGATCGCCGGCAAAGAAGCAGGAAGCACGATCTGCCGGAACATTCCGGCGCCCGAGCATCCAAGCATCGAGGCCGCCTCGAACAGCCGCGGATCAATCGAGCGCACCCCGAACATCGTGTTCAGCAGGATCGGATAGAACGCCCCGAGGAAGACCAGGAAGATCGCCGCATTGGGCCCGAGTCCAAAGAAGATCATCGACAACGGCAGCCACGCCGTGACCGGTATGGGGCGGAGCAGGGAGATGGTCGGATCGAGCAATTGCCGCAGCACCTTGATGCGGCCGATCATCATGCCCAACGGGATTCCGACCAAGGCTGCGAGGAAAAAGCCGCCGTAGACGCGCTGCATCGACTTCCAGACATGGGTCAGGATCGTGCCGCTGAACGCGTCGTCATAGATGCCGCCAAAGGTGAAGTCGTACATCATCACCGCGACTTGATACGGGCTCGGGATCAAACGGGTCCCGGTGATGGCCACGGCGCGGTCCCAGATCAGGATCAGGAGAATCGGAAAACCCGCGCCGAGAACGATGGCGCGCAGCGTTTCCATCCGCTGCCGTTGACGGCGAAGAATGGCGGCGGCGGTGGTTCCCGACTGACTCGTTTCGGCGCCAGCAGGGATCGTGGTGGCGTGATCGGTCACGTCGCCTCTACATGAACTGTTCGGTGATCGCCCGCGACATGTCGGGCGCCTGCCGAACCTGCTTCTTTTCGACCATCAATTCACTGTAGGCCCTGGCGTGCTTGATGAAATCGTCGTCGATCTTCCAGGTCAATTCGACGTTGGGTATAGCCATCTCGATCGATGCCCGCTGCTGGCCGAGTTTCTGCATCGCGACCTGAATCATTTCGTCCGGATGCGCCATCGCGTAGTCCGTCGCCTTCTTGTGCATATCGATGATCATCTTGAGCCGCTCGGGGTCCTCCTTGATCATCTTCTCGCTGGCGGACAGGATCATGTTGAGCGAGCCGATTGGCGTGGAGTACGGATATTCGACCAGCCTTCCGGTGCCGTTCGCCAGGCTGATGCCCGGGCCGGGCTCCGCGCCGACATAGGCGTCGATATCGCCCCGCGCGAGCGCGGCCGGCATGTCGCTGAACGAAAGCCGGATCGGTTGAATATCTTTTATCGTCATGCCTTCGGCCTTGAGGCGCTCGAGGATGACGACCTCCTGGGTCGAACCAGGGAAGATGGCCACGCGCTTGCCCTTGAGGTCGTTGATGGTCTTGATGTCGGATTTGGCGTCGGCGACGATGCCCATGCCGCGGTTGGTCGCTGCGGCAACGATCTCGACTGGTTCGCCTGCGGCGGCGCCGAGCAGAAACGCGGCGATGCCGTGGATGCAGGTGTCGACGGTGCCCGTCAGCACCGCGTTCTTGCCGTCGGTCGGGCTCTCGAACGGGATGACTTCGATCTTGTAGCCGGGTGGCGCGAACCTTTCATAAAAGTATGGCGTTATGCCGTGAATAAGCTTCAACGTGCCCACCCGCAGGACTTTGTCTTCGGCCCGGGCTTGCGGAGCTGAGAGGACCAGCGACAGGGCTCCGATTGAGGCGAGCAAAAAGCGGGTCAACGACGACGCAACCAACATAGCGATCCTTTCAGCTTACTCGACAATTCTTGATCTAAGGCCGGCAAACGCAGCCTATAGCACCCATCAAATCGAGTGAACCATTGATTACGTTCAAATAAATCTCAACACCCGCACCTTTTGCATGTATCGCCGCATGATGCAATTTATGGTATTATTGCAATGCGTGCCGCGTTGGACGGGAGCGGCGATTGGTAAACACCGGCCGCCTTCGCAAGGGGGTTGCCCCGCCGCGGTAACCTTGCCGGTGAAATCCACTGGAATTGGCCTGAACGCCTCCTAGATAAGTCTGTAAATTGCTGCTCTTTGCGTATTTCAGGAGGCCTCGATGGCCCTGAGGAATGTGTTCATTGTTACTGTTGGCGTGATTGTAATGACGTGGAGCGGTCTGTCGGCGGCGGACGAATACCGTGCGGACGAATTCCTTGGCTTGGACCTTTCCAGGGCGGTGCTTTCGCCCAAGCCGCTGGGTCCTGCCTCCGGCTTCACGCCGGGCCCGCTTGATGTGACCGTCGATCGCGGAAGCAACCGCGTCCAGGCGAGAAGCGAACCCGCGGTCGAGCCCAAGGTCGTGGTTCGCAACACCCGTGTCGTCCACCAGCGCGCCGTGCCGCAGCGCCAATTGGCGCGTACGAAGCTCGCCCGTCAGCTTCGCAATCCCGTCGACGCCCAGGCCTTCGATGCCCGAATTCAGGTCTGGCCCTGCAAATCGGGCGGCATCTGCAACTGGAAGCGATAGAACGAGCGCACCCGCTTCGCGTGGCATCCAGAACGCGCGAACCGCGTAAGGCTGTTCCCCACCTCGGAGTCATCCGCCTGTCGCAAAACCGTAGGCGGTGAGTCAAAAAACCTTCGGCCTGGAGTCAAGTTGGGCGGGCACCCTCCGTCGTGATTCGCTGGGGGTGCCGGAATGGCGATTGCGGTTCGCGCGAAGGGAACGTTGACAAGGCGCCAGTTGCTGGTCCGGTCGGCCACTACCGTCGCGCTCGCGAGCGCGGGAAGTCTCGCAAGGCCCCATCTCAGCCGGGCCGCCGATCGTCCGAGGATCGCGTGCGGCCTCCAGTCGGGCGACGTCTCGGCTGGTTCCGCGATGGTGTGGGCGCACGCGGACCGGCCCGCGCGCATGCGCGTGGAATGCTCCACGGTTGAAAGCTTCAAGACAATTGTTGCGGCCGCATCGTCCGACGCGCTGTCCGATCGTGACTTCACCGCGAAGGTACTGCTTGAGGGTCTGCCGCCGGGTCAGGACATTTTTTATCAGGTGCGGTTCGAGGCCCCCAGTGAAGCGGGGTTGGCCGGCGAAACACAGACCGGCCATTTCCGCACGGCACCGGTCGATCACAGTTCGATTTCATTTGTCTGGTCGGGCGACACCGCAGGGCAGGGCTGGGGAATCGATCTCGCGCGCGGCGGCATGCGCACTTATCGGACCATGCTGCAAAACCGTCCCGATTTCTTCATTCACTCCGGCGATCACATCTACGCCGATTGCCCGGTCCCTTCGGAGCTGAAGCTCTCCGACGGCAGCGTCTGGCGCAATGTCGTGACGGAGGAAAAATCTGTAGTCGCCCACGGCCTTTCGCAATTTCGCGGCAACTACAAATACAATCTGCTCGACGAGAATTTGCGCGCCTTCAACGCGCAGGTGCCGATGTTTGCGCAATGGGACGATCATGAGGTAACCAACGATTGGTCGCCGATCGGAACCGCCGACCAGACCGGCTACACCGAGGACGGCAAGTCTCGCTTGGTCGAGCGCGCCCGCCGGGCTTTTTTCGAATTCATGCCAATCCGCGAGATTCCGACCGATGCCGGCCGCATCTACCGGAAGATCGGATACGGGCCGCTGCTCGACGTCTTCATGATCGACATGCGCAGTTATCGCGATTCGACCTGGAACAAGCGCGACGACCCAAGTGAAGCCTTCATCCTGGGCGCGACCCAGCTTGCCTGGCTGAAGCGCGAACTCGCGGCTTCCAACGCGACCTGGAAGGTAATCGCTGCGGATCTTCCCATCGGATTGATCAGCCTGGATGCGGTAGCGCTCGGCGACGGGGCGCCGGAACGGCGCGAACATGAAATCGCCGATCTGCTCTCCTTCATCAAGCGCGCCGGCATCCGCAATACCGTGTGGCTGACCGCCGACATGCATTACACCGCCGCGCATTATTATGACCCGAACCGGGCGGTGTTTTCGGATTTCGAACCGTTCTGGGAATTCGTCTCAGGGCCCATTCACGCCGGAACCTGGGGGCCGGGTGAGCTCGACAACACGTTTGGGCCGGTAGCGATGTTCCAGAAAGGATGCAGCGTGGATCAGGGCGAAAATCTCGCGCCCTGTTTCGGGTTGCAATTTTTCGGTCGCGTCGATATCGACGGCGATTCCGAAATCATGGCGGTAACGCTCAAGGACGTCGATGACCGCGTGCTCTGGTCGGTCGATATCCTGCCGCGGCCGGACGCGCGGCCGGGACAATTGCTGGCACAGCCGATCTGAGTTCTCCGTGCATTGCTGTTATGATCGTAAACAGCTCGTTGGCGAGCCATCGTCGCTGCAATATCCTGAACGCCATCACCGCTGACCCGCCCTTGATTTGGGCGCCATGATGAAGGCAAACTATCAAACGGCGGAAAATATTGTCTCATCCGTCGCCTCACCTCTCATATTAATTCACGTGGCGCTGCTTTTGTCTCATGCAGCCGCTTGTCGCCTTCGGGAGTAACTCAATGGACCGTCTGCGAACGCAGGACATCAGTCTACCGCGCCTCGGGCTCGGAACTTTCCGGATGCAGGGCGACGCCTGCCGCGCGGCGGTCGAAAGCGCGCTGGCGCTGGGTTATCGCCATATCGACACCGCGGAAATGTACGGTAACGAGGACGCCATCGGCGCCGCCATCGCCGCGTCGCGCCTCGCGCGCTCCGACCTGCATGTCACGACAAAAGTCTGGTACGAAAACCTCGCGCCGGATGCGATCCGACGGGCGCTCGAGACTTCCTTGAAAAAGCTCAGGCTCGATCGGGTCGATCTTTATCTCGTGCACTGGCCGACAAGAAACATCGACCTGCCGGCGGTATTCGAAACCCTGATGAAACTGAAAGCGGAGGGCCGCACCCGCGCCATCGGCGTTGCCAATTTCAACGTCGCACTGCTGAAAACCGTGGTCGAGGAGATCAGGGCCCCGATTGCCTGCGACCAGGTCGAGTACCACGTGATGCTCGATCAGACCAGGCTGCGCAAATATCTTGCGGCGAAATCGATCCCGCTGGTGGCCTATTGTCCGCTGGCGCAAGGCAAGGTGGCGTCCGACGCTACGCTCATGGCGATCGGCCGCAAGCACGGCGCAAGCGCCTCGCAGGTGGCGCTGAAGTGGCTGCTCGACCAGGATGGCGTCGCCGCAATCCCAAAGGCCTCGCGAGCCGAAAGCCAGAAGGCGAATCTCGGCGCCCTGAATATCGGGCTCGACGACGAGGACAGGCAGGCGATCGCGGCGTTGCCCAAGGACAGGCGCTGCGTGAATCCCGCGCTCGGCCCGGTATGGGACTGACACAAGGAAAATGGCCCCTTGCGGGGCCATTCCCGTGTCTGCCTGCTTGTGTCAGCCTTAGCCTTCGTGATCGCGATGC